>NZ_CP054041.1:2089470-2438713 GCF_013282665.1 Listeria monocytogenes
AAAAGCCTGTAATTGCTTTTTCGGAAAGCCAGCTGTTAAACATGTGTCAATCAACATTTCACGTGCTTCAATGCCATCATCTATATTGTTATATAAATCTGCACCAGCAATAATTCGTTCTAATACTTTTATTTTTTCAGGCGTATCATCCATTCCCCAAACAGATTCTAAATCATTCAAATAATCCATTATTCTCCCTCCTATAGCATTTCTAAGATTTGTAACATATTTTGATTCATTAATTTCATTTCTTTGCGTTTCAGCGGATAATGCCCTAATAGTAAGGCTTGGATGTAAAGTACATTCACAATCACGGATAATTCTTTCACTGTTTTTTCAGAAGTGAAAAGTCGTTTAATCAGCTCATTATCTAAATTTAAATACAAGTGAGCGAGCGGGGCAGGTTCTTGCTCTTTTTGAATGCTTTCTAAAATATCACTAAAAACAGAATTCGTTTCTTCGACAGCTCGTTCTAGTTCACGTAATTCCTGTGTTGCAGTAGAATGGATGAAAATAATCGGTAAATCTTTCGGTTCAAAATGTTTAATTAATACATCTGTATCAAAATCAGCCATCATACTATTCATTTCTGTCAAAATAGGTTGGTAAGCTTGTTCTTCACTCACTGTCATAGGGCGTAATTTATTGGTCATTTCTTCCGGTTCGATTAAGATAAATTCTGTTCCCTCAACAAAATAACTTAATTGCGCTAAAATTGGAGAGTCATAGGAATAACCGCCGTTAATAAGTGTCATGCCGCTTGATCGCGCAATATCTTTAATTTGTCTAAAATCATCGACCGAATAGGTGTAGTAGATGACATCATTTTTATCAATTATATCGCCTAGTTTTTCCTCTCCATTCAAAGTTCGAACTGGAAGGTAAGGATAAATTAATTTTAAAAATGGTACGTCTTCACTCGCAAGTGCTTTAAAACCGAGATAATGTGTTGCTAACAATTTCTTTAGTGCCTCTTCCGAAAGTGTTTCAATACCTTTTTTCAAAGCAACGCCTAGCTCATCGGAAACACTGGTTAAGCGCTCATTTTTATAAAAGGCTTCACGGGAAGCAACGGGTTGAAGTTCGTCTGTCCAAAGCACACATTTAGCGAAGAAGGACCAATCCGGCAAAATATTATTCGCTTCACTAGTAACATACATATTATTTAAAAATACTGTGTGCTTACGTGTCGCATTCATTTGAACAGCATGGGGAATCATATAAGCAATCCCAAATGTTCTCCCGGATTCATTTTCAATTAAGAAATAATCTTGAAAATGCGTCCCCAAAATATATTCACCGTACTTAATTATTTGCTCTCTTGGAAGATTGAATAACGTTTCTTTGTTCGAAAACTGTTTGGTCCAACTATTAATTTCTTCTTCTAAACCATTGATTTCTACTATTATATTACTTTCTAAAGAGGAGCCGTATTTTTTCAATGTATTAATTAATTCTTCTACATCCTCGCATTCAGGATGCTCCTCTAAATCAGCACGTAAGCGCAAATACACTTGTGTACCTGGTTCGCGAGTTTCCGCTTCTATTTTTCGAACCGAATAAGTCCCGTCCGCTTTACCACGCCATTCTGTTGTATCACCATCTTTCTTGGAAGTGGAAATCATTACAATTTCATCACTAACAATAAAACAAGAAAGTAAGCCAATTCCAAAACGACCGATGAAATCATTGGAATGCTCGCCATCAAAGTCTTTTTCGCCTTTAGAAGAATTAGCAATCGTTGCGAGAAAAGCGTGGACTTCCTCTTCGGTCAAACCAATTCCGTTATCTTCTAAAATCAAAGTTTTTTCATTTGTGTTCCCTGTTAGAGACACGAGGATTTTTCCTTCTAAAGTTGGCGTTAAAATTTTTCTAGCACGAATGGCATCGGTTGCATTTTGCAGTAATTCGCGAATATAAACATCTTTTTCGTCATAAAGGTGGTTGGAGAGAATATCAATCATACCAGCCAAGTTCACCTGAAAACGGTGAGAGTGATTTTCCATTATTGATCCTCCTAGTTGTATAAAAGTCCTTTTTATTCTATCATAAAAAAAGAGATAAATAATGAAAAAACAATAATAGATGTTTAAGAATTTATATCAGTGGTAAATACTTTGTGATGGTTTCCACACTGGACATGGACGCGAAAATAGATTATACTTATTATTAAGTGATAATCATTATAAAATAGGAGGAAGATAATTATGAAAACAATTAACTCAGTAGACACAAAGGAATTTTTGAATCACCAAGTAGCGAACCTAAACGTATTCACAGTAAAAATTCATCAAATTCATTGGTATATGAGAGGACACAACTTCTTCACTTTACATGAAAAAATGGATGATTTATATAGCGAATTCGGCGAACAAATGGATGAAGTAGCAGAACGTTTACTAGCAATCGGCGGAAGCCCATTCTCAACATTAAAAGAGTTTTTAGAAAATGCGAGCGTAGAAGAAGCTCCTTATACGAAACCAAAAACAATGGATCAATTAATGGAAGACTTAGTTGGAACATTAGAATTACTTAGAGGCGAGTATCAACAAGGTATTGAGCTTACTGACAAAGAAGGCGACAACGTAACGAATGATATGCTCATTGCTTTCAAAGCAAGCATTGACAAACATATCTGGATGTTCAAAGCATTCTTAGGAAAAGCTCCATTAGAATAAAGAGTTATAAAAACTGTGCGGGATTAATCGTCTCGCACAGTTTTTTTTGCCCTATTCTGTTATAGTACAATTTCCTTATTTTAATATTGTTTTAACACAATGTGGTTTAAAGATTCTTTGAAAGAGGTATATTATCTTCATAACAAAAAGCAGAAAAAGTGAAATTCACCAAGAAATCTGCTATTCTTGAATAACAATCATTACGAAAAAATTGGAAACGAGGAGTGAAAAGTATGAATATCGAGGTAACGGACCAAGCAAATAAATGGTTTCATGATGAGTTTGATGTAGCTAATGGTAATGGAATTCGACTTTTTGCGAAATATGGTGGTTCTAACAGTTCCTTGCATCCTGGTTTCTCTATCGGTTTAACTGCCGAAAAACCGCAAGAAGCAGCAGTGGCTGAGAAAAAAGAAGACTTAATTTTCTTCATTGAAGACCATGATTATTGGTATTTCAAAGACCACGACTGGAAAATTGACTATGAACCAAAAACGGAAGAAGTACTTTTTTCCTTTAAAGAAAAAGTGAAATGAATCCAACATAAATGACCGCGTGTAATCAAATTGATTTCAGGCGGTTTTTGTTTTAAAAACTTTACTGTTTCGCCTTCCTTTGCTATTCTACTAAGAGAGCAGGAGGAGAACGATGACAAAGAAATTAGTAATCTGTATAAGTTTAATCGCTATTTTTTTAAGCGGTTGTAGTTTTTCCGAACCATCAACTAGTAAATCGAACATTACCGAAAAAACATTGAATGGTGCAAGTTTTACTTTTTTTGATGTTGGCCAAGGTGATAGCACACTTATTCAAGCAGAAGATGGCACAACTATTTTGATTGATACTGGTCGCCAAGATGATGACCGTATTTTAACTTATTTACAAGAAGCAAATGTGAAGAAAATAGATTTACTGCTACTGACACACCCACACGCAGACCATATCGGTAACGCTGATAAAGTAATCGCTACATACAAACCAAAAGAAATTTGGATGGATGGTTTAACTTTTTCTAGTAGTATTTACGAGAAAGTAATTGACGCGGCATTAGCTTCAGATGCCAAATATAAAGAACCGAGACGTGGCGAAAAAGCTACTTTTGGACCGTTTAATCTAGCTGTTCTAAGCCCTGATAAACTGGAAAATGACGCAAATAATGACTCCATCGCTGTAAAAATTACGTATAAAGATATTTCTGCTATTTTTACAGGTGACGCAGAAAAAAGCCGAGAAAGAGAAATGGTAGATAGCGGTGCCGATTTAGAAGCAGATATTCTAGATTTAGGACACCACGGATCGTCCACATCCAACCAGCCATTTTTCCTAGATAAAGTAAAACCGCAAGTGGCTGTTTACTCTGCTGAAATGGCTAATAGTTACGGGCATCCTCATGTGGAAGTGCTGGAGTGGCTAAAAGAGCGTGATATAAAAACATATGGAACAGATGTGAATGGAACGGTGATTATCGAAACCGATGGTGAAAAAATCCATGTGCAAACCGAAAAATCAGGCACACCAAAACCAGGTAGCAGTTATAATAAAGAAAATAGCACACAAAAAACAGAAGATGCAACATCGGAAGAATTACCAGAAAGCATTAATTTAAATACAGCATCTAGCGAAGATTTACAATTATTACCACTAATTGGGCCAGCGCTTGCAGAAAAAATCATTGCCGAGCGACCATATCAGTCCATAGATGACTTGAAAAAAATTAACGGCATTGGCGATGGCATTGTGCGCCAAATAAAAGAACAAGGCATTGCCGTAACAAAGTAGGTGATTAGGGTGAAAAAAGCAATTTTAGATCGGGTAGAAGACGGCAAAGCAGTTTTCCTATTAGAACCAGACCACACAGAATGGCAAATTGACAAAGAAAAACTCGATTCATCCATAAAAGAAGGGGATGTTGTCACTATTTCAGAAACTAATGAAATAATGAAACATCCCCAAGAAACGGAAGAAATGAAAAATAGGATTGCAGAAAAGCTAGAAAGGTTAAGACGGAGAAACTGAGAAAAACTTTTTTAAACTCTCATGAAATTATCATCTTTCTTTCAGCACATTCTTTTTTAGAAAAGTTATTATATGTATAAGCTAACAACAAGCAAAACATTTTCATTTCTTTCCCTTTTTAGAATGAAAATCCCAAACTCCCTTTTAGCTAGTGCGGTTTACTCCCTTTTTCCGCACTAGTTTTTTTATGCGCAAAAATCACTTTTTCTGTGGAAAGAGAAACTTATTGCGTCCAGCATCTAGGCCGCAGTATAACATAAGCATGGTAATACCGACTAAAACATATAAGGTTGGTTGCCAACTACCAAGTGCATCATGTAGGGTACCAAATAATATCGGACCGGAAGCGGCAAACAAGTAGCCAATAGATTGCGCCATTCCAGATAGATCCGCTGATTCTGTCGCGCTTGTTGTTCGCAAATTAAAAAACATCATCGACAAACTAAACGACATCCCCGAACCAATTCCGTATACAATGATAGCAATTGATAGCATAAGCACACTACCAGAAGCAAACATAATACCAAAAATCCCAATTAAGAAGAATAAAATAGAGATTCCAACAAGTAATTGCTGATTTTTCATACGTCCAGCGATAATAGGAATAATAAACGTAATCGGCATAACCGCAAATTGCATTAAGGAGAGCATTAAACCACTAGAAGTACTAGATAATCCTTGGTCAGCTAAAATATTTGGTAACCAGGCAATCGAAATATAAAAAATCGCTGACTGCGAACCCATAAATAAAGAAATTTTCCACGCAAGCGGGGACTTCCAAACCGAAGTTGTAACTAAATGAGTCGCAATTTTTTCTGTGGAGCGTTGGTTATATTTTAACTGTGGAAGCCAAATGACTAAAGCCAGAACTCCAAGAATCGCCCAGAAAACCATACTCCCATGCCAACTAAAGCGGTTATTCATAGCAATTGGAACCGTTAAGCCAGCTGCAATCGCTGCACACAAATTCATCGAAATAGAATAAACCCCAGTCATTAGACCCAATTTAAATGGAAATTCTTTTTTTATCAAACTTGGCAAAATGACATTTCCGACTGCGATAGCAAGGCCAATCATAAACGTTCCAACAAATAAATTAAGTTCGCCACCAAAAGGTCGCAGTAAGCTACCAATGACAAGCGTTAACAGTGCTACAAATATTAATATTTCTATACCAAGTGCACGACTTAGCTTAGAAACAAATGGTGACAGCCCTGCAAATGCAAGTAGCGGAATCGTTGTAAGTAAACCAGCCATCGTATTGGTTAAATGTAAATCTGACTGGATCATTCCAAGTAACGGACCAACAGATGTTATCGGTGTCCGTAAGTTCGCTGCAATCAAAATAATGCCTAAAACTAGCATCACCTTACTCGAACGTGTAAGGATTTTTTTATTGGTTAAATCTGCATTCATTTCTTTTCTCCATTCTTCGCAGCAATTCGTTTGAAAAGAGTAATATACTCTGTTACTTCATGTGCTGCTTGTTCTTGGTTTCGATTTTCAATAGCTTGAACAAGAGCAGTATGTCCATTATGTTGATTTGCCTCTGGGTTCATTTCTGTTGTACTTGTAATGGAAAACTGTATTTCTTCTAAAATATTGACATACATATCTAACAACAAATCATTATGAGCTGCCTTGACAATTGTTAAGTGAAGGGCAGAATCAGCTTTCACAAAAGCAGATACATCATTTTTTTCATTCGCTAGTTGGCAATGCTGCCGATATTTTTCTAGCGTAGTTAAATCTTCCTCCGTGCGTCGTTCGCAAGCTAGAATAGCAGCTTCTCGGTCGAGCGCATGTCGGATTTCAAGGATTTCTTGAATGGTTGATTCGCGAACTCGTTTTTGCATGATAGCATTAAGTTCACTATTATTACGGACAAAAGTACCATCGCCTTGTTTTGTCTCCAGTAAACCAATATGAGCTAAGGCGCGGATAGCTTCACGTAACGTATTACGGCTAATACCAAATTCAGTCATCAAATCCGCTTCTTTCGGAATGCGCTCACCAATTTTCCACGTACCATTAGTGATTTCTGCTTTTATTTGATCATAAACTTGCTCTGCAAGCGATTTTCGTTCAATTTTTTCTACCATACTTTTCACTCCTTTTCTAAAGGTAGGATGATTGGTTCTATTTTACAGAAGAAATGTTTTTTTGTAAACCTTATTTTGTTAAACTATGATAAAATGAAGAAAGAAAAGGGCTGGTGAAAATATGAATTGGTTAGAGAAACTAAAAGAAAATGACACTGCAAGACGGGTGCTAGTGTTTGTTCTTCTAGGTATTGTATTATATTTACTCAGAAGCATGATTGATTTAATTTTACTCACATTCATTTTTGCATTTTTAGTAACACGACTAGAGAATGTTATTTTAAAAAGGGTGCGGGTACCACGAAAGTTAATTGTTATCGTACTGTATTCATTAGTGGCAATTTTCTTATATGTCGCCATAGTACATTTTTTACCCATCTTAATTAATCAAATTTCTCAATTAGTAGATTCTCTTGTGAAGCTTTACAATAATCCAAGCGATAATACGATTGTGAAATGGATTGTTGGATTTTTAAAAGAGTCTAATATTCAAAAATATTTACAAACAGGTGTTGATTTTATTATTGCTTCCCTTTCCGGTATTGGGTCTGTTGGATTATCTTTTTTTCTAGCGTTAATTCTTAGCTTGTTCTTCTCTTTAGAAAAAGAACGAGTGACTTCTTTTACAGGGCAATTTATGACAAGTAAAGTTGGCTTCATTTTTAAAGAAGCTGCCTTTTTTGGAAAGAAATTTGTTTCCACTTTTGGAGTGGTTTTAGAGGCGCAATTAATGATTGCATTAGTGAATACGATTATCACGACAATCGCGCTCTACTTGATGGATTTTCCGCAGTTACTTAGTTTATCCATTATGGTATTTGTTTTAGGGTTAATTCCAGTGGCTGGCGTAATTATTTCCTGTATTCCACTAGTACTGATAGCTTATTCCGTTGGTGGATTCCAAGATGTAGTGTACATTTTAATTACGGTTGTTATTGTGCATGCAATTGAAACATACATTTTAAATCCAAAACTAATGTCATCTAAAACGAATTTACCAGTATTTTATACCTTTATTATTTTGATTTTCTCGGAAACGTTTTTTGGCGTGTGGGGGCTCATTGTAGGAATTCCTGTATTTGTATTCTTATTGGATATTTTAGAAGTGAGAAATGCAGACGACTTGAAAAAACGAACGATATTTGGACGCAAGAAAAAAGTAGATTAAGGCTATTGCTTAATCTACTTTTTCTATTCCCCATAAAAAATTAGCTACTTCGGCATCCACATCTGTATTTTCATGGAGTTTACTATGAGCTGCATTCTTACCTGTGAATGTCTTTTCTTCGTAACTTGCGGCTTGACCGTCGAAAATAAATTTGCCAGATAAGGCGCTCGCGACAGAAACACTACCATCGCTTTTTGTTCCGTTTAATGTATCACCTGCAATATTTAAAACGTGTAAATTAGTAGGGATTTTTTGTTTGTTTTTAATAAATTCGCTATAACGGTCTGAAGCTTGTTTCGGACCAGAATCTGTAAGATCATAAGCTGTCACACCATCATCACCAATCACTAGTCCGTTAAGCGGAGAGCCAATTAAGACAAGTTTTTCGAGAACAGGATAGGCTTTGTCACTACCGACTTTTTCAATGTAGCTCGTTAAACTAACGCCACCCATGGAATGTCCGACAGCATCAACTTTTTCAATATGATAATTGTTTTTTAGCTCTTTCATTACATTTTGAATCCATTGTGCTTGATTGACCATTGAGCTTTTATTATCTTTAAAAATAACTTGAATAGAAGGATTATGACTGAATTTATCGTAATCTCCTTCTGTTGTTACAGTTCCATCAGCCGCTACAGTCATAACAAGCGACTTTGTTATGTCTCCGTCTTCAGCAAGGCGATTAATCATACCGCCGAATGAATTAGCTGTTCCAGAATATCCATGAACAAAAAGGACCGGAACGGCAATTTCTGAAACAGGTTTTTTTGCTTTTTCCGTCGTTTTATCTGCTGTTACAGTAGGTTCTTTAGCTGCTTTTTTAGTAGGTTCAAATTGAAGGAAAATTATCCAGAAGCCAGCAATTATAATAGCTAATGCGATAATTAAAATAATTATTTTTTTCATTCGAAACATCCTTTAATTATTTATTTCGCGTCCCATAAAAATTGGCCAACATACTTATCCACAGCAGTAGATTCATGCATACTACTGTGAGTAGCTTTTGGTCCTTTAATGACATGTGTTGTCACTTTTTGGTGTACAAATAATTTTTCGCCATATAAAACACTATCTAATTTCACTTCACCATCACTGTTTGAACCATCTTCCAAATTACCACCGATAATCATAATTTCTGTATTATCTGGCAAAACTTTTGCCATTTTTTCGGCGAATTTAGCATGAACATTATTGGCGTTTTTAATATCGACCTGCTGATCGCCATTCACATATTCTTCCGGATAAAACGGAACGGCAAGAAAGACAATTTTATTTACTTGTGGATAGGACTTGTTTTTTTCATAACTAGCTAAATACGAAACCCAAGCGCCGCCACCCATGGAATGACCCACTGCATTGAATTTTTTTATGGCATAGTTCTGTTGTAAATAAGACATCACTTTTTTTGTCCACATAGATTGTTGGGGAAGTGTTGCTCGATTATCTTCAAAAACAATATTGATAAGTGGATTTTTTTCCTTTTTATTATAAGTTCCTGTAGTAGAAATTTCTCCGTCTGGGCTTACATTTACCGTTAATGACTCTGTACCCCAATGATACTTTTGGTCAAAGCGACGTATCATTCCGTGAAGCGAGCGATCTGTCCCGCGGTAGCCATGAATAAAAATGGTTGGAATGGAATCATTGGCTGCTTTTGGATACATCGTGTTAATGGATAGTAATATAAAAATAGCTCCAACTAAACAACCTAATGGTAAGATAATGGAGAAGAACACGCGCTTTAGCATTATTGTACGCCCCTTTAAAATTTGTTATGAACAAATTATACATTTTTTTTAAGGAAAACGCACGATTGGTCTACTTTTTCTACTAATTTAATAGTTTATTCTCGTGAACACATATAGTATACTGGAAAAATAAGCGAAGAAACGGAGGCATATTTAAATGATTAAACGAACTGGTGAGATAGTACTCGCTATTATTGGTCTTATTTTAAGTGTAATTGCACAGGCATTTATTGCTGTTATAGGTCTATTAATGATAAGTGGTTCAAAAGGCAGAGAGGGTCTGGCAACATTCTACAATAATTACTACAAAACAATGACAGAATGGGAAATTCCGAAAAAAGAGATTCCTGATCCTGACCGTGTACTAGATTTTGTGCAAACATTGTCTTGGACAGCATTAACTGGGGGCTTAATCACAATTGTTCTTGGTGGGTTTGGTATTTACTACATATTAAAAAATAAAAAACCAGTTTTTGCTGGATACTTATTTTTAGCAGCGGGTATTGTATCGTTACTTTCTACCGCACTTATTACTTTTATTCCTGCTTTACTACTGGTAGTCACCGCAATACTTTGTTTTGTTCGTAAACCAAAAAGTACATTTTCTGGATTATAATTTTCGTAGCGAGTTTGAATTATTCAAACTCGTTTTTTGTTTTATTTCTTCTTTTTTAGGGAATAAAATACTGGATTTCAAGAGGAGGTTGATAGTATGAAAAATAAAGTAGGAATTATTGCCGGAGCGGTCGGCGCCGTCGCTGGAGTTATAGCCTGTGCAGCAATATATGTGGTGAAAAAGCAACAGCCGCCTACCCCTTTTGATGAGGTAAACGATATTCGGACGCGTTACGAGGACAAAGAAATTTCAGAAACAGAGCTGGAAGAAAACAACATGATTTCAGAAGGTGGCGTTTCATCTATTCAATATGAAGAAAAAGTAAAATAATGAAAATGCAGTTTGTATCTTGTTTTATGCGAGAACAAGCTGTTTTTTGTTTGAAAAACACTGCTTATTGTCATAGATATGTGTTATCCTTTAGTTAGACAATAGGACTCAAGTTGTAGGTGAATTTCCTTCTACAGTGGGTTCTTATACTTGATACATAGCGTTATGATAGGTACAGTAATAAAAGAAAATATATCAGCTACATTTGGAAGTTAGGAGGTAGGCGTATGAGAGCAATATTGATTGGCGTATTAATAATTTTACTAATTGCGATGATACTTATAGTCTTATTGCCAGCGATACTAGCAACAATTGGTGCAGTGCTCGGCTTTTGGTCACTTAAGAAACTACTTGAAGCAAGGTCTGTAGGTGAAAAAGTTATTTATGGAGTTCTAATTGGCGTTGGTGCCTTAATAATTCTAGCTAACTTAAAAGGAATTCTGGTTGTTGTAATTATCGGAGCAATCATTTACTTCCTAACTAGAAATAAAAATAAACCAAGAAAAAACGATGACGTATTCGACTACCCATACAATAAATAATTGGAGGAGAAAAAAATGGCAAACCTTTTTGAAAAAATGAAACAATGGAATAAAGAAGTTAGTGAAAAAATCGAGAAACGTGAAGAAAAACGTCGTAATTCAGTAAGTTACTATATGGATAAAACAAAACAAGAAATGAAAGACGCTGAACGCATGGTAGAAAAACAACGCGAACTAAAATCTCTTTTCTACAAAGAATATAAAGAGATGGAAGTGTATGTTGAAAAACGTCGTCACCAAGCAGAAATTGCCAAAGAAGCTGGTGAAACAAAACTTGCTGATTTCGCTTTAGAAGAAGTGGCTCAATATGAACAACAACTTGAAGCTACGAAAGGACACTACGAACAAGCGTCCGAACAACTGGAAAAATTAGAACTACGCATGCACGAAATGCGCTTAAAATGGAAAAATCTTAAAACACAACATTTAGCTGAAATGGCTGAAAAAAATGCTACCGAGACATCCGAAAAAATGGACAAAGTTATTCATGATATGAGCTGGGGTAGTGTTAGCGACTACCATGAAGCACAAAAACAACGCGATTTAGCGGAAGAAGCAGAGAAGAAAGCAGATATGAGTAAAGAACTTTCTCAATCCTTTGATGATCTAATGGACGAACTAGAAAAGAAAACAAAGAAAAGTAAAGAAATCATCAAAGATAAAGCACAAAACTTTACAACAATGGTAGATGAAATTATTGAACGCGAAAAACAAAATTTCAAAAAAACAGAAAAAGCTTCTATAGAAGACCAATTAAATGAACTTGAAAAAGAAGCTGCAAAAGAAAAACCAAAAGAAGATAAAGAAGTATTAATTCCAGAACTAGAGAAAAAAGAAGAAGAAAACGAAACAGATAAATAAAATTAACTAGCGCAGAATAATTATTCTGCGCTTTCTTTATAACTAAAAGCTACGGCCTTCTATATACGCTTGTAGCTTTTTTGGTTATTTTACTTTTTTTCGGGTAAATAGGAAAAGATAAGTTGCATTTTGACAGATACATGCTATAATAATTGGTATAGACCGATTTAACAAGGAGGCAATATGTAATGACTAATAAAGTAATTACTAACGCTACAATTTATACTGGTAAAGGTGTTCTAGAAAAAGCTTTCGTACGTTTTGATAAACAAATTTTAGAAGTTGGCTCGATGACTGATTTTAAAGCGGACAAAGCAGAAGAAGTAATAGATGCAAAAGGACAAAAACTTGTTCCAGGTTTCATTGATGTTCATTCTCACGGTGGTTATAGTTTTGATGCAATGGACGCAGATTCAGAAGCGCTTAGAAAACAAGTGAATGGAATGTTAAATGAAGGGATTACTACTTATTTCCCAACAACGATGACACAATCACATGAAAATATTGAAAAAGCGTTAAAAGTTATTAATGAAGTCGCTCAAACAGAACCTGTTATTGGCGGGATTCATTTGGAAGGTCCATTTGTTTCTAAAGTCTTCAAAGGAGCACAACCAGAAGAATATATTCAAGCACCTGACTTAGAACTTTTCAAAAAATGGTTTGATATTTCTGGTGGTTTAATTAAATTAGTCACATATGCTCCAGAACACGATACTTCTGCTGATTTTGAAAATTTGTGTTTCGAACTAGGAGTTGTTCCAAGTATTGGTCACTCTAATGATGTGCGCGAACATTTGAAAACAAGTAAAGCGACACATGCGACACATTTATATAATGCATGTCACCGCATGACACACCGTGAGCCAGGCGTTCCGGGTCATGTTTTACTAGAACGCGGTATTAATGCAGAATTAATCGTTGATGGTATTCACGTTCATCCTGATATGGTTAAATTAGCCTATCAAATGAAAGGACCAGAACATTTATGTATTATTACTGACTCGATGCGAGCAAAAGGTATGCCAGAAGGGAAATCAGAACTTGGCGGCCAAACAGTTATCGTGAAAGATAAACAAGCTCGTTTAGAAGATGGAACATTAGCTGGAAGCGTACTTACTTATGACGACGGTTTCCGCAACATGATTAAATTTACTGGATGCTCGGTAGAAGAAGCGGTTCTTATGTCTTCTGGAAACCAAGCACGCGAATTTAATTTAACACAAAAAGGTGCAATCGAGGCTGGTAAGGATGCAGATTTCAACTTACTAGACGAAGATTTACACATTACAGCAACTTATTCATTCGGAAAAAAACATTCTTGAGAGGAAGATAATAAAATGCAACTTATCACAACTGAAAATAAATTAGCAGGATCCCAAAAAGCGTTGGAAATCATCGAAAAAGGCATTACATCAGGTGAAGTAAATACACTTGGTCTAGCAACTGGTAGCACACCAGAAACACTTTATGCAGAGCTTGTAAAAAGTGATGTTGACACAAAAAATATAACGACAACGAACTTAGATGAATATGTAGGTCTTGCGGCAAACGACCCAAACAGTTATCATTACTATATGAACGAATTGTTATTCTCTAAAAAAGCATTTAAAGAAAGTTTCTTACCAAATGGTGAAGCGACGGATGCAGAAGCTGAATGCGCACGTTATGAAGAAATTTTGTCTGAGCATCCAATTGATATTCAAGTGCTTGGAATTGGAACAAACGGACACATCGGTTTTAACGAACCGGGAACTTCTTTTGATTCATTAACACACAAAGTCGTTTTAACAGATTCTACTCGTGAAGCCAATAAACGCTTTTTCGAAAGAGAAGAAGATGTACCGACACATGCTTATTCTATGGGAATTAAATCCATCATGAATGCGAAGAAAATTATCCTACTTGCTTTTGGTGAAAACAAAGCACAAGCAATCAAAGAAACTATTAAAGGACCTGTAGATGTGAATTGTCCTGCTTCTGTACTTCAAAATCATCCAGATGTTACTGTGATTCTTGACAACGAGGCGGCGTCACTTCTATAAGAAGAGGGCGGGAAAATGATCGATAAACAATCAGGAATACCGATTTACATTCAGATTCAAAGTGAAATTAAAAAGAAAATGGAAGATGGCGTCTGGAAAGTTGGCACTTCTATTCCGGCTGAACGTCAACTTGCCGAAATGTTCCATGTTAGCCGAATGACAGTAAGACAGGCCATTCAAGGATTAGTGGATGATAACATTTTGCAACGACGCGTTGGTGCTGGCACTTTTATTGCGGAAAAGAAATTAACGGAACGATTAGAAGCAGTTACGAGTTTTACCAATTTGATGTTACAAGAAGGGAAAATTCCTTCGACACGAATTGTATCGTACGGCATTCGTCCGGCTAGTACGCAAGAACAAGAAGCCTTACAACTACCAGAAAATAGCAACGTAATGAAAATTGAACGGATTCGTTACGGCGATCGTGTGCCAATTCTTTACGAAGTTGCTGCCATTCCAGAAAAAATTGCTTCACTGCTTACAAAGGAAGACATTATGGATTCCCTTTATAAAGCGATTGAATTAAAACTTGGACAAACAATTGGAGAAGCAGAACAAACGATGGAAGCTTCTTTAGTATCAGAAAAAATTGCGCCATATCTTGATGTGAAACTCGGATCGCCGGTGATGAAACTTAGGCAGGTTACAACGTTAGAAGACGGTCGACCATTTGAATTTACACGTTCTCAGTATGTAGGTAGTAGATTTCAATTTGTAGCTAGGATTAAACAATAAAAAAAGCTTGAGGCGGGATTTGTCTGCTTCAAGCTTTTTTGTATAATGATTTTCGTTGTCTTTTGGTAAATAAAAAAGTATAATGAGATGAGTAAAAAATTTGCGGGGAGGACTAGCCGTGAGCTGGATGATTATATTGATATGTTTTGGCGCGTCCGTATTACTTACACCGCTAATTCGAAAAATAGCTCTTTACTTTGATATTACAGATAAACCAGACCAACGTCGCATTAATATTAAACCAATTCCGAGTCTAGGTGGACTAGCAATATTTATCAGTTTCACGATCGGAATGTTGTTACTTCCAATTGAAAACGAATTCTTATGGCCGCTTTTGATTGCGGCATTTGTCATGGTTTTGACTGGGTTATTAGATGATATTATCGAATTTAAAGCAAGATATAAATTAATCGGTCAAGTTACCGCTGCCTTTATTATTGTGTTTTGGGGTAACATTAGTATCGACTTTATCAACTTACCATTCGGTGGAGAAATCCATTTTGGCGTGTTAAGTATTCCGCTCACGATTATTTGGATTGTAGCCATTACGAACGCTATTAATTTAATTGATGGCTTGGACGGTCTTGCAGCAGGAGTTTCAACCATTGCGCTACTTACTATTTTAGGAATGGCGTTTATTATGGGAGATGCATTAGTAATTATGATAGCAAGCGTGTTAATCGCTGGGACACTTGGTTTCTTACCTTATAACTTCAATCCTGCAAAAATTTTCATGGGTGACACTGGCGCGCTATTCTTAGGTTTTATTATTTCCGTGTTATCTGTAATGGGATTCAAAAATGTTACGTTTATCTCTTTAATCGTACCAATTTTAATTTTAGGCGTACCGATTTCTGATACACTTTTTGCTATTATAAGGAGAATGGTAACAAAACAACCAATTGCGATGGCAGATAAGTCACATCTACATCATTGTTTATTACGACTAGGTTTTACGCATCGTCAAACGGTTATTTTGATTTATGCCATTGCCGCATTATTTTCGTTATTCGCCTTCATTTTCACGATGTCGACACTGTGGGGTTCGATGATTTTAATTGGTGTGCTACTCGTATTAATTGAAGTATTGATTGAGACGCTTGGATTAGTAGGGAGCTCATATCGCCCATTACTTAATTTATTTAAACTAACAAAAGAAGAGAAAATAGATTAGAGATTAGTCACACAAAGGCTAGTCTCTTTTTTATGCCAAAATTCTTATTGAGTAACCACTCTTCTTGTGATACATTTATCAAGTAACGTTTTTGTAGAAATGAGGAGAAAACATGGAAATCATTGCGACAGCAGATTCAATGAAACAAGCTGAACAATTGCTTCGCGCGGGGGTAGATAGATTATATGTAGGCAATAGCCAATTTGGTTTAAGATTGCCGCATTCATTTTCTGTCGAAGAATTACGTGAAATAGTTCATTTAGCACATCAAGAAGGAAAGAAAGTAACTGTAGCAGTAAATTCGTTAATGCATAACGAACATATGGAAGAGTTGCCGGGATTTTTAGAGCAACTTGCTGATATGAAAGTGGATGCGGTAGCTTGCGGCGATCCAGGGGCAATTATGCTTTTGAGTGAAATGGCTCAACCGATTCCGTTTATTTATGATGCCCAAACATTTGTAACTAGCGCAGAACAAATCTCGTTTTGGGAAAAACAAGGAGCGATTGGTGCGGTTCTTGCTCGGGAACTAACAGAAGGCGAAATCAAAGCTATTGCGAGTAGCCTCACTATTCCAGTCGAAGTTCTAGTTTATGGACCAACATGCATTCACCAATCAAAACGTAAACTAGTAACGAATTATCATCGTATTGTCGAAATGGAAGATGATACATCAAAGGAACGCGGTCTTTATTTACGTGAACCTAATGATGAAACAAGTCAATTACCAATCTATGAAGATGAGTCTGGGACACATATTTTTGCTTCAGAAGATGTTTCACTTGTCCCTTATTTGGCGGATTTATATGATGCTGGATTGAAAACATGGAAACTAGATGGTGTTCTGGCAGACTCAGAAAATTTTGTTCAAATCGCATCGCTATTAGTTGAAGCGAAAGAAGCTGTTGTGAGAGGCCAATTTGTCGCGGAGTATTTTGTGAATAAATTAACGGAACTTCAGCCTCAAACACGAAAACTAGACGCAGGATTTTATTTGAAAAATCCGGATGATGTGAAATAGGGGGAATAGCATAATGAGTAGAATATTAAAAAAACCAGAAGTGCTAGCTCCGGCTGGTAACTTAGAAAAATTAAAAATTGCGATTCGCTATGGTGCGGACGCTGTATATATTGGTGGCCAGGCTTTCGGTCTTCGGTCACGAGCAGGAAATTTTAGCTTTGAAGAAATGAAAGAAGGTATCGCTTTTGCGCATGAACGAAATGCAAAAGTGTATGTTGCGGCAAATATGGTTGCGCACGCTGGTGATACAGAAGGTGCTGGGGAATTTTTCCGAACACTACGCGATATTGGTATCGATGCAGTTATTGTTTCGGATCCAGCACTAATTAGCATTTGTTTTCAGGATGCTCCAGGTTTACCAGTTCATTTATCCACACAAGCTTCGGCAACAAATTATAAGACATTAGAATTTTGGAAGAAACAAGGACTGGAACGTGTTGTTCTTGCGCGGGAAGTTAGCATGCAAGAAATTCAAGAAATTGGCGAAAAAACCGATGTCGAAATGGAAGCTTTTATACACGGTGCCATGTGTATTTCTTACTCTGGTCGTTGTACATTATCGAATCATATGGCGAATCGTGATGCGAACCGTGGCGGATGTGCGCAAAGTTGTCGTTGGAAATATGATTTATTTGAAATGGACAATGGTGTTTCGAAAAACTTAGTGGATACGGATGAAGAGCCGTTTTCGATGAGCGCAGTGGATTTATCTATGATTAAATACATTCCTGATATGGTAAATGCTGGCGTGGACAGCTTAAAAATCGAAGGACGAATGAAGTCTATTCATTATGTTTCGACAGTCGCAAGCGTATACCGTCGTGCCGTAGATGCCTACTGCGCGGACCCAGAAAATTACGTGTTTGACCCAGCTTGGGAAGAAGAATTATGGAAAGTTGCGCAGCGCGAACTATCTACAGGATTTTTCTACAAAGAACCAACCGAGGATGAGCAACTATTTGGAAAAACGCGTAAAATTCCGCAATATGCTTTTGCAGCGCAAGTACTGGAATATGACGCGGAAACAAAAATTGCTACTTTACAACAAAGAAATAATTTTGGTGTAGGGGAAGAAATTGAATTTTATGGGCCAGGAGATACTGGTTTCAAACAAGTTGTAGACGTACTTTGGAACGAAGATGGCGTAGAAATTGATCGTGCTCCAAATGCAATGATGACGATAAAAATGCCTGTAGATAAACCTGTGAAGCCATTTTACTTTATGCGAAAGAAAAAATAAAAATCTCATGCTACAGTAGGATTGTCGTGTACTCCCAAAGTAAGGTATAATGGGGTAAGTACATATGAAGGAGGAGATTAATTATGATAGGATGGATTATTGCTATCGCTGTTGTTGTTATTTTAGTGTTGATTTATTTCGGCCTATACAACAGCCTTGTAAAATACCGTAACCGTGTGGATGAAACTTGGGCGCAAATTGACGTGCAACTAAAACGTAGATTTGATTTAATTCCTAATCTAGTTGAAACAGTTAAAGGGTATGCAAAACACGAAAAAGAAACATTAACACAAGTAATTGAAGCTCGGAACAAAATGATGGAAGTACCTGCTGACAATCGTCAAGGTCAAATCGAAGCGGACAATATGTTAAGTGGAGCGCTTAAATCCATTTTTGCATTAGGAGAAGCTTACCCAGATTTAAAAGCAAATACTTCTTTCATCGAATTACAACATGAATTGACTACTACAGAAAACAAAGTGGCTTATTCTCGCCAACTTTATAACACAACTGTAATGACTTATAATACAAAAGTACAATCTGTACCAACTAACATCGTTGCAAAACTGCATAACTTCACAGAACGTGACATGCTTTCTATTCCAGAAGTAGAACGCGTTGCACCAAAAGTAGAGTTTTAAGCCATGAAGGAGAGCGGAAATTATGCTATTTGAACAAATTGCAGCAAATAAGCGAAAAACAGTTTTTATTATTCTTGGCTTTTTCATTTTCGTTCTTATGGTTGGCGCTGCTATAGGTATAATTGTTTGGAATAACTATCTGAATGGGCTCATACTCGCGGCAGTGATTGGTGCATTTTATATTTTGATTATGGTGATGAGCAGTTCATCTGTTGTAATGGCGATGAATCATGCGAAAGAAGTTACCTCCAAAGATCAAGCACCAGTTTTATGGGATACAGTAGAGAGCATGGCAATGGTTGCTGGTATTCCGATGCCAAAAGTATATATCGTCGAAGATCCAAGTCCGAACGCTTTTGCGACGGGGATTTCTCCTGAAAAAGGAGCTGTGGCAGTTACTAGAGGATTGCTTAATAAATTAGAACGTTATGAGTTGGAAGGCGTTATTGCGCATGAAATTTCTCATATTCGTAATTATGATATTCGGTTATCAACGATTGCCATTGCGTTAGTAGCTGTTATTGCGATTCTTAGCGATATAGCGATGCGAATGATTTTCTGGGGAAGTATAACTGGTGGCAGAAATAACCGTAAAAGTGATAATAATAACGGTGGTGGGGCACAAGCGATTATTTATATCGTCGCACTCATATTTGTTATTTTAGCACCTATTATTGCTACAGCTATTCAATTCGCATTATCTCGTAATAGAGAGTATTTAGCTGATGCGAGTGCAGTAGAATTAACTAGAAATCCAGACGGACTTATCCAAGCTTTACAAAAAATTAGTGGTGATTCGAAAAAAATGGAAGAAGTGAGCGCTTCTAGTGAGTCCATTTACTTTTCGTCACCTCTAAAGTCTAAAAAAAATAAGCCAGGTCTTTTTGACTCCCATCCGCCGATTAGTTCACGGATTGAACGCTTAGAAAATATGTAATAAAAAAGAAGCAACCCCAGAATGGGGTGCTTCTTTTTTTATAAGTTCCCGATGTATTTCCAGTGAGACTGGCCAGCTGGAGCATCGATTAATTCTACTTTTTGTTGGAGGCGCCATTTCTTCATTTGGCGCTCTATTTGTTGTTCAGAAACACCATAGAAATCTGCCATAGAAGCGGAAGAAGTAACTTTTACTTTTGCTAAGTATTCTTCCATTTGTGGGCGTTGTTCTGGTTGTGGAGCATCATTCAAAAGTTCGGATAAAACATGCACGTATACCTCATAACGATGAAGTCCACTTAGTTTTAATCCAGCATCCTCTAT
Organism: Listeria monocytogenes; assembly: GCF_013282665.1. GTDB lineage: Bacteria > Bacillota > Bacilli > Lactobacillales > Listeriaceae > Listeria > Listeria monocytogenes_C. The sequence continues at coordinate 2,109,651 of NZ_CP054041.1, forward strand.
ATTTTTATTAAAAAACACTACAGTAGGATTTTCGTGAATTTCCATTTCTTGAGCGACTTTTTGATCGCCGATATAAGCACGCTTAGCAACTGTTGAAGCTAAATCTTTCTTGAATTCGGATAGATCTAGGCCGGTGGAAACGGCAATATCATAGAGAACTTCTTCACTAGCGATATCTTTATTTTCAAGGAAGTAGGCTGCTTGAATCTTACGCAAGAATGTAATTCCTTGTTTTTTTCCTTGGAGTTCAGCGGCTTTGACTGCAAGACAAGAAATATAGGAAAGGTGCGCCCCTATTTGTTGTTCTTTTAAGCTTAGGTTGCTATTTCCTGCGCGCTTTTGTTTACACACAAATGTCTGCAAATTATTATGCAGAACATAGCGCAATTTGAAATAGTTCCCGTACTCCATTTGTAATCGGAGCATGTTCGCTTCGATATTCCAACAGTCATCACAAGCTGGATCGAAAAATAGATAAATTTCGATGGGCTTGGAATTTGCTACTGACTGATAATATAAATTTTGGTTAATCATTTGCTATCACCTGATTTTCAAATTCTAAATATCTTCAAACAGATACTCATTTCAATGTACCAGTGTGAAAAGAAAGAATTCACTGCTAAGTAAAAGCTGATACAAAATTTGGTTTTGTAACTTATATATCTATTTTATCAGCGTAATGTAAATTTAACAAATAATTGTCATTGGCTTAATATATTTATTCGTTGTTTTTTAAGAATTTGTGTCTTTTTACGATAAAAGTGTTTGTTTTTACTTATTATTTTCATATACATGGTGATAAAAACGTGCTACTTTATTTTCGGCTGGCTGATTAGTTATTTGATATTCTTTGAGTAATTTGTCGAAAATCTCTTTTCCTTTATCATAGTCAGCTACTTCATACTCTAAATCAAAATCTGAGATAGAACCATAAAAGTTCTTATCAAATACAAGTAGTCCTTTTTTATAATCTTTTTCTGCACGGATGGTTTTAAGTGAACCGAAAACCTGTAAGTTTTCATGATTAATCCCTAGTTCCTTTAACGTATCGCGGACAGGACCAACTGGAATATTTGCTCCAGCGATAATGGCGCTCGCTTGATCTTCGCCGAGAATTTGCGTTGTTTCCATTAATCCACGTGCTTCTGGAGTTTTAAGTGTTAATTGATACTGGGTTTCTAACTGGCGGATTCGAAGAGCAGAATGACGTTTCTTTAAGTCGAAATTTGTGGTATCTAAATAATAATTTGTTTGTTCAAAAAAATCGTCTTCTTTTACGTGAAAACTTTCTATTAATGTATCGTATTCCTCTTTGGTTAGTAGATTACGAAATTCGATTTCTAGTTCTTTAACCATGGAAATTCAGCTCCTTTTAATGAAATGTCGCATCTAAATCTTGCGCATAAAATTGAATTGCTTTTTTGTAACTTAAAATATTTTCATCGCTCGTTGTTTGTGTCAAGAGCATTAAGACTTCTTGTAAAGCTTCTTTTTCTAAACCTTGATTATACTTTGCCATAACTGAAAAAGTGCGCAAGGCATTATTATCTGGAAATTCTTGTAAAGCAGTTTCGAAAAGGAGGCTAGCTTTTTCGGGTTGACCTGTAATCCGGTAAGTGCTACCGAGACCTATATACGCTTCTTTGCGAGAATCAGCAGGAAGACCCAGCTGAAGCGCTTTCTCGTAAAATGGGATGGCGGCATCTTCTTTACCAAGTGCATCGTGCGCCCATGCTGCAAAATAATGAAGTTCAGCACTTTCTGGGTTATTTTCTAATTCTGTAAGAGCTTGCTTGCGCGCAGTTTCGTAATCGCCATTTTGAAGTAAAGTTAGAATCATTTTTATCCTCCTTTTAGCTGTCGTTTGAATGCTTCGGTTTTATTTTACCATGGGATTAAAAAAAAGGTTACTTTAAGCAAGGTGGATTAACTGCTTTTGTGTTAAAATAAAACTGATGTTGCATAAATTTAATCATGAATATACTTGAGGTGAGCGATTTGAATCATTGGGAAGACTTTTTAGCGCCTTACAAACAGGCAGTGGAAGAACTTAAAATTAAACTTAAAGGAATGCGTTCACAATTTGAGCTTGAAAATAATCATTCGCCAATTGAATTTGTTACAGGACGAGTGAAGCCAGTTGCGAGCATACTAGACAAGGCTAACCAAAAACATATTGCGCTAGATCATTTAGTAGAAGAAATGCAAGATATCGCTGGTCTCCGCATGATGTGTCAATTTGTGGATGATATTGAAGTAGTAGTTCGCCTTTTAAGACAACGGAATGATTTTCGAATTGTTGAAGAACGTGATTATATTACGAATAAAAAACCAAGTGGCTACCGGTCCTATCACGTTGTTATCGAATATCCAGTGGAAACCATTCAAGGAGAAAAGAAAATTTTAGCTGAAATCCAAATTAGGACGCTCGCAATGAATTTCTGGGCAACGATTGAGCATTCCGTCAATTACAAGTATCAAGGTGAATTTCCAGAAGCCATTAATAAACGTTTAAAACGAGCTGCTGAGGCTGCTTTTCAACTGGATGAGGAAATGTCACAAATTCGTGAAGAAATACAAGAAGCGCAAGTTTATTTTTCTCAAAATAAAGACGTATCAAAGGACAAAAAAGCTGTACATCAAGTGATGCCAAAGAAAAATAAGTAATTAGTTGTAGGAATAGGGGCGAATAGAAATAATGAAATATATGATTACTTCCAAAGGGGACGAAAAGTCTGATTTGCTGCGACTAAATATGATCGCAGGTTTTGGGGAATATGACATGGAATATGATGATGTCGAACCTGAAATTGTTATTTCTATTGGCGGAGATGGAACGTTTCTGTCCGCTTTTCATCAATACGAGGAGCGCTTGGATGAAATTGCATTTATCGGGATTCATACCGGGCATCTTGGCTTTTATGCGGATTGGAGACCGGCGGAGGCCGACAAATTAGTTAAGCTTTTAGCAAAAGGAGAATATCAAAAAGTTTCTTATCCTCTTCTTAAAACCACAGTGAAATATGGGATTGGCAAAAAAGAAGCGACTTATTTAGCACTCAATGAATCAACTGTAAAAAGTTCAGGTGGACCTTTTGTGGTAGATGTAGTAATTAATGATATTCATTTTGAACGATTCCGTGGGGATGGCCTTTGCATGTCAACCCCTAGTGGAACGACAGCATATAATAAATCGCTAGGCGGAGCGCTTATGCATCCTTCCATTGAGGCTATGCAGTTAACAGAAATGGCATCCATTAATAATCGTGTGTACCGGACGATTGGTAGCCCGCTTGTTTTTCCAAAGCATCATGTTGTTAGTTTGCAACCAGTCAATGACAAGGATTTCCAAATATCCGTAGACCATTTGAGTATTTTACACCGGGATGTCCAAGAAATTCGTTATGAAGTATCTGCAAAAAAAATCCACTTTGCCAGATTTAGGTCATTTCCATTTTGGCGTCGTGTACACGATTCGTTTATTGAAGATTAAGCTAGCAGGAGGAAGCATGTGTTTTTAGAATGGAAAGTTGAAACAGAAGAGAATGGGCTCTTACTTCGCACTTTTTTGAAGAGCAAGCATATCTCTAAACAATTATTAACCGCTGTGAAATTCGGGGCAGATGGAAAAATTGAAGTAAATAACGAAGAACAAAATGTTCTATATCAGGTAAAAGTAGGGGATAAAGTGAGACTTACTTTTCCAACAGAGCAACAAAATGAACGTTTGCTTGCAGAATACACGGATTTAGATATTGTTTTTGAAGATGATTTTTTATTAATTATTAATAAACCTGCTGGGATGGCTTCGATTCCATCACAATATCATCCGAGTGGTTCTGTCGCAAATTTTGTCAAAGGGCATTATGAATCGCAAGGACTTACGAATGCGATTCACATTGTCACAAGGCTTGATCGTGAGACATCTGGATTGATGCTAATTGCTAAAAATAGATTTGCACATGCTAGGCTGAGTACCTTTTTGCAAAAAGGATTGCTCAAACGACGTTATCAAGCTTTTACCTCGGGTGTTTTAGAGGCACAAGAGGGCTCGATTGAAGCGCCAATAGGACGCAAAGAAGTGAGTATAATGGAACGTTTTGTTACCCCTGATGGAAAATATGCCAAAACAAATTACGAGGTTCTCGAGCGCTACACGGCTTTTGATCACGTGGCCATTCAACTTGAAACAGGAAGAACCCACCAAATTCGTGTTCATTTCTCGTATATTGGCCATCCGCTCATTGGAGATGATATGTACGGGGGAGATACTACTTTACTGAAAAGACAGGCACTCCACTCATGTCACTTACATTTAGTCCATCCGGTCACAGAAGAATATATGGCTTTTGATTTACCTTTACCGGCGGATATGGAAGAGATAATTCAAAAATCGAAGTAATAAGTGTTTTAAAAAGTTATTAGGTCATGTAAAATGAAAGAAGCGAACAAATCGCATCAATTTTAGGAGGAAAGAACATGAATTTATCATTAGAGGGAAAAACATATGTTGTAATGGGAGTAGCTAATAAGCGTAGTATCGCTTGGGCCATCGCTCGTTCACTAAATGAAGCTGGAGCGAAACTGGTATTTACATATGCCGACGATCGTGCGAAAAAAAGTATTACAGAACTAGTACCTTCATTAAGCGAAGTAAACCAAAATCCACTTATCTTAGCTTGTGATGTAACTAGTGAAGATGCTATTACAGAAACATTTGAAACGATTAAAAATAAAGCTGGCAAATTAAGTGGCTTAGCACATTGTATTGCTTTCGCTAACAAAGACTTTTTAACTGGAGATTATTTAGAAGTAGATCGTAAAAGCTTCTTACAAGCACATGAAATTAGTGCTTACTCATTCACAGCTGTTGCTCGTGCGCTAAAACACTTGGAAATGTTAACAGAAGATGCTAGTTTACTAACGCTAACATACCTTGGCGGAGAACGCGTAGTAGAAAACTACAATATCATGGGTGTTGCAAAAGCTTCTCTTGATGCAAGCGTTCGATACCTTGCTATGGACTTAGGAGCAATTGGTGTCCGTGTAAATGCTATTTCAGCAGGACCAATCAGAACAGTATCTGCTCGTGGTGTTAGCGGATTCTCTGATTCTATTTCACTAGTAGAAGAAAGAGCTCCATTAAAACGCGCGACACAAGCGGAAGAAGTTGGCGACACGGCTTACTACTTATTCAGTAATTTATCTCGTGGTGTTACTGGCGAAGTTATTCATGTCGATAGTGGTTATCATATTATTGGATTTTAAAGAAAAAAACCAGAAGTAGTTTTGCTACTTCTGGTCTTTTTTTGGTCCATTTTCTGGATGTTCTTTAAAGTAATAATCTTTTGGTGTTGGTTTATAGTTGGTTTGAACTGGTTCTTTAACGAAATCAGCTAGTACTTGGTCGATTTTTACCCAACCGCGCCAGCTTAAGTGAATCGGATCTTCTAAGAAGAATGCGTCATTTTGATATTCTTCTAAAGAGTAATAGCGGAATCCTTGACTCTCAATTTGTTCTTTCGTTTTCGCATAATAGCCATCTAAGCCTTGTTTGTTCATACCAATGTAATCAATCCATTTTCCATTGATAGGAGGGTTAATAAAGATGACATCTGCGCCAGCTTTTTTGAAAGCATCCATCAATAGTTGCAAATCAGCAAACTCTGGAGATTGGTCATAGCGCAATTCTTTACGGCTATCTTTTAATTCGCCTTCAAATGGTTTGATTTTCTTTTGGTAATAACGTTCTTTAATTTGGAACGGGTTATCCCCAGTACTTTTCTCACCAGTTTCTTTTGCTAAATCGTCTAGTTGTTTGTAATCTAAATTGCTTGGAAGAGCCTTTAGTCCATCATCTACGCGTTCTTGTTTAGAACCAGTAATAAATTTGGATTCTAAATCGTCTTTGCGCTCTAAAATCTTCAGTTCAACATTGCCAGCAATTTTTAGAAGTTTTGGATCATGTGGTTTTTTAGGCCCTTTTGCGACAATATTTTCGAGTAATTTTGTTAAGGTAGAGTCGCTTTGGACTACTTGAAAAGTTAATAAACGTTTAGCTGCATAGCGACGTTCAGGCGTGTTTTTCGTATCTTCTAAAGCAAATTTGTACGCATGAAGAGGGGAAAAGTTAGCGCCAAATGATGGATCAGAAACACCTTTTGGTTGGAACCATTGCGGAGATAAAATTACCGCTACTTTTTTACCTTTTAAATCATCACCAAGTGCATTTACGTCCAGGTAATGACTTAATGATTGTGTACCAGGACGTCCAAGTAAGAATGGGGTGTAGCCCTGATTATATTTTTTTGATACTACGCTAGGATGGAATGAATCGACGCGAGAAAGCTCGGAAGAACCATAAATTGGTAAATAGTCCCCTTCTTTTAAAGCTTCTTTCTGGATGTCTAAGCCTTGGATGACGTATTCGTTCATGGACGTAGCGCTTTTCTCTACCGTTTTAGAAGAAACGTGAGAGAATAAGCTGCTAGGTCCGAATAGAACGAAAAGGAAAACCGCGAATGCGACCAGTAAAGGCCCAAATGTCATCCACAGCTTTTTTTTCATTATTTTAGCGCCTCAAGTTGTGTAATAATCATTTCAGGAGTAGCCCATTCGTCGCGGTCAAATTCAGAAACGGGTACAGTAATATCTAGTCTTTCTTCAATTTCGATTAATAGTTGAACAGTAGCCATAGAGTCAAGCAAACCTTCATCAAATAATTTGATGTTTGTATTTTGTACTACTTCATCCGTTTCTGTAATTTCTTCTAAGATTTCTAATACATTTTCACGAAAAGCCATTGTAAATTACCACCTTTAGTTAGTTTTAAAAATTAATTTTATCTAAAATGCCTGAGAATATCAGGAATCCGAAACAAACAAATTGGAATGTAATAATAACGCCGATTACATAAGTTATTTTGTTTTTTGGATAGAATTTGTGTTTCTTATTGAAGCGTTCGATTAGGTCAAATCCGACAATTAAGGTTGCTTGATATAGACCGTAAACGATATAGTACCAGTGAAGTCCATGCCATACACCCATGATGAAAAAGTTAACGAAGTATGCTAGGTAGGCAATAGTGAACTTGCTTTTAAACCATTTCTTTTTTGTAACCCATAAGACAAAACGCATGAATACATAATCACGGAACCAGAAGGAGAGTGTCATATGCCAACGATTCCAGAACTCTTTAATGTTTCGTGCTGCAAATGGTTTGTTAAAGTTCATTGGTGTTTGAACGCCGAGCAAGTAACTGACTCCGACTGCAAAGGCACTGTAACCTGCAAAGTCAAAGAATAAATACATACTATAAGCGTACATGTAACCAATTAAATTCTTTGTTAAATCTGCATTGTGTGAAATCGCGATGTCTAGTGGAACAACAAAATGTTTGTTTACTAAGTAAGCGATAATGAATTTGTAGAGAAAACCAAGGAAAATAAGGAATATTCCTCGATTTAATAAAGCTAGATAAGCTTCTTTACTAGGCGGATTATCAACGTCTTTTTTAAAGCGACGGAACCGGTCAATCGGTCCGGATGAAATAGTTGGGAAAAATAGTAAGAAGTTAACAAAATCCCATGCGTTATACTGTTTAATCAAGTTATCGCGTATTTCAATAATCATTTGTGCCGCTTTAAATGTTAAGTAGGAAATCCCTAGGAAACCAACCATTGTAACATTGTCTCCTAAAATTGGAACAACTTTAGAGATAATAAGGGGGAGAATAGACAGAATCACTGCAATGACGAATACGCCGCCGTGGTTCTGCTTTTTCTCTTGCCTGTAATGGAAGTAAAGTCGTACAAGAGCAAGTTGCCAGAAGACAAAGAAGATAAATGTAGCTCCTTGCACTGGACTTGCTGAGAACATAAAGTATAAAAATACGAGTGTCACAAAAGCATTATAAATCGGTAATCTTTTTCCTAACAAACCAGCTACTATGATAGGAATTAAAAATAGTACAAGTACACCAAAATAAAGAATTGTGCCGTATGGTAAACTCACTTGTTAACCTCGCTATTAAGCGCTTTGCGATCGATTTTGCCATTCATAGTTAACGGGAATTCCGTTTTGTAAATCCATTTTCTTGGAATCATGTATGCTGGCATAAATTCTTTGAGTTCATTTTTTATGGCTGCGCTTAGCTGGTATTCTTTTTCGAAATCATGGGTAGTAGGGATGACCTGAGCGACCAACATATCTACCTTTTCATCTTTCATTTTAGGAATGATAGCGCAGTTTTGAATGTAGCTTACTTTTTTTAGATTGTTTTCGATATCTTCTAATTCGATGCGATAACCGTGAAGTTTAATTTGGAAATCTAGGCGACCTTGGAAGAAAAGATAACCGTCTTTGATAATACCAGAGTCACCGGTGTGATAAGCTTGGTAACCTTTATAATCAAAGAAGACTTGGTCTGTTTTTTCAGGTTCATTTAAGTAACCTTTGGAAACACTAGCACCAATTAGGATAATTTCTCCTTTTTCACCTTCAGGAAGAATTTCACCAGTTTCTTGGTCGACAATGTGTAAACGCATATCTGGTTTAATAACGCCAAGTGGTAAGCTTGGATAAGCCTCAATAAGCTCACGAGTAACTTTTACTTGAGTTACAGCAACCGTTGCTTCTGTAGGGCCATATGTGTTGTAAATGACTGCATCTGGGAAACGATCAAGTAATTCAGTGGCTGTTTTCTTAGCAAGTACTTCACCACAGAACAAGAAGCGAGTCAAACCTGGGTTATTTTCTTGATTAAAGTTTTCATCTAGTAAACACAAGTCTGCGAAAGATGGAGTGGAAACCCATACGTCAAAGTTTTGTGCAGGAATTTCACGGTATAAATCTTTCATGTTAGCAGTAATTGTTTTATCAAGCGGGACAAGTGTTCCACCGGAAAGTAAACTTGGATATAAATCCATAACAGATAAGTCAAACGAGAATGGTGCTTGGTTTAAGAAGCGTAATCCTTGTCTCAATGAAAAATCTTGTAAAATCCAATTGCTAAAGCTTACTAGGTTGTTTTGGCTGATTTGAACACCTTTAGGATTTCCAGTACTTCCGGATGTGTAAATAATATAGTAGTTATCGTCATTTTTTACGCATTCAGCCTTATCTGGTACTTCGTCAAAATGTTTTTCTAAAGCATCCATTAGTTGTTCTTGGGATAAAACAGGGCAACCAGTAATTGTAAGGTTGCTTGGTAATTCTTCTGTGCATATAAACATAGAAGGATCAGCCGCTTTTTTAATTTGTTCTATACGTTCAACTGGCATAGAAACATCTACTGGTACATAAGCTCGTCCAGATTTGATAGAGCCTAAAAATGCAATTAACATTAGGGGAGACATATGTCCGTAAACGATAATAGGTTTTTCTTTGTCAGTATTTAGATTTTTTAGTAGAAAAGAGCCGAATGCATCAGATTGCCGTTTTAGTTCTTTATAGGAAAGACGTGTTCCAGCATATTCGTAGCAAGGGAAATCCGGTGTCTTCTCTGCCCATGCATCAATTCTTTCTATGATACTCGTTGTCATTATTGATATTCCCATTTTTTAACAGTCCTTTCTTCTTTTAGAATTCGTTGTAAATGAATTTCGCACCTTCAGGGTTTTTGAAACCATAAAACCATAGCAATCCAAGCAGAATGGCTAAATAAAAAACAGTTTTCATTGTGAAGATAGTTGCTGGATGATGCAAAAATAGTTTTACTTTGTTCATAAATCCACCTCTTTATTATTTCAGTTGTGTTACAAATATTAAAAATAAACGTTTAATACTTACTTACTGTAATACACTTGTCTTTAAATGTCTAATTACATTTTTGTAAGGTTAGAAAAATAAACATATTTTGAACTTGAAAGACTGTGCGAGTATAATGAAACCATAGATAGAGCAGTGCTTTTATGCTAGAACGGAGGATGAAATAAGATGAATCAAAAGAAAATTGCCGGAGAAAAAGCTTGCGAATGGATTGAAGATGGAATGGTTGTCGGGCTTGGAACAGGTAGCACGGTTTATTACACGATTGAAAAGCTTGGACAAATGGTAAATAATGGCTTGCATATTACGGGAGTGGCGACTTCTGAAGAAACAACCAAACAAGCCGAAAAGTTAGGAATCCCTTTGAAATCGCTAAATGATGTAACAGAAATTGATGTCACCATTGATGGAGCAGATGAAATTGATACGAATTTTCAAGGAATAAAAGGCGGAGGAGGAGCATTATTACGCGAAAAAATGGTTGCTAGTGCAAGTTTGAAAAATATTTGGGTTGTTAGTGAGGAGAAACTTGTAAGGACGCTAGGGGAGTTTCCTTTACCATTAGAAGTAATTCCTTTTGGTTGGAAGCAAATTGAGCGCACACTTGCAAAAGAACACATACAAACTAATTTACGGAAACAATCTAATGGGGAAGTGTATGTGACAAATAATGGGAACTATATTTTGGACATAGTAAATCAGTCATTTACGGATGCGAAAATGTGGCAAGAAAAATTAGCGCAAATACCAGGGGTTGTAGAGCATGGGCTATTTCTTGATTATGTGGATGTAATTATTTGTGGAAAGGCAAACGGAGAAACGGAGATAATAAAAAAATAGTTATTTCTTCTATATAAAAGAAATAACTATTTTTATTAACTATTTTATTGTTTTTTTCATTTCTTTATGTTCAATTCCAGCATCAAGGAATAAATCAGAGCAAATTTCGTAGCCTAGTTTTTCATAGAAGGGAATAGCTGTCACTTGGGCACCTAGTTTTAGCGTGGTAACGCCGCGAGTTTTAGCTTCTGCTTCAATGGCTTCCATGATTCTGCGACCACTGCCAGTGCCACGAGCTATTTTCTGAGTGCAAATGCGCTCGACTTTGCCGTAACCATCTGTCACTCGAAATCTTCCTGTTGCAAGTGGTGTGCCGTCCTCTGCGTAGTCAACGAACATGACAACGGAGTCCATTTTATCGAACTCATCCCATTCTAATGCGGGATCAACATGTTGTTCAACAACGAATACATCATTTCTAATTTTTAGTGCGGCTTGTTTGCCGAGTTCGTCGGTTACTTTCTTTACAGTCAAGTTGCTTTCGTCCTTTCTTATGCACGCATGCTTTCTAAGTCAAATGTATTTACTGGTAGCATAAATTGTAAAGAATCTTTGATAAATGGCTGCCAGTATTTCCAGCGGTGATCGCCGTTAAATATATGGAAATAATAATCAAATCCGCGAGCGGTTAAAATTTGTTCTAACGATTTATTGGGTGATAGGAAATCAAGTACTTCATTTCCAGTTGTTTCGACCGCTGTTTCTTGGTCGCCAATAATATGGAAGATTTTCACTTTTGCAGGATCTACTTTTTCAGCAAGTGTAAGGATAGAATCATCCACATATGGAGAATGTAAAATCACATTACCGAATGTAAAAGGAAAAAGAAGGGCTGCTTTTAAGGAAACGGATGCGCCGAGTGAGTCGCCCATCAGGAATCTACTCGTCGGCATTTGGAAAGAAGGGAAACGTTCTTCAAGATAAGGAACGAGTTCAAATGCTAAGAATCGGATATAGTCGTCGTTTTGTTTACCATCAGGATGATATTTTTCGCGCCGATCCATGACAGTTTTATAAGGAATACCAATGAAAATGGCTTTTTGAATCTGCTCTTTTACCGCTAATTCTTCGGAGTGGCGTGCAAGTTTGCCAAACTGAAAATAATCTTTACCATCTTGTACAATGAAAAGTGGATATTTGTATAGTGGTGAAAAATCAGGTGGTAAGCAAATAATTAAATCAAGTTCCTCTCCTAGCGATTTGCTATAAAATTTCTCATCCAACATTTTATGAGCTGTCATTTTCATTCTCTCCTTTCTTGAAATCATTCCTTCTAAGATGATTGTTTTTTGAAAAGTTACTCTATTTTAGCATGAATTACGTTAAAAGAAAGAACATTTTGCCTATTTATTAGAAAAAATTTTCTTTTTCACGAGTCATCACTGCAATAATGCTGTTTATTGTGCTATACTGAAACATACAATAATTCTGTTTTAATGATAGAAAGTGGGGATTTTGAATGGGTAAAGATATTGACTGGAGTAATTTAGGATTTAGTTATATTAAAACGGACAAACGTTACATTTCTTATTGGAAAGATGGAGAATGGGACGAAGGTGCGCTAACAGAAGATAACACGCTACATATTAGCGAAGGTTCAACAGCACTTCATTACGGACAACAATGTTTTGAAGGTTTAAAAGCATATCGTTGTAAGGATGGTTCGATTAATCTTTTTCGTCCAGATCGAAATGCTGCTCGTATTCAAAAAAGTTGTGAGCGTTTATTAATGCCGCATATCCCAACAGAAAAATTTATTGATGCTGTGATGCAAGTTGTTCGTGCAAATGAAGAGTTTGTGCCGCCATATGGTACAGGTGCAACACTTTATTTACGTCCATTTGTTATTGGTGTAGGGGATAATATTGGTGTTCATGCGGCTCCGGAGTATATTTTCTCTGTATTTTGTTCTCCTGTTGGACCGTACTTCAAAGGTGGAATGGCGCCAACTAACTTTATCGTGTCTGATTTTGACCGTGCTGCTCCTAATGGTACTGGTGCAGCAAAAGTAGGCGGAAATTATGCCGCAAGTTTACTTCCAGGTCAAGCTGCGAAAGACCGTAACTTTGGTGATTGTATTTATTTAGATCCAGCTACGCATACAAAAATTGAAGAAGTTGGTTCAGCTAATTTCTTTGGTATTACAAAAGATGATAAATTTGTTACGCCATATTCTCCTTCTATTTTGCCAAGTATCACGAAGTATTCGTTACTTTATTTGGCAGAGCACCGTTTAGGCTTAGAAGCAGTAGAAGGTGACGTATATATTGATAAACTAGATGAGTTCAAAGAAGCTGGTGCATGTGGAACAGCGGCGGTTATTACTCCAATTGGCGGTATCCAAACCAAAGATGATTTCCATGTATTCCATAGTGAAACAGAAGTAGGACCAGTAACGAAACGTTTATTCGATGAACTATGTGGCATTCAATTTGGAGATGTAGAAGCTCCAGAAGGTTGGATTTATAAAGTAAAATAATAGAAAACCGTCCGTTTAATGGGCGGTTTTTTTGTGAATAAAAACAAAAGTCATTTCAGATGAAAAAAAGAAATGACTTTTTTATTGACACATCCGCAACTCGGTGTTACTATGTAGTAGTAATAAGTAATACAGAATACCAGTGTTACTGAGTAGTGGGGTTTTAATAAAAAATGGAAAGAAGGTTGTATTCAAATGAAAGAAGTGATGATTAAAGCCACCGGTTTGGAAAAGTCATTTAAGAAAACAGAAGTCTTGAAGGGTGTAGATTTTGAAGTAAAGCATGGCGAAATTTTTGCATTACTAGGCTCAAACGGTGCTGGTAAGACGACAACCATCCAAATTTTAACGACTCTTTTAAAAGCAGATAATGGAAATGCACATATTTCTGGTTTTGATGTGAGAGAAGTGCCGGAAAAAGTACGGAAACATATTAGCCTTACTGGACAATTTGCGGCAGTAGATGGAATTTTAACAGGAAGAGAAAATATTTTACTCATTGCTAAGTTACGTGGTGAAAAGAATGCGGCACAAACGGCAGATGACTTATTGGCACGTTTTGGACTTGAAAAAGCAGCGGATCGACGTGCGGACACTTATTCAGGAGGAATGACAAGACGACTGGATATTGCTATGAGTCTCGTTGGCTCCCCGAATGTGATTTTTCTTGATGAACCAACAACTGGACTTGATCCGGAAGGGAGAATAGAAGTCTGGAAAACGATTAAAACACTTTCTGATGAAGGAACAACTATTCTACTGACAACACAATATTTGGATGAAGCAGAGCAGCTTGCGGATAGAATCGCTATTCTTCACGGTGGAACCATTATCGCAAATGGAACATTGGATGAACTTAAAAAATTATTCCCACCTGCTGAAGTAGAGTATGTCGAAAAACAACCATCATTGGAAGAAATTTTCTTAGCAATTATTAATGGGAAGGAGGAAGGGAAATGAAACCAATTCGTGATACAAGTATATTATTTGGTCGCTCCATGCGTCATATTATGCGTAGTCCTGATACGATTATTACAGTCGCCATTATTCCAATTATGATTATGTTGATGTTTGTATATGTACTTGGAGGTGCGATTCAAACAGGGACAGACAATTATGTGGATTACTTGTTGCCGGGTATTATTTTGATGGCTATCGCAAGCGGAATAGCTTATACGGCGGTGCGATTATTTACAGATGTACAAAAAGGATTATTTCAACGATTTCATTCTATGCCAATTAGTCGTTCTTCCGTTTTGTGGGGACATGTTTTAACTTCTTTAGTTTCTAATGCTATTTCTATTGTTCTCATTATTCTAGTTGCGCTTTTGATTGGTTTTCGTTCATCAGCGGGGATAGTGGAATGGCTTGCTGTAGCTGGTATTTTGCTATTATTCACCTTAGCGCTCACTTGGGTTGCGGTGATTCCTGGTTTAACTGCCAAATCAGTAGATGGAGCAAGTGCATTTTCATATCCACTCATATTTTTACCATTCATCAGTTCTGCTTTTGTTCCGACAGATACGATGCCAACTGCAGTACGTGTTTTTGCAGAAAATCAACCAGTGACCTCTATTGTTAATACGATTCGTGCATTGCTTTATTCAGAACCAATTGGAAATGATATCTGGATTGCACTTGCATGGTGTGTTGGAATTACTATTGTTGGCTATGTTTTTGCAGTAACTATTTATAAAAAAATGGTATAAAAAAGGTTGGCTCCACGGAGCCAACCTTCTATTTTTCGCCGGAAATATGTTTTTTCGGTAAGATAAAATGAATAAAATAACTAACGATACAGCAAGCGAACATGACCCAGAAAACCGTATGCAGCCCGCTATATAAAATATCTCGAAGCGGATCAATAAGGTCCGTACTAACGTTGCCAGAAGTTTGTGGGCTAATTAGTTGATTTAAATTACTACGATTTACTTCACTGCCAGCAGCGGCGCGGAATTCGCTTGTAAGAACGGAGTTAAAGATAGTTCCAAAGACAGCCACCCCGATTGTTTGACCAACTGTTCTAAAAAGTGTGTTAGAAGCAGTAGCAATACCAGTTTGGAATCGTGGCACAGCATCTTGAACGGTAACAGTAGTTGTGGTAAAGATTATCCCAAAACCAAATCCCATAAATGCACTATTTAAATAGAAGAAGATATCATTTGTGGAAGCTGGAAACAATGCTAAAATTAATCCACTTGCAGCCGTAATTAATACGCCGATTCCCACTGTGTGCCTGTTTCCAAGTGTCATCAAGAGTTTGCCGCCGATAAAGGAGCCGATTATCCAAGTAACGGAGAGCGGTGCAAGCATGAAGCCAGCAATTGTAGCTCCGTGGCCGAGCATTCCTTGTGCCCACATTGGAATATAAACATTAATCCCAATTAAAAAGGCGCTGATCAAGAAACCAATTAAATTCCCAATTAATACCACTGGATTTTTAAATAATACAAATGGCATAATCGGGTCTTTTGCACGTTTTTCGACAAAATAAAAAGCAATAAATAACACAATCGAAACGGCAAAAAGAATAACGACGAGCGGTTCTGTCCAGTTGAGCGATTCCCCAGCTCGTTGTAAACCAAATAATAATCCTAGCAGTGCCACTGTAAAGAGCGAAGCACCTAAATAGTCAATCGGGAGTTTCACATGTTCCACTTTTTCGCGTAAATAAAGCAAAATAAGTAGGATTGTTAAAATACCGATTGGGACATTGATAAAGAAAATCCAATGCCATGAAAGTTGATCTACTAAAAATCCTCCAACAAGTGGTCCAAATACGCCAGCAATACCCCAAGCGGAACCCATGAAGCCAAGCACTTTTGCTCGTTTTTCAAATGGATACACGTCTGCGATAATCGTCATAGTAGATGGTAAAATCCCACCTGCTCCAATACCTTGAATCGCGCGAAAAATAATTAATTGCTCCATATTTTGTGCAAAACCACAAAGTGATGAACCAATGATAAAAATAATTGTCGCAATTACAAAAATATTTTTTCGTCCATACAAATCAGACAGTTTCCCGTAAATCGGAACGGTCACTGCTGATGTTAGCAAATAAACAGAAAAAATCCAGTTCATTAACTCTATGCCGTCCAACTGACTTACAATCGTTGGCATCGCAGTACTCACGATGGTACCCTCAATAGCTGCCATAAATGTTGCGACAAATACGGCGATGGTAACGGCTTTTACTTTTGTTTGTTCCAAAAAATTCCCTCCCTTTTCGTCTATCGAATTATAGCATATAAAAGGGCTGATTTGGGAAAAAGTTGATCCTAAAAAATGCGAACATTTAAGATAAGCGCTATAATATAATAGAAGAAAGCGAACTAAAGGAGGAATTTTTTTGTCATACGAACCAAATACAAAGGAAACAATGCAAAAAATTAAAGAATTAACATCTATCCCAAGCCCGACAGGCAATACAGGGAAAATCATCGAAAAATTGGCAAAAGATTTAGATGCTTCAAAAATCCCTTACCGTTTAAACAATAAGGGTGGATTGATTGTAACGCTTCCTGGGAAAGACGATACGAAGCACCGCATGTTAACGGCTCATGTGGATACGCTCGGTGCCATGGTGAAAGAAATTAAAGCAGACGGACGATTACTTTTAACCTTAATTGGAGGCTACCGTTTTAACGCGATTGAAGGCGAATATTGTACGATTGAGACAAGTGATGGAGATTTGTATAGTGGTACCATTTTAATGCACCAAACGTCTGTCCATGTCTATAAAGATGCTGGTACTGCTGAGCGTAATGACAAAAATATGGAAGTTCGCTTAGATGTAAAAGCACTAGATGCAGATAAAGTTCGGGCGCTTGGAATAGAAGTTGGTGATTTTGTTTCGTTTGATCCGCGCGTGCAAATTATTAATGATGAATATATTAAATCCCGCCATTTGGATGATAAAGCAAGTGTCGCGATTTTATTACAACTAATCAATTATATTCACGAAAACAACTTGGAGCTTCCTCATACAACTCATTTCTTAATCTCTAATAATGAAGAGATTGGCTATGGTGGGAATTCTAATATCCCAGCTGAAACAGTAGAATATTTAGCTGTCGACATGGGAGCGCTTGGTGATGGTCAAACTTCTGATGAGTATACTGTCTCTATTTGTGCAAAAGATGGTAGTGGCCCGTACCACCTTGGTTTGCGCAAACATTTAGTGGAACTTGCGAAAAGCAACAATATTGATTATAAAGTAGATATTTATCCGTTTTATGCATCTGATGCGAGTGCGGCGATTAATGCCGGTAATGATATTGTCCATGGCTTGATTGGGCCAGGGATTGATGCTAGCCATGCCTATGAACGTACACATCGCGACTCACTTTATCATACAGAAAAATTAGTTTATGCATATTTATTTTCGAATATATTGAAATAGGAGGAATTCCATATGAATGTCCATGATTTTTCTGAAAAAGCAATGAACGGCAAAGAAATAGCTTTAAGTGATTATAAAGGTAAGGTATTACTTATCGTAAATACAGCGAGCAAATGTGGCTTAACACCTCAGCTTGAAGGCCTAGAAGCCATGTATAAAAAACTGGGTGGCGCTAATTTTGAAATTCTCGGTTTCCCTTGTAACCAGTTTTTACGTCAAGATCCTGGTAGTGATGAGGAAATTTTAGAATTTTGCCAAATGAATTATGGTGTGACATTCCAAATGTTTTCTAAAATTAAAGTAAAAGGCAAAGACGCTAGTCCGCTCTATAAATATTTAACTGAACAAACTGGCGGTAAAAAAGTAGAATGGAACTTTGCGAAATTCTTAATTGATGAAAATGGAGAAGTTGTGGAACGTTTCCCATCTAAAATGAAACCAGAAGATTTTGAGGATAAAGTGGAAGCACTTGTTGCGAAAGTTAGTAAATAAGGAAGACTCGGTAGTGACATCATCGTGCTACCGAGTTTTTTGCATCTTAGTTAGCTAAAAATGCATGTTACTGAAATCAGCTTGTAGTTTTTGATGAGGCGTTTATAATAAAAGAAAAAAGGGAGGCAACTAGATGAAATTCCATGTAAAACAAAATAATACTTTGGCGATGGGTGAAGTAGATGTATATTGCCATCCCGATAATCTAGCGGAAGTAAAAAACATGGTAATGAAATTAGAAGAGCTGACAGAAAAAATCTCTGTCAAAAAAGACGGTGCTACTTATTTACTAGAACCAAAAGCCATTTTATATTTTGAAGCAGTTGAAAGTAAAATTTTTGTTTATACAGAGAAAGAGGTCTATGAAATTCATTGGAAATTATATGAGTTGGAGGAGAAATTTAAAGAGGGTTCTTTTTTCAGATGCTCAAAATCAATGATCTTAAATATTGAATGGATTGAAAAAATTGCTCCTAGTTTCAACGGTAAATTTGAAGCAAAACTTTTTAATCGAGAAAAAGTAATTATTTCTAGGCAATATGCGAAGATCTTAAAACAAAAATTAAACATGGGAGGGAAGCGAAAATGACTACAAAACTAATTCAATTTATTCAATCAGTGTGCATTATATTCTCTGCCTCTATTATTACAATGATTTGCTCTTATATCGCAACTGGTGAATCGGAAGTAGTCGCAATCCGTGATATTTTTATTATGCTAGGTTTTAGTATAGTGACAACCTTTGTACAACAAATACTCTTTAATAACTCTGTGAAAACAAAACTTGCTTTTTATAGTCGTTTGATTGCTTTCTTCTTCTTTATCGGCGCAGCTATCTTAGGGCTTGGTTGGTTGTTGAATTGGTATCACAACATAGCTGGATTTATGATTATTTTTGGCTTTATTTGTGTGACTTTCCTGGTAATGCATATTTTTTTCACTTTGCGAGATGCAAAATTCAGTAATGAAATTAATCAAAAACTAGCAGAAATGCGAGAAAGGGAATTAAAATGATAAAATTAACTAATGTAGTTAAAAAATTTGGTAAAGTCGAAGCAGTCAAGGGCATTAACTTAGAAGTCGAAAAAGGCTCACTATTTGCTTTTTTAGGTGAAAATGGAGCGGGGAAATCGACTACACTTAGCATGATTTGTACAGAAAGCGAACCAACTTCTGGAGAGATTTTCATAGCTGATGAAAAGTTAACTTTTAAAAATCGAAAATCATTTCGACAAAAGTTAGGCGTTGTTTTTCAAGAAAATGTGTTGGATGATTTACTGACAGTACGCGAAAATTTATATAACCGCGCAAGTTTATACGGAAAAACAAAAGCGGAAATTTCCGAACGATTAGAGCTCGTTTCTTCTATTATGGGGATTGAGGATATTTTAAATCGACGTTTTGAAAAATTATCCGGTGGTCAGAAGCGGCGAGCGGAAATAGCTAGAGCGATTATGCATGATCCCGAAATTTTGCTGTTAGATGAGCCAACAACGGGGCTAGATCCAAAAACAAGAGTAAGTGTGTGGAAAATTATTGATTATTTGCGCGAAGAATTAGGTATGACAGTATTTTTGACGACACATTACTTAGAAGAAGCGAAAGATGCGGATCAGTTGGCTGTAATCCATAAGGGGAAAATTATTGCGCAAGGCACCCCAGCGAACATTAGAAGTCGTTTTTCTGTAGATAAAATTTTCTTTTACGATGCGAAGGTAGCAGAACTCCAAGCAATAATAGAAAAAGTCAATTTACCATTGAAAATTACTAAAGAAACGATGCGTGTGGATGTGATAAATCAAGATGTCGAAATATTGGCTATTTTAAATCAAGCAGCCGGACTTTATGGTTCTTTTGAAGTGATTAAAGGCAACTTGGATGATGCTTTTATTTCGATGATTAAGGAGGATTCGAATGATTAGTCGTAATTTAAAAATTTATTTTCGAGATAGAACAGCTGTGTTTATGTCATTACTAACAGTTTTGATTATTATTGGACTTTATGCGATTTTTTTAGGAAATAATATGGAAGAGATGTTCAAACAGGCTTCTGGAAAAACGGTAGGGATTCAAGAATTAGTAAATACCTGGGTGATTGCGGGGATCTTATCTATTACACCTGTCACTGTTTCGTTAGCTGTTTTTTCGTTGAAAGTACATGATGAAGAATTAAGTATTGCGAGAAGCTTTGCGATAACACCCGCTTCCAGATGGCGTATTGTTATTAGTTATATTGTTAGTGGGCTAGTGGCTTCCTTCTTCCTTTCTGTCGTAACTCTTTTTGTAGGGGAAATGTATATTTGGTTGACAGGCGGCGATATTTTACCGGTGGAAAGCTGGTTGCGTTTAATTGGGATTATTTTGATAAATGTTTTCTGTTGTAGTAGTATGATGTTCTTTATCGCTAGCTTAGTGAAAAAAGCGAGCGCCTTTAGTTCTGTTTCAACGATTGTTGGGACCGTTATTGGTTTTATTGCGGGGATTTATTTACCCATTGGATCACTTCCAGCTGCGGTACAAACTACGATGAAATGTTTTCCTTTCACTTACGGGGCGTCTACTATTCGAGAAATCATGACGAAAGAGCCTCTACAACAAGTTTTTGCGGGAAATTCAAAAGCGATGGATGCGACAAAAGAAATGATTGGAATTACGATTTATTGGGGCGATAAAACCGTTACAACAGGGCTTAGTTTACTTATTTTAAGTGCCTTTGCAGTCGTGTTTGGTGTGTTATCTGTAGTCCTAATGAAACGACAAACAAAATAATTTTTGAATAAAAAATCAGCCGAATTTCTCCTAGTTATGCTATACTAATGGAATGTGAATGAATCTAGGAGGAAAATAACAATGAGTCAAGATTTGCAAAAAGAAGTTGCTTCACGCAAAACGTTTGCGATTATTTCTCACCCGGATGCTGGGAAAACGACGATTACGGAACAATTATTATTATTCGGTGGCGTTATCCGTTCAGCTGGGACTGTAAAGGGAAAGAAATCTGGCAAGTTTGCGACAAGTGACTGGATGGAAATTGAAAAACAACGTGGTATCTCGGTAACGAGTTCTGTGATGCAGTTTGATTATAATGGTTCAAGAATTAATATTTTGGATACACCGGGTCACTCGGATTTCAGTGAGGATACGTACCGGACATTGATGGCAGTGGATAGTGCAGTTATGGTTATCGATGCTGCGAAAGGTATCGAAGCCCAAACACTTAAATTATTCAAAGTTTGTCGAATGCGCGGAATTCCAATTTTTACTTTTATTAACAAAATGGACCGTCAAGGGAAAATGCCGCTTGAATTACTTGCTGAATTAGAAGAAGTTCTTGGTATTGAATCGTATCCAATGAACTGGCCAATTGGTATGGGAAAAGAGCTTGCTGGACTTTATGACCGTTATCATCATGTGATTGAACAATATCGTTCAGAGGAAGATGAACGTTTCTTACCACTTGGTGAAGATGGTGATTTGAAAGAAGCACATGCTATTCAAAATTCACTTTATTATGATCAAGCATTGGAAGAAATTATGTTACTTGATGAGGCTGGAAATGATTTTAGCCGAGAACGTATTATTGCCGGTGAACAAACACCAGTATTCTTTGGAAGTGCCTTAACAAACTTTGGCGTAGAAACTTTCTTACGTACATTTGTTGATTTTGCACCATCTCCTTCAAGCCATGAATCGAATGAAGGTGTGATTGAAGCTGATAATCCGAAGTTTTCTGGCTTTATTTTCAAAATTCAAGCGAACATGAATCCTGCTCACCGGGACCGGATTGCCTTTATTCGAATTTGTTCAGGTGAATTCGAACGTGGTATGAATGTTACTTTGACAAGAACCGGAAAAAGTATGAAGCTTGCTAATTCAACGCAGTTTATGGCAGATGACCGGGAAACTGTTAATCGTGCGGTAGCTGGTGATATTATCGGTTTGTACGACACGGGTAATTACCAAATTGGTGATACGATTACTAATGGAAGTAAAAAGCTCGAATTTGAAAAACTTCCGCAGTTTACACCAGAATTATTTATGCGTGTTTATGCGAAAAACGTTATGAAACAAAAGCATTTCCATAAAGGCGTAGAGCAACTCGTTCAAGAAGGTGCGATTCAATTGTTTAAAACGTGGCGCACGGAGGAATACATCATTGGAGCGGTTGGTCAGTTGCAATTTGAAGTATTCGAACATAGAATGCGCGGCGAATATAATTCAGAAATTCGCATGGAACCAATCGGCAAAAAAATCGCTCGTTGGGTAAAAGAAGAGGATGCGGATGAAAAACTATCCACAGCTCGAAGCATGCTCGTAAAAGACCGCTTCGACCAACCGTTATTCTTATTCGAAAATGAATTCGCGATTAATTGGTTTAATGATAAAAATCCAGATATCGAATTAACTTCATTACTATAATAGCTGCAACCTATTTGTATTTTCGCAAATAGGTTGTTTTTTTCTTGACAATTTTTCGAAACGCGCTATAATTAGTTAGAATTCTAATTAATAAGGAGGAATACTCGTGAGAAGAGAGAAGACGATGGATACGTTAATTCGTTCGATTATGATTAAATCCAAACGAAAAATGGACGCAAAAGTAGCTCAGTTTGGACTGACAACTCAACAAGCTAGAGTTCTAGGGTTTTTAAACGATAATGCGACAAATGAAATTATCCAAAAAGATCTTCAGCGAATCTTCCAAACGCGTGGCGCAAGTATTACTAGCCTCATTCAAGGACTCGAGAAAAAGAAATTAATTTCTCGTAAACCAAGTATTCGAGACGGCAGAGAAAAAGTGGTCACTTTAACCGAAGAAGGGAAACGAATTGTGGATGAATTTAATGAATCTTTCCCGCGTGAAGATGATAAAGCGAAAAAAATCCTTTCCGCTGACGAGTATAAAATCTTTATTGATCTACTTAGTAAAATTGACGACAATACGGAATAAAAAAATTTAGCTATATAGTTAGAGTTCTAACTAATTTCAAGGGGGAAACAAAATGAAACACTCAGATAATTATTATTTAACAAAAGCGAGCATTCCTAAAGCGATAGCACATTTATCTATTCCGATGATGCTTGGAATGTCCGTGGGGGTCATTTACAACATTATCAATGCATTCTTTATAGGATTGTTGCATGACACGTCGATGTTAACCGCCGTGACACTTGGATTACCGATGTTTACTGTTTTGATGGCGATTGGTAATATGTTTGGAGTCGGTGGTGGAACGTATATTTCTCGCTTACTCGGGAAAGAAGAGGGAATAAAGGCCAAACAAGTATCCGCCTTTGTTTTATACGGAAGTTTAGTATTAGGAATTATCTGCGCGGTTTTGCTAGGTTTTTTGATTAATCCTGTTACTCATTTTCTAGGGGCGGATGCAACGAGCTTTTTGCACACGAAAAATTATACGTTGGCGCTTTTAATTTGTAGTCCGTTTATTATTGCGAATTTTGCTTTAGAACAGGTGGTTCGGGCTGAGGGAGCTTCGCGGGTTTCTATGAACGGAATGATAATTGCTACGGTGGTTAATTTAGTATTTGATCCATTGCTTATTTTGTATTTTGATTTTAATGTGGTGGGGGCTGCAGTTTCGGTCGGATTAGCAAGTTTATTTTCGCTGATTTACTATGCTTGGTTTTTAGAGAAGAAAAGTGATTATTTATCCATTCGTTTTAAATGGTTTAAAGCAACAAAAGAAATTGTGCAAAATGTCTTTAAAATTGGTGTTTCAGAGTTGCTTTTATCGTTATTCCTCATTGTGACAACGCTCGTTTTAAATCACTATTCGATGATTTATGGGGACGGAGTGGTTGCAGGTTTTGGCGTGGCGCTTCGAGTGGTGCAGCTCCCTGAATTTATTTGTATGGGCCTTTACATGGGGATTATTCCGCTGTTAGCTTATAATTACGGTTCGGGTAATATTGCGCGGTTTGAAAAAGCAATACGGGCTACTGCAATTAGTATCGGGCTTATTGTGCTACTCCTTTCGAGTCTAGTATTCATCTTCCGTTTCCAAGTGATGCATCTGTTTAGTGACAGTCAAAGTGTGATAACGCTTGGTGTTCATATTATGGTTGCGATGCTGATATCTTCTCTTTTCAGTGGATTTACAGGGCTGTTTACGAGTACTTTTCAAGCGATTGGGAAAGCGATTCCGGCTACGATTATGTCTGTTTCACAGGGCATCATCTTTATTCCAGTCATCATTTTAGGACAACATTATTTCGGGCTTATGGGCGTGATTTGGTCCTTGACAGCGACTGAAATTCTGACTTGTATTATCGGTGTGACGCTATTCACAATCTATAATATTAAAATAGCTAGTAGCGCAAAAACGAAAGACTTAGCTGTTTAAAAAGTTTGTGAGAAAAATTAGTTGACGTGAAGTTCTATATTATGGTATTATTCTCTAGGTAATCATATATCGTTCTTTGACAAATGTCAGAGGGGAGTAGCGCTGATTAACTTTTTAATCAGGATAAAGTCGTCATTACATGATAGAGATATCATCGGTTTTATCACATTTAATTTTAAATGTTAGCGAGACCTTTGCCTTTACGGGCAGGTCTCGCTTTTTTGTTTCTTCAAAATAGGAGATCTTTGACATTTTAATAGAACAAAGGAGGAAAAGAATTAGTGGATACAGCAATGATTTTAGAGTACGGTTGGGTGTTACTTGTCCTAATCGGCCTTGAAGGAATTTTAGCAGCAGATAATGCAGTGGTTATGGCTGTTATGGTCAAACATCTTCCAGATAAACAACAGAAAAAAGCGTTATTTTACGGATTGATGGGTGCCTTTGTTTTCCGTTTTGGCGCATTATTCTTAATTTCCTTTTTGGCAAACGTTTGGCAAGTTCAAGCGCTTGGTGCTGCATATTTACTTTATATTGCGATTAGTCATATTTGGAAACATGCAAAAGGAAAAGACGGGGAAAAAGAAAAGAAAGAAAAAGCTGGCTCTGGTTTTTGGATGACTGTTCTAAAAGTAGAGATTGCAGATATAGCATTTGCGATTGATTCCATGTTAGCGGCAGTCGCGCTTGCGATTACCCTTCCAGAAACTGGTTGGGGTCACATCGGCGGTATTGATACAGGACAATTCGCAATTATGTTCTTAGGTGGACTTGTCGGTCTAATCATTATCCGTTTCGCTGCAACACAATTTGTTAAATTACTAAAGAGCTATCCAAGTCTCGAAACAGCCGCATTTTTAATCGTTGGTTGGGTAGGGGTGAAGCTTGTTATTTATACTCTCGCTCATCCAAGTCTTGGGGTAATTCCACACAGCTTCCCTGAGTCAACGCTTTGGAAATTAATTTTCTGGGGTGTCATGATTCTTATTATTCTATGGGGCTGGTTCGTTTCCTATCGTAGTAAGAAAAAAGCAGAAACAACTAAATAATTTCTAATAAAACCAGAAGTGCATAGTTGTACTTCTGGTTTTACATACAACCAGATGCTGAAAACATAATTTTATGATAGAGTAGAAGGATGGTGAATGAGGAATGGATGTTTCTATTTGGGGCGAGTACGCGCTAGTTTTCCTTGTTTTAGTAGTACTAGAGGGAATTCTATCAGCGGACAACGCTGTAGTTATGGCAGTTATTGTTAAAGGTCTACCGCATGATAAGCAACGAAAAGCCTTATTTTATGGGTTAGTTGGGGCTTTTATTTTCCGTTTTGTGGCATTATTTTTAATTTCATTTTTAGTAAAAATATGGGAAATACAAGCAATTGGTGCGATCTATTTACTTTATTTAGCCATCAAGCATATGTGGCGCCTTAAAAAAGGTAAACAAGAAGAGGTTAAAGAAACATCAGAAACAAAATCAACATCCTTTTGGGGTGTAGTAGCTCGTGTGGAATTGACAGATATAGCTTTTGCACTGGATTCCATGTTAGCTGCAGCAGCATTAGTTGTTACTTTACCAGATTTAGGGGATTTCGATATTGGGGGGATGAACGGTGGGCAATTTATCGTGATGTTCCTTGGTGGTATCGCAGGACTTGTCGTGATTCGTTTTGCAGCCACACAAGTAGTTAAATTATTAGAGCGTTACCCTACACTTGAAACAGCAGCGTTTTTAATTGTTGGTTGGGTTGGTGTGAAAATGGCGGTTCTAACGCTAGCACATCCTTCCGTAGCAATTATTCCAGAAGATTTTCCAGATTCAGCTGTTTGGAAGCTGACATTCTGGTCGGTTATGATAATAATAGGTTTGGGTGGTTATATCATTGCGAGAAAAAAAGAGAAGAAAACCAAAAGAGTTTGAATATGATCAGGAAGTAAAACTACGCAGAAGATTAAAGCTTGTTTTGGCACGCATGACGCCTGTTCAAGTGATTATTGCGTATTATTTTCTGGCAGTGACGATTTCTACAATCGTGTTAAGCTTGCCATTTACGCTGCAAAAAGGGGTAAAGGTATCATTTATTGATACACTTTTTACGGCGGCGAGTTCAGTGAGTGTAACAGGATTAACAACAGTAGATGTAAGTCAAACATATAGCACAGCCGGAATTTGGGTGTTGATGGCGATTTTCCAAATTGGTGGACTCGGTGTTATGATGATTAGTACGTTTTTCTATTTGATTTTAAAAAGACGAATTGGATTGAAACAACGCCAATTAATTATGACAGATACTAATCAGTTTACAATGAGCGGAATGGTCCGAATGCTTCGTGAGATTCTAGTACTTATTTTCGGCATTGAGTTAATCGGAGCCTTGATTTTGGGAATTTACTTTATTCCACTTTATCCGAATTTTTGGGACGCGATGTTCCAAGGATTATATAATTCCGTTTCACTCGTGACTAATGCGGGCGTTGATATCACAGGTAAATCGTTAATGCCATTTGCCAATGATTATTTTGTTCAATTTATTTCGATTCTGTTAATCATTGCAGGTGCGATTGGTTTCCCGGTTTTACTTGAAACGCGGAGATTTTTATTTGAGAAAAACACGTTAATTCCGTTCCGCTTTTCCCTTTTTGTAAAAGTGACGACGCTAACTTATTTTGTGCTTTTAATTGTCGGTGGACTGCTCATTTGGTTGTTTGAATATCAACATTTCTTTGGTGGGAAAAGCTGGGATTTCGGTTTCTTTAATTCGATGTTTTTATCTGCAACATCTCGAAGCGCTGGCTTACAAACGATTGATAGTGGGGCATTATCAATCTCTACGTTGTTGCTTGTCTCCTTCTTAATGTTTATTGGAGCATCGCCAAGTTCTGTTGGTGGTGGGATTCGAACGACAACTTTTGCGATTACGATTTTATTTATTTATTCGGTTATTCGCGGTCGGAAACATGTATATATTTTTGGTCGTGAATTGCATCAAGAAGATGTGCGAAAATCACTCGCAGTCACGTTAGTAGCAGGATTTTTAAGTATATCGGCTATAGTCATTTTAATGCAAACGGAGACCGCCTCGTTAATTGCCGTTATTTTTGAAGTCTTTTCGGCGTTTGGTACGACAGGACTTTCTGTAGGTTTGACACCAGATTTATCTACGCCGGGTAAAATTATTATTATTGCATTAATGTTTATTGGTCGCGTTGGTATTATGTACTCGATGCTAAGTCTAAGAAATAAAAATCAACCTAAAAATGCGATTCGTTTACCAAAAGAGAAAATTATTACAGGCTAAATATTAAAGCCATTCTGATTGCAGAATGGCTTTTTTTGTCCATGAAAAAACCTCTTGATCAAAGTGACCAAGAGGTGATTTTTAATATTTTGATTTTGGAACAGGGCGTCTGAAAATACCCATTAAACCAGTTAACGTGATTAAGATTCCGGATATAATCCAAGCAGTTCCGATAACGAAGAAGAGCACGATACCGATAATGACTAAGATAACACCCCAACCACGTGGAGCTGATTTAATTAGAAGGGAAGCAATTAATGCAACTACAGATGCGATTAATGTAATCCACCCTAAATTTGCTAACTCGTTACCTAATTCGCCCGGTAAATAAGTAAATGTTTGTATATAATCTGTGACTGAATCTCCATAATTAATAATCCAAAAGCCAACTAGAATCCCAATGATAGAGCCAATTAATCCGATAATAATTTCTGGTTTTCTTGAACCCATAATACAACCTCCTTTTTCTATCTATACGTTTAATAACTTTCCCGTTTTGTTAAGCGGCTAAACACATCTCGCAACATCGATACTCTAAGTTCGATTACTGGTTGAACGAATATTTTCACCAATCGACTTGATAATAATATTGTTAAAACAAAAGTAATGACGAATAATAGTAAAAATGCCGACGGGCTATATTGAAAGTCAGTCTGGCTTCCTTCACGAAAAAACTTAATAAAGAAGCCATGTAACAAATAAACATATAACGTATTTTTACCCCATTTAGTGAAAAATAACCTCTTTCTAGGAATAAAACTGAAAAAAGCCGCAATCGAACCAAAACTAATCAAATAGACAAGTGCGCGAATGAAAAGGCCTAGCGACTTAACTTCCACAAAGTTTGCATAAGGCTTAGAACCTAAAAACCACTTATCATTTAAGTTAGGATGAAGCGTGATAAAGGATAAAAGTAAAACAATGAAAATTCCTCCAAGAATCATAGCAAAATGTGTTTTGAGATAGTAAAAATGTTCTTTCTTTAAAAAATAACCAACTAAGAAAAACGGGAAAAATACAAGTGTCCGAGATAAACTCAAATAACCCCCAATAATATCAAAATATCCAGCTACTAAACCAATAAAAAGAGCAATACTTATCGACTTCCAAGGCTTAATTTTTGCAAAAACAAAAAGCATTAAATTCCAGAAAAACAAACTAAGTAAAAACCAAAGTGACCACTCTGGATCAAGTAGTTTAATAGAAAGGCTATCTTTACTTAAAAGAAAATAATAAAAAATACTATATATTAGCTGAAAAAACACATAAGGTAGGATGAGCTTTTTCATTGTCTTTTTTAGATAACCAGGCTTGCCAAAACTTTTAGCGAAAAAGCCGGATATTAACACGAAAGCGGGCATATGAAAAGTATAGATGTAAATATAAAGCACACGAACACCTGCATAATCCGCGATAAATGTTTGGAGGAAATGCCCAAAAACTACTAGAAAAATTAAAATAAACTTGGCATTATCGAAATAACTTTCCCGTTTTAAGGAGGCGGTTTGTTCCATAAAAAACAGTCCTTTCTATTCTACGTTGGCAAACTATTGGTATAATTTACCCTGCATTCTGTAACGCTTATCCAACAGTTAAGTAACAAAAAGTATCAAATATTAACAGCGGATGACAGCTAGTTGCGAATGGAAGAGGGACGTGCTATCTTTAGAATAATAACTTAAGGGGAGAGGAGCGACAGAATGCTAAAACAGCAAAAAACATCGCCATTGGGTGATTTATTTATAACTATTGATGAAAAGTGGATTAGGAATATTTCGTATGACGAGCCAAAAAATTGGGAACTTCTAGAAGGAACTATCATAGAAAAAGAACTTTTTCAAGCATTGATTATCCAGCTAGATGACTATTTTGAAGGCACGAGAGAGCATTTTGATTTGCCGGTGCTCCTTAAAGGGACCGATTTTCAGCAAAAAGTTTGGCAAGCTTTGAGCCAAATTCCGTATGGAGCTGTTGTGAGTTATAAAGATATTGCGATTTCAGCAGGTAGCCCTAAAGCTGTGCAAGCAGTAGGACAAGCGAATCGCGCTAATCCAATTCCGATTATTATTCCATGTCACAGATGCGTGAAAAGTAATGGAGAGCTTGGTGGTTATAATGGGGCGGATGTAGATAAGAAACAATATTTACTTGCATTAGAAAAAGGCTTGAGTTTAAGTTAACTCAAGCCTTTTTTATTACACTGTTACTTGTTCTGTTATAGTAATTTCTTTATTATCGTTTAGGGTTGCAACGAGATGTTTTGCTTCTGGTTGTTCAATTAAACTGTCGGCAATGGCATCTTCTAGGTGTTCTTGGATAGTCCGGCGTAGTGGTCGTGCTCCGAATTTAGGGTCATATCCAAGGTCAATCAAATGTTCTTTTACTTCTTTAGAAACATCAATTGTTACACCTTCTTGAGCGAGCATTTCATTTAAATCAACGAGCATTAAGTCGATAATTTGTACTAAATCGTCTTTTTCTAGGGATGTAAACTCAATGACGCTGTCTAAACGGTTTAAGAATTCTGGTTTGAAGTATGCGCCTAATTTTGCCAGGATGTCAGAACCTTTTTCAAGTTTTGTTTCAGTGGTTGTATTAAAGCCGACTGAAGCTTCTGTGTCTGTCGCGCCAGCATTACTTGTCATAATGATGACTGTATCTTTAAAGCTCACTGTACGTCCTTGTGAATCAGTTAGTCGACCGTCTTCTAAAATTTGCAGGAACATATGTTGAACATCTGGATGTGCTTTTTCGATTTCATCTAGCAAAATGATGCTATACGGATTGCGACGAACTTTTTCTGTTAATTGTCCAGCTTCTTCGTGACCTACATAGCCTGGAGGAGAACCGATTAGTTTAGAGACGCTGTGTTTTTCCATGAATTCACTCATATCTAAACGAATCATCGCTTCACTAGTACCGAATAATTCACGAGCTAGCGTGCGTCCAAGTTCTGTTTTTCCGACACCAGTTGGTCCAACAAATAGGAAGGAACCAATTGGACGATTTTTTGATTTTAGTCCAACACGACTACGACGAATTGCTTTGGCTACTTTTCTTACAGCATCTTCTTGACCAATAACTTTTCCAGTTAAGTTGCTTTCTAAGTTCTTCATTTTGGATTGCTCGTCTTCTTGTAAACGTCCTACTGGGATGCCAGTTTTTTCTTCAATAATCGCTTGGATGTCTGATGCTTGAATGACAGGGCGTTCTGAGAAGGAATTACTTGTTTTATTTTCTTCTAACCGAGTAATTTCATCACGAACTTTGGCTGCCTTTTCGTAGTCTTCCATTTGAAGCGCTTGATTTTTTTCATCCTCTAAACGGGCAACACGTTCGCTCACGGTATTTTCGTCCAATTTTTCAATAGATAGATTGTATTTGGAACCAACTTCATCCATTAAATCAATTGCTTTGTCTGGCAAATGACGATCTTGGATATAACGTGCGCTTAATTCAACGGCAGCTGATAAAGCTTCTGGAGAATAAACTACTTCATGAAAATCTTCATATTTTGGTTTTAAACCATTTAAAATAGTTAGCGTTTCTTTTGTGGATGGTTCGCTTACAGTTACTGGTTGGAAACGACGCTCAAGTGCGGCATCTTTTTCGATTGTGCGATACTCTTTTAACGTAGTAGCACCAATCATTTGTAAATCGCCACGAGCTAGAGCTGGTTTTAGAATGTTTCCTGCATCCATCGAGCCTTCCGCAGAACCTGCCCCAACAATCGTATGCACTTCATCAATAAATAGAATCGTGTTTTTACGTTCTTGTAGTTCTTTAATTAGTTGTTTCATACGTTCTTCAAATTGACCGCGGATACCTGTACCAGAAACTAGTGAAGCGACATCTAGTAAGATAACTTCTTTGTTCATTAATTTGCTTGGAACTTCTCCTGCGACAATCGCATTTGCAAGTCCTTCGACGACAGCTGTTTTACCAACACCTGGTTCACCAATTAAGACTGGATTATTTTTATTACGGCGGTTTAATATTTCAATGACGCGTTTAATTTCTTTGTCACGACCGATGACGGGGTCGAGTTGCTCATTTTTCGCCATATCTGTTAAGTTTGTTCCAAATTCATCTAGTAAACCATTGCCGCCACCAGCAGTTTGTGTTTGTACTTGTGCGTTTGCTTGGCTTCTTTGTTCACGGTTAGCTTGACTAGCAGCACCACTCAATTGACGGAAAATATCGTCAAACGGAGAACCGCTTCCTCCTGGAAACTCATTTGCGCCAAAGTTGGCTTGATTTCTAACTTCTGCATAACAAGAGGCACAAAGCGGCATTTCTACACGCTTACCATTAATATTCATATATAGTTGAATTGTTGCTGGATTTTGATTACATTTTTCACAGTTCATAATTAATTTCCTCCTTTTAAAAATGAGAAATGAAAGGTCTTGACTTTGACTATCTTTGACCTTATGAACTTATTATATACTGACCTATTTTGACTTTCAAGTATTTTGCTTATTTTTTTTACAAAAAAAACACCCCTATAAAAGGGGCGTTTTTTGGCTATTTTTAATAAATTGGTAAAGCTGCGAGTAATAAGAATGCAAAGGTTAAATGCGATAAATATAGCATGAGTAAGCTTGGGCGATAGGAGTACATAATATTCCATACGAGTGAAGCGACAAAGATACCGATAATCGCTGCAAAATTACCACTTGGGAACATCATTACCATACATAGTAACGCTGCAAAAATATTCGAAAACCAAGGATTGAAATAATGGTTTAATCGTTTTAATACGAAGCCACGCCAGAAAATTTCTTCTCCAGGGATAATGGCCACGATAAGCAGTAACCAAATGATCAAAGAGTGCGTAGAATACTTATTAAAAGCAGCTTCTACAGAATTTTCTAGACCGCCTGGCATTACTTTAATAATAAAGGCGCCTATGTAAAAAATAATATAAAGGACGATTCCGGAGAAAATACCGGGCAAAATACCTTTAACGAATGAAAACTCTTTTTTTAAATCATCATTAAAAATCACAAAACTAAGTAAAAATAACATCCCAGCTCCATATAAATACCAAAAAACACGTGGGAACTGATATGTTAAGATAACAAGTAGGGCACATAAAATAAGTCCCAGTACAAGTTTATAATCGATCTTGATGCTCTTCAAAATACTTTACACCTCTTCTTAACAAATACTTCTCATACTACTTTAAAACAAATGAAATCGTTTGGCAACAATTAAACAAAAGATAAGATAAAAGTTGTGCAATTTAATAAATCCTATATAATGAAAAAATAGGAGTGGTTCATAGATGTTAGAAAAAAACTACAAATTTTTACTTTGGATTTATATATTCTGGTTTTTAGGTAGCGTTTTGTTAGTATCCTTACACATTATTCCACCAGAGCTAACGGCAGTGCAATCATTATTTTTAGTATTTACGGGTGTTTTTGCGGCTGTTTTCTTTATTATGCAATATGGCAAATGGCTTGGTTCTGCTATAACGTTACTTATTTTTGTTGTCAGCACTTGTATTGAATGGATGCAACTAAGTTATACGGATGAGTATATTGGTGCTACATTAGGTGGGAGTGTTTACGGTATTCCTATTACGATGGGCTTTATTTGGGTCGGAATGGTTGCCGGGACGCATATTATCGCTCGAGAAATTACATTGAAGATTAATATTGACTGGATTCGAGGAGGCATTTATTCGTTTATCGCAGCAACGATGGTAATGATTTTTGAGGTTTTAATCGAACCAATCACCATGCAATCAAAACAACTTTACATTACACAAAACGGCTTCACGATTTTGCAGTTATCTGACTTTATTAATTGGTGGCTTTTAGGGCTAATTTTACATTTAATGATTTACTTTATTTTGAGTTTAACGGATAGTTGGGAGCGTCTTAAGTATCCAGATTTAAAATCAGAAATTGTGATTGTTTACTGGATTATTATCGCCTTTTTCGTATTTTTGTCCTTTTACCTTGATTTATGGACATCTATTGCAATTATCATCGTTTCTAATATTATTTTCACTGCTTGTTATTTTTTCAGTTTGGAAAAAGAAGCGCAACCTAAAAAGAAATCCGAATGATTACTCGGATTTCTTTTCTTTTTGTAAAAATTTCTGGGTTGCAATTTGCGCATTTTCAATGATGAATGGGAGAGAGCTCCCCGACATTGCGCCAGCGCCAATCACAAATAAATTTTTGAATGGCGGAGATTTTTTGGAAGGATGTAAGTATCCATGTTGACGCCATAAATGTTGTAAACCAAAGATTGCACCGTGTTTAACATGATATTTCTTTTCCCAATCTATTGGTGTGATAATGTATTCTTCTTCAATATATGATTCTAAATCAGGTATAGCTAGACGTTCTTTTATTGTATCTAAAATTAATTGGCGAAAAGCAGGAGTTTCTTTTTCCCAGTCTATATTACTTGTATTATTAGGAACTGGAACCATAATTCGAACACTTGAATGATTAATTGGCGCCATGGTATTATCTGTTGCAGATGGATTAGTCAAATGTATCGCGATATCATTAGAAAGAATTTTTTTATGCATCGTATTATTCGCAAATTCTCGGTAATTTTGTGGAAAAATAATCGACTGATGTGTAAAAGGCAATACGGTCTTTAAGCCTAGATAGAGAATAAAAGCAGAAGAGGAATATTCATTTCTGTCCAATTTATCTGACTGCTCACGAGTCAAAGAATAAATGAAATCCAGGTTGGTGAAATAATAATCCGCTTCGACTGTTTTCCCATTTGCAAGCACGGCTCCGGTTATTTCTTTACCGTTCGATTCGAATTCAGTTACTTCGGAATTAAAGAAGAACTTCCCTTTGTTTTCTTTAACTACTTGTTGCATGGCCTCAACAATTTTATTTTGTCCACCAATAGGATGAAAGGTTCCATAGTAATATTCAGAAAAAGGAATAATACTATAAGCAGCTGGAATATCCCAAGGTGACATACCTAAATAACGCATCTGTAAAGAAAACGCGAGGCGAAGGTATTTACTATTAAAATATCTTGCTAAATCATCCATCAATGACCGTCCAAGCGTCAAACTAGGAATTGCACGCAAAGTTGTTGGACGGAAAAAATCAAACAAAGAACTATAATTAAATTGATTGAGCGGCGATATATACAGCATTTTTTTTGTGTTTTCTTTCATAAAGCGATCAAAGCCAGCTTCTTCGCCTGGGAAATACGTTTGAATAACCGCTTTTGTTTCAGATGGATCACTGTAAAGAGGGAAGGTAATATCTTTAAAATAAAGCGTATGGATAGGATTGATAGGTAAAAGCGAAACATAATCCAAAATATTGCGATTACAATCCATAAAAAGAGAAGTCAAAACATGCGTCATTGTAAGTGCAGAAGGTCCGACATCAAATGAGTACTTACCCATTTTGTGTAATGCCGTTCTTCCACCAATGCGATCATTTTTTTCATAGATGCTTACTTGATAGCCTAGTTGACTTAATAGCATACCGGCCGCCAAACCACCTGGTCCAGCACCAATAATGGCAATTTTCTTTTTGCTTTCCAAATTCAAACGCTCCTTTGCCCGATTTATATACATATAAAAAACGCAAAAATATAGAGCATTATCTCTCGGAAATGCTTTATTTTTGCGCACTTAAAAACTATTTTGTTTTCTTATTCTTCTGTTTCTTCTTCCTCTTCTACAGAATGAATAATTTGGTAATTTTTGTGATTGACCACTGTTTTTTCTTCAATCCCTAAATCTTTAAAATTTTCCATATAAGTTAAGTCGACAATAACGGAGTTTTCGTTGAGTTTTTCAACGATTCCTGTAAGGCCATCCTTAAATTCAATAATGTCTCCAACATGTGCTTTTGCCATTGTTATCACTCCTTCAATTTTCGGTGTTGCCTCTATCTTGCTGAAAAAGAATGTATGCATTTTTGAACCTTCCTTAAATTTTGCACTAAAACGCTATTAAAATCAACTATAAGCCATTAAAAAGTGCTATTTAATTCAAAATGGAAACAATTTAGTGACAAATTTAAAAAAACAGGTTATTTTTTTCTATTTAAAAAGAGTGAAACAAGGTGCTCTACAAAAAAACATTCTAAAAAATTTTTAATCAAATAGTTGTAACAATAGGTAAAACATGGTACTCTTTTTAATTGAGGGATAGTCTTTTTTGTTGAAAATTTTTCGGCTTAAAAGGTTACAACAAATTTCTTTACAAAGGAGAATGTAAATTATGGAACAAGCAAGTTTTGTAGTAATCGATGAAACAGGAATTCACGCACGCCCAGCAACTCTATTGGTGCAGGCTGCAAGTAAATACAGCTCGGACGTTCAAATTGAATACACTGGCAAAAAAGTAAACCTTAAATCAATCATGGGCGTTATGTCTCTTGGTATTGGTAAAGGCGCTGACATTACTATCTACACTGAAGGTAGCGATGAAAAAGAAGCAATTGAAGGACTAACTGAAGTTCTTAAGAAAGAAGGATTGGCTGAATAATGGCTAAAGAGTTGAAAGGTATCGCAGCATCTGATGGGATTGCCATTGCGAAAGCTTATCTGCTCGTTGAACCTGATCTTTCCTATGAAAAAACAGAAGTTACGGATGTTGAAAGTGAAGTAAAGCGTTTTGAAAGCGCGTTAGAAGTTTCTAGAACAGAACTTTCAATGATTCGTGAGAAAGCTGCTAAAGACTTAGGAGAAGATAAGGCACAAATTTTTGACGCGCATCTTCTAGTGTTAAATGATCCTGAATTAACAGGACCAATTGAAGAAAGCATCAAAAATTCTAAAACAAATGCAGAAACAGCTTTACAAGAAACGACAGACATGTTTATTGGTATGTTTGAATCTATGGACAACGAATATATGCGTGAACGTGCAGCGGATATTAAAGATGTACGTAAACGTGTTCTTTCTCACTTACTAGGTGTAACTATTCCTAATCCGGCTTTAATTGATGAGGAAGTAGTTGTTGTTGCAGCTGATTTAACGCCTTCTGATACCGCACAACTTAACCGTAACTTTGTTAAAGGTTTCGTAACGGATATTGGTGGACGTACTTCTCACTCTGCTATTATGGCACGTTCTCTTGAAATTCCAGCAGTAGTTGGAACAAAAGAAGTTACTGCTAGCGTAGCGAAAAACGATATTGTGATTATTGATGGTTTGGAAGGTAATGTTATCATCCATCCAACAGAAGAACAAATCGCTCACTATGAAAAAATTAAATCTGATTTTGCTTTACAACAAGCAGAATGGGATAAACTTAAAAATGAAAAAACCGTTTCTAAAGACGGCGTTCACGTGGAGCTTGCAGCAAACATCGGAACTCCGAATGATTTAGATGGTGTTATTTCTAACGGCGGGGAAGCAGTAGGACTTTATCGTACAGAATTCTTGTACATGGGTCGCGACAATTTCCCGACAGAAGAAGAGCAATTCGAAGCTTATAAAGCAGTAGTTTCCGGAATGGACGGAAAATCTGTGGTTGTTCGTACATTAGATATCGGTGGCGACAAAACGTTACCATACCTAGAACTTCCTGAAGAAATGAACCCATTCTTAGGATTCCGCGCAATTCGTCTTTGTTTTGCAAATGAAGAATTATTCCGTACACAACTTCGCGCCTTACTTCGCGCAAGTGTATATGGTAACTTAAAAATTATGTTCCCAATGATTGCAACAGTAAATGAATTCCGTCAAGCACGTGATATTTTACTAGATGAGAAAGCAAAACTAAAAGCTGCTGGAACAGAAGTATCTGATTCCATCGAACTTGGAATTATGATTGAAATTCCTGCCGCTGCAGTTCTTGCTGATCAATTTGCAAAAGAAGTTGATTTCTTCTCTATCGGAACAAATGACTTAATTCAGTATACAATGGCTGCGGACCGTATGAACGAACGCGTTTCTTACCTTTACCAACCATACAATCCATCCATTTTACGTTTAGTCAAAATGGTTATCGATGCTTCTCATAAAGAGGGCAAATGGACTGGTATGTGCGGGGAAATGGCTGGAGATCAAACGGCTGTACCACTTCTTTTAGGCTTAGGCTTAGATGAATTTTCAATGAGTGCTTCCAGCATTCTTAAATCTCGTTCGTTAATCAAACGTTTAGATCAATCTGAAATGGTGAAATTAGCGGAAGAAGCTTTAAATAAATCTACAGCAGAAGAAGTTGTAGAATTAGTTGAAAAATATACTGCTGAATAATAGCTGAATAAAGACCTAGACAATTTTCTTGTCTAGGTCTTTTTATGTTGTGAAATAGCCTCTGCCCAAGTATAATTGGAAAGACAGTTAGTTTTAAAAGGGGGAAACAAGATTGGTTATCTATCTATTAGCAGTTTTTTTTCTGCTTCTGTTCATTGTCTTGTCATTTATAGATAGACGGCGTATTAGTAATGGTATTATTTTGACACTGGCACTATTTTTTTCTGTGCTTTCGGTGGTTTATGCCACTTTTTCAAAAGGGAATGAACTACTCGTCTCGGTTATGGGGACGGTATTACTTTTATTAGTTTTACTTATTCCGTTTTTTGTTGTAGGGATAGCAACGATGCTCATTGTGAATGGACGATTAATGTTAAAACGTGAGGGACGTAAATTAGCAAATATGCTTCCTTTAATTATTGGTTTAGGCATTTTAGCATTTATTATTACATGGTTTGGTAGTATTTTAAAAACGGGTAGTCCTATTCTTGGGATTATGGTAGTTTTTATTGTTGCGTTGGTTGGTTATTTTTCCTTTTTATTTTTATCGTTTCTTTTATCGACTTTTCTCTATCAATTTAATTTCC
The DNA here is from genome assembly GCF_013282665.1 of Listeria monocytogenes. Lineage (GTDB taxonomy): Bacteria > Bacillota > Bacilli > Lactobacillales > Listeriaceae > Listeria > Listeria monocytogenes_C. The sequence continues at coordinate 2,148,103 of NZ_CP054041.1, forward strand.
CGAGATATAATCAAGATTTTCTGATTGTATTAGGGAGTGGTCTGATAGGAGGCGACAGAGTACCTCCACTGCTTGCTAGTAGATTGAATCGTGCTATTAAGTTCTACGACAAACAATACGCCAAAAAAGGCAAACGGGCTACTTTTATCGTATCTGGTGGGCAAGGAGCTAATGAAACTATTTCAGAAGCAGAAGCGATGCGAGCTTATTTAATAGAAAAAGGCGTGGATGAAAATTTTATTATTATGGAAGATCAATCCGTTAATACACTGCAAAACATGAAATTCTCAAAGGCAAAAATGGATGCAATTATGCCGAACTATAATAGTTTATTTTCAACGAATAATTTTCATTTATTTAGAGCTGGTATTTATGCAAGAAAAGCGGGTTTGAAGAGTCAAGGGATTGGCGCAAAAACAGCTTTATATTATATGCCTAATGCGTTAATTCGGGAATTTATTGCTATCATTGTAATGTATAAAAAAGTACATATGGTATTACTTGGTTTATTACTATTGTTTTTTGGGTTGCTGGCGATTATAGGTGTTACTTTTAGATAGGAGGTTAGCGTAATGGAGAAAATTGGATTTGTTGGTACTGGTGTGATGGGTTCCAGTATGGCAGCGCATTTGTTGGAGGCTGGTTATGAAGTATCAGTGTATACTCGCACAAAAACAAAAGCAAAAGATTTAATTGACAAGGGACCGATCTGGACAGACACACCTGGAGAGTTGGCTAGTAAGGTGGATATATTGATTTCAATGGTTGGTTATCCAAAAGATGTGGAAGAGCTTTACTTAGGAGAAAATGGCTTTTTAGAAAATTTAGCGGTTGGGACAGTAGCAATCGATATGACAACTTCTTCACCAGCATTAGCTAAAAAAATAGCCAGATTAGGTCTTGAAAAAGGTATTGGTGTGTTGGATGCTCCTGTTTCAGGTGGTGACATCGGTGCAAGAAATGGCACGCTATCAATTATGGTCGGCGGATCTGAAGAAGTATTTTTAAAAGTAAAATCGATTTTTGATATTCTGGGTAGTAGTGTTGTTTTGCAAGGGGATGCTGGTGCCGGACAACACACCAAAATGGTGAATCAAATTGCGATTGCTTCCAACATGATAGGTGTGACTGAAGCCATCATTTATGCGGAAGCGGCTGGACTTAATCCATCACGTGTTCTGGATTCGATTTCAGGTGGTGCTGCTGGCAGTTGGTCGCTTACAAACTTGATTCCGCGCGTACTTAAAGATGATTTTTCTCCGGGATTCTTTATTAAACATTTCATTAAAGATATGGGAATCGCGATTTCAGAAGCAAGACAAATGGGATTAGAACTTCCCGGACTAACTTTAGCTGAAAAAATGTATCAAACGCTAGCAGAACAAGGTTTGAGTGAAGAAGGAACACAAGCACTCATCAAATATTATCGTTAAAAAAGAAATACCCACTAACTTAAGTTAGTGGGTATTTCTTTTTATTTTGCTACAAATTCAGCCATCCGATCTAATGCTTCAGCCAGATTGTTAAAAGAAGTAGCATAAGAAAGACGGAAGTAACGATCACCTTTTTCTGAAAAAGCATTTCCGGGAACTACCGCTACTTTGGCTTCCTCAGCAAGTTTTACAGCCCAATCGAAAGCATTTTCAGTTATTGTATCAGGAAGTTTGACAAAAAAGTAAAATGCACCATCTGGTGGAATAACGGTAAAGCCCATTTTTTCTAGCCGATCTTGGGTGAAATTAGCGCGTGTTTTGTATTCAGTGCGCATTTGAAAAGCATCGTCTTTGCCGTTAGTAAGGGCTTCTAGTGCTGCTTTTTGGGAAATGGAACTTGCGCAAGTAACCGAATATTGATGGATTTTCAGCATTTCTTGTGTCAGGGCTTCTGGGGCAAGTAAAAAGCCAATTCGCCAACCAATCATTGCGTGAGACTTTGATAAACCATTGATAACGATTGTCTGCTCTCTTAGTAAAGGTGCAATGCTCACGTGCTCCTCGTGATAAGTTAGTTCACTGTAAATCTCATCAGCAATGACAAAAATACCTGTTTCTTTTAATACTTCTGCTAATGCGAAAAGTTCTTTTTTAGAGAGTGTAACACCGGTCGGATTGGATGGATAAGGAATAATAAGTGCTTTTGTTTTTGGTGTGATATGTGCTCGTAATTGTTCAGGTGTTAATTTGAAATTAGTTCCGGTCGTATCTACTTTAACAGGATGCGCTTTATTTAACGTAATTAGAGGCTCGTAACCGGGATAAATAGGGTCTGGTAAGATAACTTCATCCCCAGGCTCCAAAATGGTTTGTAGTGCAACAGAGATGGCTTCTGTAGCACCAACCGTAACGATGATTTCTTTATTATTATAGGATAAGTCATATTTTTCATGAAAATAAGTAGAAGCAGCTTCGAGTAATTCTGGCATCCCGGCATTGGGCGTATAATTGGTGAAGTTTTCTTCTATTGCTAAAATAGCGGCTTGTTTAACATGCTCTGGCGTTGGAAAGTCTGGTTCACCAAGCGTTAAGCGAATCATATCAGGAATACCTGTCACTCGAGTATTGAAAGTTCTGATACCACTTACTTGAATATCGCGTAATTCTGGTCGAATAGATTTTGTCATTTTCGTCACCTTTCTTTATAAGAAAATCCCATGAAAATTAGGTGGGAGTAAGCTTCGTGATTTCATTCCATTATAGCTTAAAAAAGAAGAAAAGCAAAATGTCTGAAAATATACTTAAAAAACCTTGCACTTTTATGTAGAATGCTATAAGATAGTTTTAATAATGATAATCATTTTCAGTTAGAAATGATTACTTCAAAGTGGAAGGGGCCACCGGATATGACTAAACCAGGTAAATACGAAGCTCTCTTTTTTCCAACAAAAGATGGCTTGCTAAAAATACATGCTTATGGCTTTAATCCCTGTGGTTCATGGGGTGAAGTATTTGCAACAATCGGTAATCAAACTATATGCGTTAAAGGCTTCAATCGCCATAAAACTATCGTACGAGCGACAAAAATGATTATCAGCACTACTGCTAATCGAAAAAATGAATTTTAATTATCAAAGACTGTAAAAGGTTAACCACTTTTTATAGTCTTTTTTTTGGATAAAATAACGGCAAAATAGAACAAATCGTGTCTTTTAGGTTAATTTAAAATAATTTCTTTTTCTGAATATTTCCAGAACCCTTGCGTTATACGTGCGGTTTGCGATAAAATTTGGTAGTATAGTGAAAGAAATAAGATATGGCGAAAAAACCAGATATGAGGAAATATGTAAAAAAGCATTGCCACGCGCGTAGTAACAGCAAGGTATGCCAATTTTTGCACGTCAGATGGTGGATTTGAGAGGAGAGTGTAAGATGTCTCAGTTATTGGGAATTATTCAACGTTTACATGCAATGCAAGAAGATGAGTCGGCTGAAACACAAGCAAGACGTTTTGAAAAAAATGGTACGCCCGTGTGCGAAGTGAAGTTTTTTCAAGCTTCTAACTCATTTGAAGTAGAAATCTATGGCGACAATAGTAAATATCAATTCGATGATATTGATATGACTGCTATCGAAATTTTTGAAACGCTACAAGAAAACGAATAACATGGTGAAAATCGGTTAATCCGGTTATTTACTTAAGGGCTGTGAATTTTATCTTCACAGCTTTTTTTGTTTTCAAGCGCAAAATGAAAGAAATCAGACCAAATAGTATGGTAGAATAGGAGATGGAAAAGTTTCGTTTTATTTGGAAAAAGTTGAAAGAAACTTCGTAGAGCTTGAAAATAAAGGAAGAGGAAGATTCTAAATGATCTCAAATAGATTTGGGCAATTTATTGACAATGAACTAGCTGATTCAATGATTTCCGCTGAAAAGGTGGCTCATGTACAGCTTGGTAATAATTTAGAACATGCTTTACTTGTTTTAACTAAATGCGGTTATTCAGTTATTCCTGTGCTAGACTTTGAATTTAAACTCCATGGATTAATAAGTGCAGCAATGATCACGGATGCCATTCTTGGACTCGAACGTATTGAATTTGAACGGTTAGAGGATTTAAAAGTAGAAGATGTTATGCAGACCGATTTCCCAGTAATTAAAGATTTTAATAATAACGAGCGAATTGTTCACTTACTTGTGGATCATCCTTTTGTTTGCGTTGTAGATGCGGACCACCATTTTGAAGGAATAGTAACAAGACGTGTTGTTTTAAAACAAGTTAACCGTTATATCCATTTGCAGGTGGAGGAAAATAGATGATTGTAACAGAATATGAATTGCTTGTCTGTTTAGCTGAAGAACTTAATATGCGCAAAAGCGCGGAAAAACTTTTTTTAAGCCAACCCGCCTTATCGCAACGCTTACAAACAATTGAAAGTAGATGGAATACCAAAATTTTTATTCGTACACAAAAAGGGCTGTTGCTTACACCAGAAGGAGAAGCTATTGTTCGTCATGCATCTAGTGTCATTGAACGAGAACATACCATTCAAGAAAAACTGGAAGCAATGGAAGGTGTTGTCCGCGGAACGCTACGAATTGCTTGTGCAAGCGTAGTAGCGCAAATGTGGCTTCCTCGCGTTTTAAAAGCTTTTTCAAGAGCGTACCCGAATGTACAGATTTCACTTGTAACAGGATGGAGCAGTGAAGTGACGCAACAACTAGCCGCTGGAAATGTCCATATAGGTATTGTCCGAGGAAGTTCTACTTGGAAAAGTGTTCAAAAACCATTATTTAATGACAAATTAATTTTAGTAGATACGGAAATCACAAAGATTGAAGAAGTTTTTCAAACCAATCGACCATTTATCCAATTTCGCAGTGACTCGAATTATTATCAAGTTATTCAAGACTACTGGCAACGGAATTTCGGGAAAATGCCGCGTCAAGCGATGTTAATGGATCAGATGGAAACCTCTAGACAAATGGCTCTAAATGGTATTGGCTTTGCCATTTTGCCGGAAGTAACGATGTTAGGTTATCCAGATAAAATCAACAAAATTCCTTTAACAGAAAAAGATGGCTCGATTTTAAGTCGAGAAACAAATTTACTGACGTATGAACAATCACTCAGTTTACCACAAGTGAAGGCGTTTTTAGAAATAACAGATAAATTCCTTGAACAAGTTAAATAGCTATGGCAAAATAGAAAGCAGAACATATCGGAAGGGGACAAAAATTCATGGAACAAATGGATGCACACCAAATTATTTCTTTTATTCAAAATAGCAAGAAAGCAACACCTGTAAAAGTTTACCTTAAAGGGGACTTAGAAAAAATAGATTTCCCAAGTGATGTTAAAACTTTCATTACTGGAAATGCGGGAACTATTTTTGGAGAATGGGCAGTTGTTGAGCCATTATTAGAAGCAAATAAAGCGAATATTGAAGATTACGTTATCGAAAATGATCGTCGTAACTCAGCTATTCCTTTGTTAGATATGAAAAATATTAACGCGCGTATTGAGCCGGGCGCAGTTATTCGCGACCAAGTAACTATTGGCGATAATGCTGTAATTATGATGGGAGCAAGTATTAATATCGGTTCTGTTATCGGTGACGGTACGATGATTGATATGAATGTTGTTTTAGGCGGGCGTGCAACGGTTGGTAAAAATTGCCATATCGGAGCAGGTTCTGTGCTTGCTGGCGTAGTGGAACCACCATCCGCTCAACCAGTAATTGTAGAAGATAATGTAGTTGTTGGCGCGAATGTGGTTGTTTTAGAAGGCGTACGCATTGGTGAAGGTGCGGTTGTAGCAGCTGGCGCAATCGTTACAAAAGACGTAGCTCCTGGAACAGTTGTGGCTGGGATTCCTGCACGTGAACTTAAAAAATTAGATGCAAAAACAGCTTCTAAAACAGAAATCATGCAAGAACTTCGTCAACTTTAAAAATCAAAGGGAACTGTTTCGTCTGTTGGCGAAGCAGTCCTTTTTTAGAAGGAGAGAATTGCCGTGTTAAATGAATTTATTGCCATTCGACGTGAATTACACCAAATTCCTGAAACAGGTTATAAAGAGCTCAAAACTCAAGCTTATTTATTAGATTATATTAGCAAACTACCGAGTGAACATTTAGAAGTGAAAAAATGGCGCACGGGGATTTTAGTTTTAGTAAAAGGAACCAATCCTGAAAAAACTATCGGTTATCGTACCGATATTGATGCACTGCCCATTACAGAAGAAACTGGACTACCTTTTGCATCCAAACATCCTGGTAATATGCATGCTTGTGGGCACGATTTACATATGAGTATCGCGCTTGGTGTGTTAACACATTTTGCGAGTAAACCAGCCAAAGATAACTTACTTTTCGTATTTCAGCCTGCCGAAGAAGGACCAGGCGGTGCAAAACCAATCATGGAAAGCGCGGAATTTTCCGAGTGGCGACCAGACCGTATTTACGGACTTCATATCGCACCAGAGTACAAAGTTGGAGAAATTGCGATTAAGCCAGGTTTACTTTTTGCGAATACATCGGAACTTTTTATTTCGTTTAAAGGAAAAGGTGGCCATGCGGCGTATCCTCATTTGGCGAATGATATGGTTGTTGCGGCAAGTGCGTTTGTCGGACAAATGCAAACAATTATAAGCCGGAATATTGATCCAATGGATAGCGCGGTTATAACGATTGGACGGATTCATGGCGGCGAAATTCAAAATGTCATTGCGGAAACCGCTTATTTAGACGGAACCATTCGAACACTTTCCCCGAAAACCATGGAGATTGTTTGGACTCGTTTGAAACAACTGGCTAAAGGATGGGAAGAAGCCTACCAATGCGAAATTGAATTTCATCCTGGGTCAGATTATTACCAAGTTGACAACGATCCAGCTGAAACCGAAGAATTTATTCGCTTTTTGAAAGAACAATATCCAGAAAGTTATGTACCAGCTCGTTCAGCGATGACTGGAGAAGATTTTGGTTACTTTTTATCCGAAATTAAAGGGTTTATGTTTTGGTTAGGCGTAGACTCCGAGTACAGTTTACATCACGCGAAACTTAATCCAAAAGAAGAAGCTATTCCATTTGCAATTGATGTTTTAATCCATTTTTTGGAAAGTAAATAAAAAGACGTCAATTCGTTCTCTAAAGGAGCGAATTGGCGTCTTTTTAATTATTATTAGGTCCAAAAGTGCTAACAAAATTGAGTGGTAGTTCGATTTCGTTTTCTGCGAGTGCTTCACGAATATCTTTGAGTAGGTCACGTTGAACAGAATATTGCTCGCCGTTCACTGCTTTACCTACAACACGGATAATCATATTAGTTGCGTCAATGTTTTGCACACCTAATACGACAGGGGGCTCAACGATATTTTTATTTTCTTTTGCAGCTGCGTCACAAACCTCACCAATAATTTTAATTGCTTTTTCTGGATCCTCATGTGGACTAATTTGAATGTCCACCATCACACGCATATTACCGCGCGAATGATTACTAACGACCATAATTTGTCTGTTAGGAATGAAATGAAGTGTGCCATCAAAATCACGTACCTGTGTTGTTCTAAGTCCAAGTGCCTCTACTGTTCCATTAACTAGTCCAATGGTAATCGTATCACCAACATCGAGTTGCCGTTCTAGTAGAATAAAAAATCCAGTCACAACGTCACTAACAAGCCCTTGCGCACCAAAGGCAATGGCCAAACTAGCCACCCCAGCACTTGCAATAATCGCTGTAACATCCATAAAGTTCTGTAATAATAAAATCGCAAAAGTGAAGAATAAAACATAGCCGTAAAAATTAGAAATTAAGCTTTCTAATGTGTCCGCTCGCCCAACAGAAACTGCTTGTTGTTGCCGATATTTGCGGAAGAAACTACGAATAACTTTATTACCAACCACGCGAAAAATAAAATAAAGAACAACTAAAATGGCAATTTTTATTCCAACAGAAATAATATGGTTCCAAAATTGGTCCCAGTCAATAGAACTGAACCACTTTTTGAGTAAATTCATCTTTTGGTCCACATCCTTTGAAAGTTCTCCATCCATTTCATCTCCCCCTTCCTAATGAAATGTCCTTTTCTATTCTAACAAATTTTTTACAAAAATGCTGTTTTTAAAATAATTATCCCCAAAAAATGCGCTTTTTTCTTAAAAAATCCTCCTTTTTTGCAAAAAAAATTAAAAAACTGTTAGCCACTGTTGTTGTAAGATGGTGGCGCTTTCTTAAATGTTCAAAAATATGCAAACCAAACTGTATGATGTGAAACTAAGCCAGAACTTGTGTACAATGATAAATGTTATTGCTTTTTTTAAAGTGATATGGGCCGAATTTTTGCCTAGTAAATAATTCAATCTAAAAAAGAAAGGGGATTTTATTTTGAGCAAGATTAAAGTAGAAGAGCTAACGAAAATTTTTGGAAAAAAGGCTTCCAAAGCATCTTCTTTACTTTCTCAGGGGAAATCGAAAACAGATATTTTGAAAGAAGCAGGGGCGACTATTGGTGTTAATAAAGCATCTTTTAGCGTAGAAGAAGGAGAAATTTTCGTTATTATGGGGCTTTCTGGTAGTGGGAAGTCGACTTTGGTACGACTTTTAAACCGTCTAATTGAGCCTACGAGCGGAAAAATTTGGCTTGACGGAAAAGAACTATCTAGTCTAAATAAAAAAGAACTTTTGGAAGTCAGAAGAAAAAGCATGAGTATGGTCTTCCAAAACTTTGGTTTATTTCCGAATAGAACGATTAATCGTAACGTAGAATATGGGCTTGAAATTCAAGGAATGGACAAAGAAGAACGGGAGAAAAATGCAGCTGAATCGCTTGCACTTGTTGGTTTAGCTGGTTACGGCGATCAATATCCTTCGCAACTTTCTGGTGGGATGCAGCAACGTGTAGGTCTAGCTAGAGCACTTGCTAATAATCCAGACATTTTACTGATGGATGAAGCTTTCTCCGCGCTTGATCCACTTAACAGAAAAGATATGCAAGATCAATTACTAGATTTACAAGATAAAATGAAGAAAACAATTATCTTTATTACCCATGATTTGGATGAGGCACTGCGTATTGGCGACCACATCATGATTATGCGTGATGGATCTGTCGTTCAAACCGGTTCACCAGAAGAAATCCTGGCACATCCAGCAAATGAATACGTTGAAAAATTCATTGAAGATGTAGACCGTTCCAAGGTTTATACAGCGAGCAACGTCATGATACGTCCAGAAATCGTTAATTTTGAAAAAGATGGTCCTCGTGTTGCGCTTAAACGGATGCGTGAAGCTGGAACTTCCAGTGTATTCGTTGTTAAACGTAATCGTGAGCTAGTTGGTATTGTCCACGCAGCGGAAGTATCTAAATTAGTAAAAGAAAATATTACTTCGCTAGAAACAGCTTTACATCGTGATGTGCCAACAACTGGCCTAGATACGCCACTTGCAGAAATTATGGATACTATCTCGACAACAACGATTCCGATTGCTGTAACAGAAGATGGGAAATTAAAAGGAATTATTATTCGCGGATCCGTTCTGGCCGCACTTTCTGGAAACGAGGTGAACGTTAATGCCTAATATTCCAACGATTCCATTAGCTAGTTGGATTGACAAATTAGTGGATGGCTTAACGCAATTTGAAGGTTTTTTTAATGTAATTACAAATATCATAGGTGGGATTGTTGACGCGTTCCAATGGGTGTTCGATTTAGTGCCACCTTGGCTATTTATTATTTTACTTGTATTTGGCACATTCTGGGTGAACCGTAAAGGCAAAAAATGGGGTTTAATTATCTTTGAGGTTGTCGGTTTACTGTTAATTTGGAACTTAGATTTCTGGCGCGACATGACACAAACATTAACGCTCGTCCTGACAAGTAGTTTAATTGCCCTTGTTATTGGGGTTCCGCTTGGTATTTGGATGGCGAAAAGCAATATTGTTGAAAGTATCTTCAAACCGGTACTCGATTTTATGCAAACTATGCCAGCCTTTGTTTACTTAATTCCAGCCGTAGCATTTTTCGGAATTGGGATGGTTCCAGGGGTTGTGGCTTCTGTTATTTTCGCCATGCCTCCAACTGTTCGTATGACTAACCTAGGTATTCGTCAAGTTTCAACAGAGCTTGTGGAAGCAGCCGATTCGTTCGGTTCAACACCTTGGCAAAAACTTTGGAAAGTACAGCTGCCAATGGCGAAATCAACCATGATGGCTGGTATTAACCAAAGTATCATGTTAGCACTTTCCATGGTCGTAATTGCTTCGATGATTGGTGCAATGGGACTTGGAACACGTGTTTACTTCGCAGTAGGACGTAACGATGCTGGCGGCGGATTTGTAGCTGGGATTGCGATTGTTATTGTAGCAATCATCCTAGACCGTCTGACACAAGCTTTCAATAAAAAAGCGAAATCAGAATAAGGAGGAGAGTAGATTGCTAAAAAAATTAATCACCACCGCAGTTTTGGCTATGCTTATTTTCACTTTAGCAGCCTGCGGGACAACCCTTGCTCCTTATGACGCGAAAAAAGATTTAGGCGAACAAATCAATTATACAATCACAGGAATTGATGCTGGAGCAGGAATTATGCTTGCAACACAAAATGCGATTAAAGATTATCATTTAGATGATGATAATTGGCAATTACAAACAAGTTCCACTGCGGCAATGACAAGTACACTTCAAAAAGCGATGAAAGATAAGCGTCCGATTGTTGTGACTGGTTGGACCCCGCACTGGATGTTTACAAAATTTGATTTAAAATTTTTAGATGATCCAAAAAACGTATATGGAAATGCAGAAAATATCCACACCATTGTACGTAAAGGCTTAAAAGAAGATAAACCTTCCGCGTACCAAGTGCTAGATAACTTCTTCTGGACTGCGGAAGATATGTCTGAAGTAATGCTTGAAGTTAATGACGGTGTAGATCCAGAAGAAGCCGCTAAAAAATGGATTAAAAATAATCCAGAAAAAGTGGCGAAATGGACGGATGGCGTGGAAAAAGTAGATGGCGAAGAAATCAAGTTAACGTATGTTGCTTGGGATTCTGAAATTGCTTCCACAAATGTCGTTGCAGAAGCATTAAAACAAGTTGGCTACAAACCAACGATTCAAGCAATGGAAATTCAACCGATGTGGGCATCCGTTGCAACGAATGCAGCTGATGGTATGGTTGCAGCATGGCTTCCAAATACTTCCGGAATCTATTACAAAGATTATAAAGGAAAATTTGAAGATTTAGGACCAAATTTAAAAGGTGCTAAAATTGGTCTAGCAGTACCGAAATACATGACAAACATGAATTCCATTGAAGATTTAAAAACAAGTAAATAAACTTTTAAAAAGGCATGAAGAAAATCAAGTGATGCTTGATAGTTTCTCCGTGCCTTTTTTTCTCTATAAGGGTAAAATAGTAGTTAATTCATGAAATTGCTAGGAGGAAGATGAATGTTTAAAAAATTATTAAAGAAATCAAAACAAGAAATACTATTCGCTCACGTAACTGGACAGGTTATTGCATTAGAAGATGTTCCAGATCCAGTTTTTAATCAAAAAATGATGGGAGAAGGCATTGCGATTAAACCAGAAACAGGCACCATTGTTGCTCCAATAGACGGAAAAATTATTCAGCTTGCAGAAACAAAACATGCTTTTGGCATTCGTACGGATATGGGACAAGAAATTCTTGTACATATCGGCTTAGAAACCGTGTCCTTAAATGGAGAAGGGTTCAACGTGTTAGTAAGTGTAGGAGATAAAGTGAGAGTAGGCGACCCTATTGTAGAAGCTGACTTTGACTTTATTGAAAAAAATGCTGCAAGTACTGTTGTACCAATGGTTATTACGAATAGTGCAGAAGGTAAATATGATTTTGATTTCCATACTGTCACAAAAGTAGAAGCAGGAAAAACCGAAGTCATTATAACTAATTTAAAATAATGAAACAAAAATCCGTGGAGAGGTAATTTTCTTTTCATGGATTTTTTAGTATTCAACCATGCCTTAAAAGGGTAGAATGAAGATAATTAGTCAATAAAAGGAGCGGAAAAAATATGTTAGAAGTGATAGTACAAAATCCAAGAGATGCATACTTAGCGGAAAAATACGGGGCAAATAGAATGGAAGTAGTTTCAGCAATAAGTGAAGGCGGCTTGACGCCAAGTTACGGAGCTATTAAAGAAATTGTGCGTGCTTCTAAATTACCAGCAATGATGATGATTCGGCCGCATAGTTTTTCTTTTGTCTATGATGATGCAGCTAGAATAGTCATGGAACGAGACATTGAACTTGCGAAAGAAGTTGGCGTGCAAGGGATTGTTTATGGTGGTATTACAGCAGACGGCGATATCGATCAAGCTCTTCTCGAAAAAATAATAGAATGGAAAGGTGATTTGGACCTAACTTTTCACCGGGCGCTAGAAGCAACTAAAGATATCGAAGCAAGTTATCAAGTTTTACGTACATACGGAAAAGACATCAAGCAATTATTAACTTCAGGCGGGACAGCAAGCGCACTTGATTCCTTGCCTCGCTTAAAACGCTGGATTCAAGATAGCGAAGCACAACCAGATTCTTTCCAAATTTTAGTTGGAAGTGGCGTTAAACCAGAAAACATCGCGACCTTCCAAGCGACTTTAAATCATACTGATTATCATGTTGGAAGTGCAGCTAGAGAAGCAAATGATTTTTCCAAAGACATTCTAAAAGAAAACATTGATATTTTACAGCAACAAATAAACAAAGATTGATTCTTTGTAGTAGGTAGCCTTACAAGCTTAGATAAGCTATAATGAAACAAGACTATTCTTAAGAAAAAGGTGGAAAAAAAGTGAATAACTATATTGGCAAAAGCCAAGTAATGACAGTGAAAGAAATCAAAGATACAGGCTGGCTCCTTGAAAAAGACGGAGTAACTGTTTTTTTATCTAAATCAAATACGCATGAAACGGAACTTGCTGTTGGAGCAGAGGTAACCGTATTTATTTTTGTGGACTATGACCGCGAAATTGCGGCAACAACAATTATTCCAAAAATCCAAGTAGGACATTACGGCTGGGGAACAGTAACAGAAGTACGTAAACATTTAGGTGTTTTTGTCGATATTGGCATTGAAAAAGATGTGGTGGTATCTTTAGACGACTTACCTGCTTTACCCCACTTGTGGCCTAAAAAAGAAGATCGCGTAATGATTGCACTGCGTGTAGACGAAGAAAATCGCGTGTGGGGTGTTCTTGCAGAAGAAGAACAATTTCGCGCAATTGCCGTTCGAGCGGAGCAAGATTTATTTAACCAAAATATCGAAGGAACTATTTATCGTTTATTAAAAGTCGGTTCATTTGTCTTTACAGATGATTTCCATATTGGTTTTATTCATGAAAGTGAACGAACTTCTGAACCAAGAATGGGCGAACGTGTAAAAGCTCGTGTTATCGCTGTAAAACCAGATGGCTCTCTTAATTTATCGCTTCGTGGTAGAGCACATGAAGTCTTAAATGATGATGCGGAAATGATTTTAACTTATTTGCGAAGTGTTGGCGGAGAAATGCCATTCGGAGATAAATCAGATCCAGATGCCATTCGTGCCAAATTTGGTATTAGTAAAGCCCAATTCAAGCGTGCAATTGGCACTCTTTTAAAAGCAAGACGAATCACTCAAGAGAATGGTGTTGTTACAAAAATAACGGAAGAAACATCGGACTAAAGTAGTAGGGGATGTTCCAACTAGCGCGGTTGTTTCAATCAGCAAATCCTCGCTATAATTAACACAGCATGTACAAAGTAGCCAAAATCGAGAAATAACTTTGTCAAAAGAGGAACGTAAGGAGGTGTGTCAGCTTGAAAAAAATGGAAAGCTCGGTTGTTTTTGTATTTTTAATTGCGATTATTGTTGGTGTTGGTTTGGAGATGTTGTTCCAGTGGGAGTTACTTATTTTATTTGCACTCGGAATATTTTTTATCTTTACATCAAGGAAGGCAAGCGCAACCAAAAAAAGTGCAAGAAACTCGTTATTTATTGGTATCGTATTTATCATTATCGCCGTGTTACTTACAACCACTTTTAAAGTTGGGCTTGTTGTTGCAGGTATCTATGCGATTATTCACTATATTAGTCGGAAGCGGGCACCCCAATTATTGATGCTCAAAACGAGAGAGCCGGACAGCAAAATTGACCGTACTGATAAATTTATTCGCAATCAGTGGTTCGGTAATCAACGGATACTTGATGTAGTGTATGAATGGGATGATATCAATATTCAAACAGGGATTGGTGATACCATTCTTGATTTAGGTAATACCGTTTTACCCACTGGCGAAAGTGTGATTATGATTCGTAGTGTCTCAGGGAAAATCCGAGTACTTGTTCCATTTGATATCGGTATTTGTATTGAACATTCCGCCATTTTCGGAAACATCCAATATGATAAAGAAAGCACCTCTATTCAAAATAATAGCATCAAGGTCTACTCAGATAATTACGAAAGTTCCGCACGAAAAGTGAAAATCATGACTTCTGTAATTTTTGGAGATTTAGAGGTGATAAGACTATGAGTTTTTCGAAACTGATGATGGCAGTTTGCTCAGGGTTACTGCTTGTTGCAACAGCTATCGGAACGGTCGGATACTATTTTTTTAGCGAAGGCTCTTGGTATAAAATCCTCATCGAACAAAAAATCTTTTACATTCCCTTTGTTGTCTTTGTTCCGCTTACAGCCATTTCGATTGGTTTAATTATAGGCGGTTTGCTCGGGTATTTTGTTAAACAAAAATTTGAATCGATTGACTTCTCGATTCGGCTGCTCGGACAAGGCGATTTGGAAAAAAAGATTACAAGTGAAGAAGATGAAAACTTTTTAGAAGTACAGCAAGTATACAAGCAAATCGACCGCTTACGTGATAAAATGAAAGCACAAACGATTTTGACACAAAAACTTGCAAGCGACCGCGCTGAATCAACGGGCCAAACGAAAGAAGCCATTTTGTCAGAAGAGCGGCACCGGATTGCTAGAGAATTGCATGATTCAGTGAGTCAACAACTTTTTGCAGCGATGATGCTTTTATCAGCATTGAATGAGCAAAGTGAAAAAAGCGCGACACCAGCCATGCAAAAGCAATTAAAAATGGTCGAGTCCATCGTGAATGAATCTCAATCAGAGATGCGTGCCTTATTACTTCACCTACGTCCGACACAACTTGAAGGTAAATCATTAAAAACTGGTATAGAGCAATTATTAAAAGAATTAACAACGAAATTGCCCATTGAAGTAGAATGGCAAATCGAGGATATTAATTTGCAAAAAGGTATTGAAGATCATTTATTCCGTATTGTTCAAGAATTACTTTCCAACACATTACGACATTCTAAAGCGAAATTATTAGAAGTACGCCTAGTCACAATGGATAATTTAGCTGTGATGAAAGTAGTTGATGACGGCGTTGGATTTGATATGGATACTGTTCGACAAGGATCTTATGGCTTACAAAATATGCGAGAACGAGTTGCTGAATTTGGCGGCACCATTAAAATAATTAGTTTCCCAGGTAGAGGAACTAGCGTAGAAATAAAAATCCCACTTGTTGCGAAAAAGGACGTGGAAAGCGAATGATAAAAGTATTACTTGTAGATGATCATGAAATGGTACGTATAGGAGTCTCAGCTTATCTTTCTGTGCAAGATGACATGGAAGTAGTAGGTGAGGCAGAGAACGGTCGCGAAGGCGCTGATATGGCTTTAGAATTACGTCCAGATATTATTTTAATGGATTTAGTGATGGATGAAATGGATGGCATCGAAGCGACGAAAGAAATAATGCAAAATTGGAAAGAAGCTAAAATCATTATCGTCACTAGTTTTATTGATGATGAAAAAGTATATCCCGCACTGGAAGCAGGAGCGAGCAGTTATATGCTTAAAACTTCCACCGCAAGTGAAATTGCAGATGCGATTCGTGCTACATACGGCGGAGATTCTGTCCTTGAGCCAGAAGTAACTGGTAAAATGATGCAAAGACTTACTGCCAAACCAGAAAAAAATCTACATGATGATTTAACGAATCGTGAAAATGAAATCTTACTTTTAATTGCAGAAGGTAAATCTAATCAAGAAATTGCGGATGAACTTTTCATCACTTTAAAAACCGTGAAGACACATGTAAGTAATATTTTATCGAAATTAGATGTGCAAGATCGTACGCAAGCTGCAATCTATGCATTTAAACATGACTTAGTAGAAAAAAAGTAACAAGGAGGTAACATACACATGAAAGAAGGATTTGCAGTCATCGGTCTTGGGCGATTTGGAGGTAGTATTTGTCGTTCACTTGTCGAGCAAGGAATGGAAGTACTTGCGATTGATTCAGATGAAGAACGTGTCAATGAATATATGTCGATTGCAACCCATGCAGTTATTGCTAATTCAACAGATGAAAATGCGCTTCGCCAACTAGGGATTCGTAATTTTGAGCATGTTATCGTTTCAATTGGTGAGGACATTCAGTCAAGTATCTTAACCACACTTATTTTAAAAGAAATGGGTGTAAAATACGTTACCGCAAAAGCAACGAATGATAAGCATGCCAAACTGCTCGATAAAATTGGGGCAGATCGTGTAGTTCATCCTGAACGAGATATGGGCCGGCGTATCGCGCATTATATCGTGTCGAAAAATATGCTAGATTATCTCGAACTATCCGATGAATATAGTCTTGTTGAAATCTCTGTATCTGATCCACGTTTCCTTGGAAAGAGTCTAGTGGATTTAGATTTTCGTAACTCTTTTGGTGTGAATATTGTTGGTATTAAAAAAGATAAACAAATGATTATTACCCCTGAAGCCAATGATGTCCTTCATGAAGGGGATATTCTCATCGTCATCGGTTCTGATGATGATATTGAACGATTACAAGAAAAAATCCAATAAAAAATAAACCTATGAAATATAAAAAGATATGTCAGCATGTCGATTATATTCTTAGGTTTTTTTTATGTTTACGCTTTACTGCTTGCTATCTAGTCAGTTATTTTCTATTATAGTTACATAGCTTCACATAAAGGGATAGAAAGAAGGGGAACAGATGAAGAAATTTTTGCTTGATAAAATCGGCGCTCGTGGACTCATTCAAATGTTGCAAGCGTTTATTTATGCGAGTATTTGTGTCGTGGTTCATACCGTGATTTTTCCTGATTTGGCCGGTGTATTGCCTATCGTAGTCCTAATTGGGATTATTTCCATGCAACCTACATATGGAATTACAAGAAAAGTTATTCCCCAAATTGCACTAGCATTCACTTTAGCATGCGTTTTTGTGATTATAAGCACCTATTTTTTCCCAATCAATGTGTATATTTACTATGTTGTCATGATAGTCGTTATTTTAGCGGTGAATTTCTTGATGCCGCAGAAGTACATGGTAATGACGCTAGCGATTGGAACAGCGCTCTATTTTCTAGGAACAGACGATTTGCCAATGCCGCTTTATGTCATGATTATCGTTTCGTTAATTGATGTTTTTGTCTTCTTTTTACTTGTTCAACTAGTCGTGAAATATGTACATTTACCACTCGAAAAAACCGTTCAGACAATCATGAAACAATTGGTAGGGCTATTTGACAAAGAAATTGAAAGTGTATTTAAAAACAATGGTACGTTTATCTCAAAACCGCTATATAGTATTTTTGTTCAATCACAAATGTTTATTAAAGAATACAGTACTAGTAAAAAAGCTAATCCTCGTCATGTTGAATTGTATCAGGCCTTACTCCCTAATTATTTGCAACTTTTTTTCCATATGCAGACAATGGAAGATATTGGACGAGTGGGCTTGACGGAAGAAGCGAAACAAGCGCTTGCTCAGATTAATGTGCAAGTTTCTGATGAAATTAACGCAAAAGAGGCCGACCCAGTTGCTTCTTTTCATGTGAAAAAATTTGTTGAGAACTTTCAAGCGGTGAAAGTTGGAATGCATGAACTAGCAGAAGGGGGAGAAAAGAAATGAAAAAAATTTCTATGAGAGAACGTTTCGCTCTTGATCCTCGAGTTGCTAAAGTATTAATTAGTATTACGATAGCAGTGTTACTATTTCCAGTTATGGGTGATTGGATAGTTTATCCAACGTATGTATTTAATGCAATTTATATTACCGCGCAAATGAGTAAAGGTGATACATATAAATCAAGCATTGAGCGGATTATCGGGACTATTGTTGGTGGACTCCTTGCAGCCTTTGTCTATTTATTAGTTCCTAATCATCATTACATCATGATTCCGATTGGTGCGGCACTCGCGGTTATGCTGAGCTATCTGTTTACAAAGAAATTCACGATGGTTATTGTCGTTATTACAGTGATGGTCCTTGTCGGAAAAGGGGACGGAGAGCCGATTGTATTTTTAAGAGATCGGTTATTTGATACGATGATTGGTTTAGTGATTGGTTTTACAGTTTATGCACTTTATCCTCGTAAGAAAAATAAGAAATTAAATCAAGTTTTCATTTCTCAAGAAAAGGCAGTATTAGAGAAAATAAAAGCAATCGATATAAATGCAGAAGATGCGAAAGAACTTGCTCCAAAAATGAAAGCTTTGTGGAAGCAGTTGATAGATTTAAGAAAAACGCGTGAACAAATTATCACAGATAGCAGTTTTGTTGCAAGTTTAACATCTGATGAACCGATGCTGCATTTTACTCATCTAGTAGAACGAGCGATTAATAATATTGAGATTTTATACCATGTGACATTAGATAAAGATTCCGAACCTGATTATGAAGTGGTCTTTGCTTACCATCAACAAGCATGTGCAAAAGTGATTTCAGAGATGGAGGCACTTATCACGAAGCATAAATAAAAAAGATGACTGAGGCTTGAACTAGCCTCAGTCATCTTTTTTATTCCGTAATATCTAAACTCTTTTTAAACATAGTAATTACTCGCTCTAAATCTGTTTGGTCAGGTGCGAAGTAATATAAGTCAAATCCATAAGACTCACTATAAATCATTTCCCCTTCCCCTTTCAGTTCTTGGGAATCAACGTTTTTAAGGACGGAAGAATAATTTGATGCCATGGTTGTAATATCAGAAAGTGTCATATTGGTTTGGAAATTATCACCAACAGCTTTCATAATGCTTTCAAAATTGGAAACACCAGAAGAACTTATTACTTTATTAGCAATCCCAATAATGACATCGCGCTGTCTATCTTGACGACCAAAGTCACCTCGTGGATCTTCGTGACGGATACGAACATACTGTAGTGCATTTGTTCCGTTTAAAGTAATCTGGCCTTTAACAAATTTGCTATTTACTTCGGTTAAATCAATATCGTTAGTAACAGTAATACCACCAACAGCATCTACAAGGTCTTTAAAGCCCTCCATATTGATTGAAATGAAGTAATCTACAGGAACTCCTGGCATAAGCTTTTCGACCGCTGAAACGGTTCCTGAGGGGCCTCCTTTAGAATAGGAAGCATTTATCTTACCAATATCGCCATTTCCATAGTCTACTTTTGTATCTCGAGGGATACTAACCATTTCGACGGTATTTTGTTGTTTATTTGCAGTTGCAAGAATAATTGTATCTGAACGACCATTTGTTTCACCAGGACGAGCATCAGAGCCCATCAGTAAAACAGAAAAAGGTTTTTTCTTATCTAAGTCACTGGTTGTTTTATTACTTGTTTCTAATGGAACATTGATTTTGGACATTGTATTTTGAACTGTAATGTAGTACTTTGCTGCTAATCCTGTTATAGAGAAGAAGATAATTCCTAAAAGGGCAACACTAGCAATTTTCATAATTTTAGTAAAAGTGGACGTTGTTTTTTGCTTTTTTTCAGTCCTTGTTTCTGTCATTAAATTTTCCTCGTCTTTCTTATTTAGTTTGTTTAAACATACCATCGTCGCTCGAAGAAATCAACAAAAAACGATAAATGATTTTAAAAACCATTTATCGCCTTGAAAACTATACTTCCATGATAATTGGTAAAATCATTGGACGTCGTTTTGTTTTTTCATACAAGAAAGGTTGCAAAGTATCTGTAATTTCATTTTTGATTTCAGACCATTGCGTTGTTTTTTGTTCCATTACTTTATTTAAATGACGTGTTAGAAGACCTTGCGCTTCCCCGATGAGGTTACCAGATTCACGCATATAAATGAAACCACGTGAAATAATATCAGGTCCTGCCATTACACGAGAATTTTTCATATCAATGGATACTACAACAATTACAAGCCCTTCTTCAGAAAGAATACGACGATCACGAAGGACAATATTACCGATATCGCCAATACCGCTACCGTCAATATAGACGCTTGCTGCGTGGATTTTACCAGCAACATGAGCTGTTTCACTTGTTAAAGCAAGGACATCTCCGTTTGCCATAATGAAGCTATTTTCCTCTGGAACACCACATTCTTCTGCGGATTCAGCATGGATTTTTTGCATTCTGAATTCACCATGAATCGGCATAAAGAATTTAGGTTTCATAAGACGAAGCATTAGTTTTTGTTCTTGTTGCCCACCGTGACCAGAAGTATGGATATTGTTAACTTTACCATGGATAACTTCCGCGCCAGCTTGGTATAGTAAATTGATTGTACGGTTAACACTCGTTGTATTACCAGGGATTGGGGAAGACGAGAAGACTACCGTATCGCCTGGTTGAATTTGGATTTGACGGTGGGTGCCGTTTGCAATTCTAGAAAGGGCAGCCATTGGTTCACCTTGACTACCGGTACAAAGAATCGTCACATTTCCAGCGGGTGTTTTGTTCAGCTGATGTACATCAATAAATGTATCTTTTGGTGCTTGAATATAACCTAATTGTTTACCAATTTCCATAGCGGATTCCATACTACGACCGAAAACAGCGATTTTACGACCAGTTTCGATGGAGGATTCCACGACTTGTTGTAAACGATAAATATTAGATGCGAAGGTAGCAAAGATGATTCGTCCTTCTACATCTCGGAAAATATTTTTAATACTTTCGCCAACGACACGCTCACTCATGGTGAAATTGGGTACCTCGGCATTTGTACTATCAGATAGTAAACATAAAACACCTTCTTTACCAATTTCTGCCATTTTTGTTAGGTTTGCTGGTTCGCCAACAGGTGTGAAATCAAATTTAAAGTCACCAGTATGAACAATGTTACCAGATGGAGTTTTGACAACAATACCATACGTATCAGGAATACTATGCGTTGTACGGAAGAAGGAGATGCTTGTTTTCCTGAATTTAAAAACGTCATCTTCTTCATATTCATAAATTTTGGTTTGACGAAGCAAGCCATGTTCTTCTAGTTTGTTACGGATAAGCGCACTCGCAAGTTTCCCAGCATAAATCGGGATATTAAGATCGCGTAGTAAGTAAGGAACGCCACCGATATGATCCTCGTGACCATGGGTGATAAAAAGCCCTTTAATCTTATCTTTGTTTTTAACTAGGTAACTGTAGTCAGGAATAACATAATCAATACCTAGAAGTTCGTCTTCTGGGAACTTAATTCCTGCATCAATTAGAATGATTTCGTCTTGAAATTGTACGCCATATGTGTTTTTACCGATTTCGCCTAGTCCACCAAGAGCGAAAACAGCTGTCTCATTATTTTTAACAAATTTCATATAGGCTTATTTTTCCCAGAGCGCGAAGTCTGGGTTTTCCTTTTCATAAGCTAAGTGTGCGTCGCTAATTTTTTCGACAAATTCGATGTGGAAAGGCTCATCTTTTAAAAGTTGGCGTACTTTTACTTCGCTTTCCGCTTCTACGTATAGTGATTGTGTTTTTTCGCGTACGGGTGTTTCTGTCAGTGTGTCTTGATAAAATACTTTAAAAATCATGTTTTTCTCTCCTTAAAATTTAAGTTTTGTTTTTAAAAATAGATTTTCAAGCTGAAAATCTAATATTTATTTAGTATTCATTGGCTTGCTTTCAGTTGTGGACTTAGTAGCAAGCGGATATGGGTGCACGAGATACTAACAATTAGGCATAAAAAAGACAAAGAAAAATTACCACAGACTAATGTGTAAAATAGCTGTGCACGTAGTTACATTTCTTATCCGTTATAATTGCATACCTTTATTTTGGGAATTTGAAACAAATTTCCGAGTAAAAGATGTAATTATAAGCTTTTTTTCACGTTCCATTGTCGTTCTACAAATGTTCATCCGATCTATATCCTTCATTCTAATATACCATAAATCCAGATAATTGCTACTAGAAAGTATAATTAATTTTGTCAATGCTGGTATCAGAGAGATTTTCTGCTATAATTTAAACATAGTGATTTAAAAATGGATAGAGGATAGAGGCGTTTAATCAATGAGTAAAATTGTATTTTTTGATGTAGATGGCACGCTTGTAGGAGAAACGAAAGAAATTCCAGCATCAGCGAAACAAGCGATTGCTAAATTGAAAGAAAATGGCATTTATGTGGCTATCGCAACTGGTCGTGGTCCGTTTATGTTAGATGAAATTAGAAAAGAGTTAGATATTAATTCTTATATTTGTTATAACGGTCAATATGTTATTTTTGAAGGAAAAGAAATATATGCTAAACCATTACCAACCGAGTCTTTAGAACGTTTGATCACGGTTGCATCGGAGCATGAGCACCCGATTGTTTTTTCAGGGAAAGATTCCATGCGCGCGAATTTACCGGATCATGACCGAGTGACAATCGGAATGAATTCGATTAAAAGAGAGTATCCTAAAGTAGATGCTAATTATTACAAAGGTCGTGACATTTATCAGTGTTTACTTTTCTGTGATGAGTCGTATGACGCTTACTACCGAGAAGAATTTAAACAGTATGGCTTCTTGCGATGGCATGATGTTTCCGTGGATGTTTGTCCAGCTGACGGTTCGAAAGCGGAAGGTATTAAGCAGATGATTAAAAAACTTGGCTTCTCAATGGAAGATACTTACGCATTTGGAGACGGATTGAATGATATTGCGATGCTTCAAGCTGTAGGAACTGGCGTAGCAATGGGCAATGGTCGTGATGAGGTAAAAGCGGTCGCTGACTATGTTACGGAGCATGTGGATGAAGACGGGGTTTATAAAGCGTTAGAACATTTAAAATTAATTTAAATTAAAGCGAGGCCACTATTTCAGTGTAGCCTCGCTTTTTGCGTTTACAGAAGTTTGTTCTAATTTTTGCTTAACAAATTTAAGTTGCGCGACGATAATAATACTAATAATAACAAGTAAATACCAACTCGTAATTTTCGAAACATGCACTGGGCGCCATGCAATCAGCTGGTCTGGATAAGCCCAAGCCCCGTAAAAACTAGCAATATTCTCCGCAAGATAGATGAAAAAGGCGATACATAAAAAGGAAAAAGATAAAGGCATTTTGAGTTGAGTCGAACTAACTTTGAAATAAACATATGTTTTTCGGAACAAAATAAGGACTAAAACAATCAAAATCCAACGAAAATCCATTATAAAATGATGCGTGAAAAAATTAGCATAAATTGCTGTACAAATAATACATACGAGCCAGATATTTGGCCAATTTGTCATTTTAAGATTAAATCTTTTCCAAGCCTGACAAATATAACTAGCGACACTTGCATACATAAAGCCGCTATAAAGTGGCACGCCGAGAATTTTCATGAAACCAGGAGCTGGATAACTCCATGAACCCATATGTACTTTATATATTTCAAGTCCAAGTCCAATAAGATGAAAAACCATAATTACTTTCAGTTCATCCCACGTTTCTAAACCAAATTTTATAAGTAGAATTTGAGTTACAAGACAAATAATCAAAAGCAAGTCGTAACGCGCAATAAAAGGAATATCCATCCATTTTGTAAGCGCAAGCGAAATAAAGATAATGCCTGGAAAAATACAACAAAGTGCTTGCTTCCAAGTAAACGTCCAAAGTAAGCGGAAAAATTGCATAAAAAAACCTCTTCTCATGATTTTCTCTAGTTTACCAAAAAAAACTAAAGAAAAGGACAAGAAAAGGTTAAAAAAGTTCATTTTGTCGATTGATATTGCGAAAAGTCGCTTCATTTTCAAAGATTAATGGTTTGGTGTTGCATTTTTCGAGTAATGCACGGACTCGGTGTTCCTCCTCGTGTAGTAGACTTTGTAGAATTTCGCGAGCGTAGGGGAGGTTTGCAACCAAATAATGATTTGCGCGCTTTGTTTTAGCGTAGTGATTAGGATATTCAGCTAGCCGTCCAATTTCTTTCGAAGTCAAAAAAGGCATATCAACAGGAAGCACCAGAAAATTAGCTTTCTGATAATCGGCAGCTGCTTTCATCACCGCATAAATTCCTCCGAGCGGTCCAAAATCACTAAATGAGGTTTGATCAGGAACGATTTGAATGTTGGCTTCTGCTTCAAAAATAGTAACCAATGTTGAATAATTTTCATGATTTGCGGACACAAATACCCTATCGCAAAGCGGTAGCAATTTACTCACCGTGAGTTCAACCCATGTTTTTCCAGTTGCCTCATCCTGAAAAAATACTTTTGGCTCCCCAAAACGACTAGAGCGACCACCGGCTAGTACAATGCCCACGTTACCTTTTTCGTTTTTCAAGGCGACCATCTCGCATGACTAAAATTTCTTCGGTCATCATTTCTGCTTCAGAGGCATAATGCGTTACAAAAATGACTGGAATATGAAAATCTTTAGCCATTTGACCAACTAATTTCATACAAATCAAACGCGTTTCTTCATCTAAACCATTGAAAGGTTCATCCAGTAAAAGTAATTTTGGCTCCGTAATCATTGCTCGAGCCATTGCAACGCGTTGCTTCTCGCCTCCAGATAATTTCTGAACGGAAGAGTAAAGAAGATGAGAAATTTGCAGATAATCACTCATTTTTCGCACTTGTTGTTGAATTTCCGTTTGCTCTTTTTTCTTCTTTTTTTTCACTTTTAAGCCAAATGCAATATTTTCATACACATTCATGTTTGGAAATAAAGCTAGATTTTGAAATAAATAGCCTACTTTGCGCTCTGTCACTGGAAGATGTAATGAAATACTGGAATCATCCCACGGAGTCCCATCAAATTCAATAATACCGCCATCAATACTTTTCAAACCACTAACGCACTGAAAGAGAGTCGACTTGCCTGAGCCACTCGCACCCATCATCGCGGTCACTGGTTTTTCAAATGTATAATCAATATTTAAATCATGAAAAGGAAGTTTTTTATGAAATTGTAATCTTAACATAATTACATCCCCCTCATTAAATTACTCTGGCGTACGGTTAAAACGTGAATGACAAGTAAGGCAAATACACCGATAATGACGTTTATTAGCCCAAGATAAATCGCTGTACGCATATCGCCTTGTTGTACCATAAAGTAAATACTAGAAGCGATGGTGTCGGTTTTGCCTTCAATATAACCCGCCACCATCAAACTTGCACCAAATTCACCCATTGCCCGGCAAAAACTAAGCAGAACCCCTGCTAAAATTGGTTGCCAGCAATTCGGTAAAATAATTTTTGTGAAAATCTGTTTTTTATTCGCTGAAAGAGTCTCTGCTGCCCATACAAGTTCGTGATCAATCGATAAAAATGCGGATTTCAAGCCTTGATACATAATTGGCAAAATAATAATCGTCGTCGCAACAATAGCACCACTGAGAGAAAAAATAAAACTGAAATCAAAGGTGTCCCAAAGTACACCACCGATAAAATCGTTACGGCCGAAGACGTTCAGTAACACCAAACCGACAACAGTTGGCGGTAAAACAAGCGGAAGTAAAATTAAGATTTCCACGAGTAACTGAAAACGTGATTTTCGACCAGTAAAATAATAACTCAGTGGTAACATCGTCATAAATGCGATAAACGTAGAAATTGTGGCAACAAGTAGTGTATGCCAAACAGATGTAAACATAAATCTCCTCCTGAACCCTCTAGTACATCTATTATTATCGTTCTCTCTGGTATAAAATGTCAAACTTAAGTACAATGAAACTAAATAAAAAGGGGGATGAACGATGAAAAAAATAATGCTTTTTATAAGTTGTGGATTATTGTTACTTCTCGGAGCATGCGGGGATTCTCCAGAGGAAGTAAAACAAACTACGATACATATTTCAGCGGCGGCGAGTTTAAAAGATACGATGGATGACGTAAAACCACTTTTCGAAAAAGCAAATCCGACAATTAAATTATCTTTTGATTTTGGCGGTTCTGGACAAATTCGCGAACGTGTCGAAAGTGGCGCTCCGATTGATGGTGTCCTTTTAGCAAGTAAAAAAGATGTGGATACACTGAGCAAGCAAAATTTAGCAGAAAATACGAAAGAATTTGCGGGAAATGACCTTGTTTTAATTGCACCGAAAAACGCGGACCAAAAGACAGAGGCGAACTTAGAACAATTACTAGATAATGCATCCAAAATCGCTATCGGAGACCCGGCATCAGTACCGGCCGGCGCCTATGCCAAACAAACCCTTGAAAACGTAAAATTATATAATGCAGAAAAAGCAAAACTCGTTCTAGCCACCGATGTCCGCCAAGTTTTATCCTATGTGGAAGCCGGGAATGCAGATGCAGGTTTCGTATACCAGACAGATGCTCTTTTAAGCAAAAAAGTACAAGTGAAAGCAAAAATTGATGAGAAACTCCATGATCCAATTGGTTATTACAGTGCACAAGTCAGCGATTCAGATAAAAAAGAAGAAACAGCGGCATTCCTTGATTTCATGAATAAATCTGAAGCCCAAAAAATACTAGAGAAATACGGATTTAAAGCAACAAACTAAGGAGAAGTCGCTTTACTTTTTAAAACAAGGAAACTCCTGTATATTGGTACTAAAGAAAACGCATACATTATTTGTGAAAGGGAAGTGCGCCCAGATGATTGAAAAAAGAAATACCATAAGCATGGAACAAGCGAGAGAAGTATTATGTAACCAAATAACGCATCTTCCAGTAGAAAAGAAAAATGTGACGGATGCATTAAATCAAGTATTGCAAGAGCCTATCTTTGCCCCGTTTCCAGCTCCTTATTTTAGAAGGTCTGGTTACGATGGTTTTGCGATTACGGAAGCAGATGACGGGAATTATCCAATCACTTTACGAGTTGTAGCAGAAGTTCCATGCGGACAAACATACAATAAACCACTAAACCCAGGGGAAACCGTTCGAATAATGACTGGAGCAAAAGTGCCAGAGAATGCTTCGAAGATTATTATGCTTGAACAATCTAGAGAAGCTGGTAACCAGAATGACATTACCCTTATCAATACACAAAAATCTAGCAACATTACAGAAGTTGGTGCGGAGTTTTCCAAAGGAGACTTGCTATTAGATCGCGGACATATTTTAAATGCCGGTTCGATAAGTTTGCTGTCATCATTTGGTATTCGTGAAGTTCAAGTCATCAGAAAGCCAAAAGTAGCTATTTTATCCACAGGTAGTGAACTTGTTCCAGCCGGGAATTCTCTTCCAGATGGCAAAATTTATAATAGTAATCAACCGTTACTGGAGAATTTATTAAAAGTACATCATGCCGAGATTTGCGCGGCTGAACAGTTACCGGATAATTATGAGGATACGAAAAAACGATTACTAGAATTGACTCAAATAGCAGACTTGATAATTACAACTGGTGGTGTTTCTGTAGGCGATTTTGATTATATGGCAGAAATTGCAAAACAAGAGGCAGAATTACTTTTTAATAAAATTCAAATGCGACCAGGTAGTCCGACAACTGGAATGTGGCTGGACAAAACGCTTATCATTGCGCTTTCTGGAAATCCAGGGGCATGCTTTACAGGTTTTTACTTATTAGTAGAACCGGTGTTAGCTACCTTAATGGGGAAAGATACAACGGAGACGACCCAAGTACGTGCAAAAATGGCAAGCGATTACACTAAAAATAATGGCTATGATCGTTTTTTACGAGGAACCTATCGTTTGTCTGACGAAGGAGAATATTTGGTTGAGTTGGTAGGAAGCGATATGTCGAGCGCGCTAGGAAACCTCCATTTAACCACTTGTTTATTCAAAATCCCACGTGGTCAAGTAGGGAAATTAAAAGGAGAAGAGGTCGAAGCATGGCTACTATCCTCCAAATAATTGGCTTTAAAAATAGCGGAAAAACAACTTTACTAAATGCACTAATTCGAGCTAGTCGAAAGGAAAACTACACGGTTTCTGCTATCAAACATGATGCCCATGATTTTTCAGTAGATCACGCGGGAACTGATTCGTACTCGTTTCAAGAGAGTGGTGCAGCAGCTGTTGTTATCGCGAATTCGAGACAATATGCTGTGATGGAACAAACCGGCATCGATTTAAAAACTGCCATTCAAAAGTTGCCAGAATCAGACATTATTCTCATAGAAGGCTACAAAGAGGGGCCTTTCCCTAAAATTATATTGATTCGCGAACAGGCGGAAATCAAACTTTTAAAGAATAGTAAAGCTGTTTATAAAATTGCGACACATAATCCAGCACTAAAAAAAGAAGCGGTTTTCATTGGCGAAGAAAAAGCTTTAACTACTTTTGCAGAAACGTTAATCGAGGAGTTTTTATCATGAAATATGTAGCATTGCAACACGAAAAAATCGAAATAGGTCCACTTTTTGACAAACTAATCAATAAAAATCACGGTGGAACTAATCTTTTTGTTGGTACAATCCGAGAATGGACGGGGGACATTCAAACAGAAGAAATTCGTTATACATCATATGAGGAAATGGCGCTCAAAGAACTAAAGAAATTAGCAACAGAAGTAGAAACAAAGTGGAGGGCGGATGTTGTCATCGTCCACCGGCTAGGACTTTTACAAATTACAGATATCGCTGTAGTTATAGGCGTATCAACACCACACAGAGCCGCTTGCTATGAGGGATCCAGATATATTATTGAACGCTTAAAAGAACGGGTACCTATATGGAAAGAAGAAAAAGATATCGATAAAACAAGGTGGGGTGGCCTAGATGCTAACAACAGTTAAATTTTTTGCTCATTTAGCGGATAAGACACATAAAACAGAAGTAAAATTGAATTTGCAGCAGTGTCAGACAGTCGGCGAGGTTCGAGAAGTCATTAGTAGTGAATTTCCTGAAATAGCCGTTGATTTGGCAAGCTGTATGTTAGCCGTTAACATGGAGTTTCAACAAGATCAAGACCTTTTACCAGAGGAAATAACAGAAATCGCAGTCATTCCGCCAGTAAGCGGTGGATAAGGAGGGGAATAGATGGAAAAAGATGACTTAACTCATTTTAACGATGAAAAACGCGCAAAAATGGTAGATGTTACAAGCAAATCTGAAACAAAACGTCGTGCAATCGCTAGAGCTACGATACATATGAAGGAAGAAACTTTAACACGGATTCATGCTGGTAAAATTGCTAAAGGAGATGTTTTAGCCGTTGCCCAAGTAGCTGGTATTATGGCAGCTAAAAAGACAAGCGAACTAATTCCAATGTGCCATCCGATTATGACGACGAAAGCTGATATTTCTTTTGAAGATGACGGGAATACTGCGCTAACTATCACCTCCGAAGTTGTAACCGTTGGAAAGACGGGCGTGGAAATGGAAGCACTCACAGCTGTAACCATTGCAGCATTAACCATTTATGATATGTGCAAAGCAATGGATAAAGGCATGCGGATAGAAAAAACGTATTTAGTGGAAAAAACAGGTGGAAAAAGCGGGATTTTTAAAGCAGAAGCGTAACTATTTTGTAGGATAGGAGTTTTGTTTTATGCAATTATTAAAGGATAAATTTGGGCGAGTACACGATTATATTCGTATTTCAGTAACAGATCGGTGTAATTTAAGGTGTGTGTATTGTATGCCCGAAGAAGGCCTGACATTTTTGCCCCATGAAAAAGTACTATCCAAAGATGAAATTGTCAGCTTTATGGAATTAATGGTGAAATTCGGCATAAAAAAAGTCCGCATCACTGGCGGAGAGCCATTACTTAGAACCGATATTGTGGAAATTGTTCGCGGGTTGGGAGCAATTCCTGAAATAGAAGATATTTCGATTACAACGAATGCGATGTATTTGGCGAAAAAAGCGGAAGCGTTGAAAGCGGCGGGACTGACACGTGTAAACATCAGCTTGGATTCCTTGCATGCAGATCGTTTTCAAGCAATTACTCGTGGTGGACGTTTGCAAAAAGTTCTCGATGGTATTCAAAAAGCAGAAGAAGTAGGGTTATTTCCAATTAAGCTTAATGTCGTCTTAATTAAAGGACAAAACGATGACGAAATAACCGATTTCCTCCGCTTTACAAAAGATAAAGATATTAATATTCGTTTTATTGAATATATGCCGATTGGTCATGCTGGTACGAGTTGGAAAGAAAAATATTTACCGCTTGATAAGATTTTTGAAGCCTGTGATGAAGCTGGTTATGAATATGAACCAGTTGACTCGATTCGAGGAAACGGTCCTTCCGAAAACTTCCGCATAAAAGGAGCGAAAGGGACATTCGGTGTGATTCACCCAGTTAGTTCCCATTTTTGCGATAGTTGCAACCGACTTAGGCTTACCGCAGATGGTTATATTAAAGCATGCCTTTACTGGGACGAAGAAATGAATATTCGACCATTTATCCAAGACCCAGTCAAACTAATGCAACTTGTACAAAAGGCAATTGATAACAAACCTGAAAATCACGAAATGGCATTAAAACTACAAGATGAAGTGCAGTCTAATAAACCAACTTGGCGTCGTATGAGTCAAATTGGAGGATAAATAAAACATCCGGTCATGCAAGTGACCGGATGTTTTATTTTTGTCGTTCTGCTATTAAGTGAGGTAACTCAGGAATAATCAATTTTTGCATCGCGAGCTGACAAGCATTACTTGAGCCAGGTAGCGCAAAAATCAATAAGCCATTTTCTGAAAAACCAGCGAATGCCCGAGATACCATGGCGCGACTACCGACTTCTTCGTAACTAAGCATTCGGAAAATCTCCCCAAATCCGGGAATTTCTTGCTGAATAGTCGCAAATAAAGCTTCATAAGTAACATCTCGCCTAGCGATACCTGTACCGCCATTTGTGATAAGACAGAAAGAACCATTAACAGCTAGCTCGTTTATTTTCTGCTTAATGTGGGAAACATCGTCAGGAACGACAATCCGTGAAATTACCTCATGCCCAGCGTTTTCTAAGGTAGATTGAATCTGTTGACCACTCGTATCTGTATCCAAATTTCGTGTATCACTAATTGTTAGAATACTACAAGCTACCTTAATAAATGACTTTTGTTCCATAATTGCCTCCTTTAGTTAAAAAATAAATGATATGTTTTTTTTGCTTCTGTTATATTTTCTGTCCCATGAAGTAATACGCGCCCATTTTTAAAAATAACAAACTGGAACTTTTCATACTGGAAACTGAGCAAAGCGGGATTTTCGGTGTA
The DNA here is from genome assembly GCF_013282665.1 of Listeria monocytogenes. GTDB lineage: Bacteria > Bacillota > Bacilli > Lactobacillales > Listeriaceae > Listeria > Listeria monocytogenes_C. The sequence continues at coordinate 2,179,423 of NZ_CP054041.1, forward strand.
AGTAATTTTCTGTTCTACCAGTAGTTGTTTAATTTCTCGGTAATTGCTTTTATTAGGTAAGCGAAATTGCACAGTATCTCTTCCGCAAAGAGCAACTGCTTGCTCGGAAAAAGGAACTTCTGAAAGTGTTTTTCCAGTTGCGCATCTAAGGCAATCGCGTTGTTTTTTGACTTCGATTGTCTGGAAAGAAAATTGCCAATTATCTAGTTGGTAGTAGATATTTGCTTTGAAATCAGGGTTGATAATCATTTGCGTAAGTAAGGAAACCTGCATGCCGGCGACGATTGGAATCAGGGCACCGTCAACGCCGATAATATCACAACTTGCTGCGTTGGTTTGCGGAATATCGCCGAGTAAACAGTGCAAACAAGCAGAGTCAGGCGGAATAATTGGCATGAGATTCGCATAATTTCCAGCACATGAGGTGAAAATCCACGGAATTTGATGGGTGAAACAAAACTGATTTAAAAAGGCTCGCGTCATAAAATTATCTGTGCAATCAAGTATGTAATCAATTGTTCCGGCATAAGGCGTTAAACTCGTTACATTCGCATCATCTACAATATATTCGATTGTAATATCGCTATTAATGAGTTGTAAAGCTTTAGATGCTGCATATGCTTTTGCTTGTTTGTCTAATGCATCTTGTTCCGTGAAAAGCGATTGGCGCTGCAGGTTACTTAGCTCCACATAATCGCGATCAATTAAAATTAACTTTCCAAAACCCATTCGTGCACAAATTTCTGCGGCATATGAACCAATCGCGCCAACACCAACAATTAAAATCGTTTTCGTGAGTAATTTTTCTTGACCAGCTTTTCCGATGTTCTTAACGCGCATCTGTCTATCATAACGTTCCAAATTTCCACCTTCTTTCCAATTTTATTTTACCAGATAAATACATAAAGGGCTTACTTGTAAGGTTTAAGTTTATGGTTGAATTCCCATTACATCATATTTATAATGAAAGAAAAAAACTAGAGGTGCTAACTATGAAACAGCGCGTAGAAACAGAAAAATTTTATCCAGCTTATCCAGTCTTTGTATTAACGTATTTGAATGAAATTAGAGAACCGCAAATGTCAACGGGGTCATCATCGTATACATTAGGAGATAGTATCGTAATCGGCGTGTCAGCAGAAAGTAATGCGAGTAAACATTTATATGCTGGTCAAAAATTTGCTGTAAATTTTCCAAACACAGAGCAGTTAGGGTTAATTGAACAAGGGGGATTCTCATCGGGCAAGCGCAACGATAAAGTAAAAGTTCATCAAATCGAATTAACCAAAAGTGATAACGGAGGAGTAGCTTACATTGATACCTGTCCGATTGTATTCGAGTGCACCGTAACTCGGACTGTATCAGACGAAGACTATCATACAATCTTTGCTAAAATTGACTCGCGATTATTTGAAAAAAATTTAGTGGATTCAGATGGTCATATTATTCATGAAGAGCTTGATTTAGTTTTATTCTCAGGCGATGCAAATGAACGTAAATTTAGAAAGCTCGATACAAAAATAGAAACAGTTGGTGGCCATTCATAGAAATAAGAATCCCCGCAGGAATTAGTATCCTGCGGGGATTTATTCATTTTAACCAAATACGTCCACATCAGGTGGCAAGTAGGAGGGGTTTTCTTTATTAATGTGATCATAAAACATAATTCCATTTAAATGATCGATTTCGTGTTGAATAACAATGGCTGGATAATCTTTGAAACGCAATTTCAGTGGTGTACCATTTTCGTCAAAAGCATCAATAGTTACACGTTCACTTCGGACCACATAACCTGGAACTTCCCGATCAACAGAAAGGCAACCTTCACCACCAGAAAGACAAGCTTGCTGCACAGAATGGCTACGAATTTTTGGATTATAAAGCACATAACTATAAAGACGATCTTTTTCATCATGTACATGAATAGCAAGAAAACGTTTCGTTACAGCAAGTTGTGGAGCAGCAATTCCTACGCCACCACGTAAACCGTATTTTTCCGCCATCTCTTCATCTTGACTATTAATCAGGAATTCAAGCATATCACGTCCTAATTTTTTTTCTTCATCTGAAAGCGGGAAAGTCACTTCTGTCGCAACTTCTCTAAGCGCTGGATGACCTTCTCGTACAATATCGTCCATTGTAAGCATGATTTGATTCTCTCCTGTTCTTTAATAACTTATCTTTATTTTAACAAAAGAACGAAAAAAAAGGAATGAAAGATTACTACACACGAAAAAAAGGAGACTTCCGTAGGTCTAAAGACATATTTGTTAAAAATAAGAAAGTTTTAAAAGCGAACAATAAAAAAAAATATTGTTAAAATGTTCGTCTAAAACAAATGATGAAAAAATTTATATGTTTGTGAATTCACAAACTAATGATATTTGCCACCTAAAAGTTTGAAATAGGTGTGATAATGCGAGAGTTGTAATATTATATAACAGTTTTTATCTGTTTCATCTTTTTTTAATACAGAACGGGAAAGCGAATGATTTAAGTAATAATGCCATTGTAAGCGATAAAATAAATAGAGATTAACTTATTGACTTCATAATCTTGGTAGTGTAAATTAAGAGAGAAGATTAGTGTATTAATAAAATTCTTGTTTTCGAGTAAAACAGAAATAACATTTTAAATAAAAGGAAAGTTCCTGTTTTTTATGAAACATTGTGAAAGAATGAAAGTTTTTTCACAAACTCTCTTAAAACCCATGTTTTCAATGAGGATTTTGTGGTAATAACTGGAGAGGCTGCGTAATTAGTTAATAGGAATTTAGGAAAAAGCTTCCGGAATCTGCTTCTTTCTATAGAATAACTTTTCTTTTTACTACGCTATTATAATTAATACACAATCAGGATGGCAGTTTTAAAAGAATTCATTTAGATGGGTAAATGACCGGACGAGCGTTACATACAACGCATACCTAACTAATGAAGAATTTGAAACTGTACAATGTGAATGACGAAAGGGTGGATACGAAATGGCTTCTAAAACAAAGAAGGCTATTATCGACGTAAAGAAACAATTTGAGGCTGTTCATAAACAATTTGAATTAGTTCAAATTCTGAATGAAAAAGGAGAAATCGTAAATCCAGATTTAATGCCGGATTTAACAGATGATCAATTAGTAGAATTAATGACTCGCATGGTTTGGACTCGTGTACTTGACCAACGTTCTATCTCACTTAACCGTCAAGGACGTCTAGGTTTCTACGCTCCAACTGCTGGACAAGAAGCTTCCCAACTTGCAAGTCACTATGCACTTGAAAAACATGACTATATTCTTCCAGGTTACCGTGATGTGCCACAACTTATCTGGCACGGACTTCCACTTACAAAAGCGTTCTTGTTCTCTCGTGGACACTTTGTAGGTAACCAATTCCCTGAAGATTTAAATGTATTATCACCACAAATCATCATCGGTGCACAAATCGTGCAAGCTGCCGGTGTTGCTCTAGGTCTTAAAAAACGTAAAAAAGACGCTGTTGTAATCACTTATACAGGTGACGGTGGTTCTTCTCAAGGTGACTTCTATGAAGGAATGAACTTTGCAGGTGCTTACCATGCTCCAGCAATCTTCGTAGTACAAAATAACAAATTCGCGATTTCTACACCTCGTGAAAAACAATCAGCTGCTGAAACATTAGCTCAAAAAGCAGTTGCAGCCGGAATCCCAGGCGTACAAGTAGACGGAATGGATCCACTTGCAGTATATGCTGTAACTAAATTCGCTCGTGAACGTGCAGTTGCTGGTGAAGGCCCAACATTAATCGAAACAATGACTTACCGTTATGGTCCACATACACTTTCTGGTGATGATCCAACTCGTTACCGTACAAAAGAACTTGACGGAGAATGGGAACTTAAAGATCCAATCGTTCGCTTCCGTACTTTCTTAGAAGGTAAAGGCCTTTGGAACGAAGAAAAAGAAAATGCTGTTATCGATCAAGCGAAAGAAGAAATCAAAGTAGCAATTAAAGAAGCAGATGCTACACCAAAACAAACTGTAACTGATCTTCTTAAAAATATGTACGAAACACCAACTGCTCCTATCAAAGAGCAACTGGCAATCTATGAAGCGAAGGAGTCGAAATAATCATGGCGCAAAAAACAATGATTCAAGCGATTACAGATGCGCTTGCAGTAGAACTTGAAAAAGACGAAAACGTATTAGTTTTTGGGGAAGACGTTGGTAAAAACGGCGGCGTATTCCGTGCAACAGAAGGATTACAAGAAAAATTTGGCGAAGATCGTGTATTCGATACTCCTCTAGCGGAATCTGGTATCGGTGGTCTTGCTATCGGTCTTGCACTTGAAGGTTTCCGTCCAGTTCCAGAAATTCAATTCTTCGGTTTCGTATTTGAAGTAATGGATTCCGTTGCTGGTCAAATGGCTCGTATGCGTTACCGTACAGGCGGAACTCGTACTGCTCCAATTACCATTCGCGCACCTTTTGGTGGTGGAGTTCATACACCAGAAATGCACGCGGATAACTTAGAAGGATTAATGGCGCAATCACCTGGTTTAAAAGTGGTAATTCCATCCACTCCATATGATGCAAAAGGTCTTTTAATCTCAGCTATTCGTGATAACGATCCAGTTATCTTTTTAGAACATATGAAATTATACCGTTCTTTCCGTGAAGAAGTTCCAGAAGGCGAATACACAGTAGAAATTGGTAAAGCAGCTGTTCGTCGTGAAGGTACAGATGTTTCTATCATCACTTACGGGGCAATGGTACAAGAATCAATGAAAGCAGCAGAAGCTCTTGAAAAAGATGGCGTATCTGTAGAAGTTATCGATTTACGTACAATTAGCCCAATTGATGTGGAAACAATCATTGCTTCCGTTAAGAAAACAAACCGTGCTGTAGTAGTTCAAGAAGCACAAAAACAAGCAGGTATTGCTGCTAATGTCGTTGCAGAAATTAACGATCATGCAATCCTTTCTCTAGAAGCTCCAGTTATGCGAGTTGCTGCGCCAGATAGCGTATTTCCGTTCTCTCAAGCAGAAACTGTTTGGTTACCAAATCATAACGATATTATCGAACGCGTAAAAGAAGTTATTGCATTTTAATTCATAATAACCATTTTAAAACTTATGGGGAGTTTTAGAAGGGGAACGAAATATTTTTATACTAAGGTTCAGTTTATCTGAACCTTAGAAATTACAGGAGGCTTAATAAAATGGCATATTCATTTAAATTACCGGATATCGGTGAAGGTATCCATGAAGGTGAAATCGTTAAATGGTTTGTACAACCAGGCGATAAGATTGAAGAAGATGAATCCCTATTTGAAGTACAAAACGACAAATCAGTGGAAGAAATCACTTCTCCAGTTTCAGGAACAATTAAAGAAATCAAAGTTGCTGAAGGTACAGTTGCTACAGTTGGACAAGTACTAGTAACATTTGATGGCGTAGAAGGTCACGAAGACGACGCCGAAGAAGAAAGCGCAGCACCAAAAGCAGAATCCACAGAATCAACTCCAGCACCCGCAAAAGCTAGCGGAAAAGGAATTTTTGAATTCAAATTACCAGATATCGGTGAAGGCATTCATGAAGGTGAAATTGTTAAATGGTTTATTCAACCGGGCGATAAAGTAGAAGAAGATCAGTCCATTTTTGAAGTGCAAAACGACAAATCTGTCGAAGAAATTACTTCTCCAGTAGATGGAACTGTTAAAGATATTTTAGTTAGCGAAGGCACAGTAGCAACAGTTGGTCAAGTATTAGTAACATTCGAAGGCGATTTTGAAGGAGGAGCTAGTCATGAATCTACTCCAGAATCTCCAGCAGAAGAAGCTGAACTTACAAACAACGACGCAACTTCCGCTCCAGCTACAGGTGGAAACGGAACGCCATCATCTAAAAAAGATCCTAATGGCCTTGTAATTGCAATGCCTTCTGTACGTAAATATGCGCGTGAAAAAGGCGTTAATATCGCTGAAGTAGCAGGCTCTGGAAAAAATAACCGCGTAGTTAAAGCGGATATTGATGCTTTCCTAAACGGCGAACAACCAGCTGCAGCAACAACTACTGCTCAAACGGAAGAAAAAGCAGCAGCACCAAAAGCGGAAAAAGCAGCAGCGAAACAACCAGTTGCAAGCTCCGATGCTTACCCAGAAACACGCGAAAAATTAACACCAACTCGTCGTGCGATTGCAAAAGCAATGGTAAACTCAAAACATACAGCTCCACACGTTACTTTAATGGACGAAATCGAAGTAACTGCACTTATGGCTCACCGCAAACGTTTCAAAGAAGTGGCTGCCGAAAAAGGTATCAAACTTACTTTCTTACCTTATATGGTGAAAGCTCTTGTTGCAACGCTTCGTGACTTCCCAGTGCTTAACACAACTTTAGATGATACGACAGAAGAACTTGTTTACAAACATTACTTCAACGTTGGTATCGCGGCAGATACAGACCACGGTTTATATGTACCAGTAATTAAAAATGCTGATAAAAAATCCGTATTCCAAATTTCTGATGAAATCAACGAACTAGCTGGAAAAGCACGTGATGGTAAATTAACTGCTGACGAAATGCGCCACGGTTCCGCAACTATTTCTAATATCGGTTCTGCCGGCGGGCAATGGTTCACTCCAGTAATTAATTACCCAGAAGTTGCTATCCTAGGTGTTGGTCGTATTGCTCAAAAACCTATCGTAAAAGATGGCGAAATTGTAGCAGCACCAGTACTAGCTCTTTCCTTGAGCTTTGACCACCGTGTAATTGACGGCGCAACTGCTCAAAAAGCAATGAACAATATTAAACGTTTATTAAACGATCCAGAATTATTACTAATGGAGGTGTAACAAAATGGTAGTAGGCGATTTTCCAGAAGAAAGAGACACCATAGTCATCGGTGCAGGCCCAGGTGGGTATGTAGCCGCAATCCGAGCTGCACAACTCGGACAAAAAGTTACCATTATTGAAAAAGAATATTACGGCGGTGTGTGCTTAAACGTGGGATGTATTCCTTCCAAAGCACTTATCACAATCGGTCACCGTTTTAAAGAAGCTGGCCACTCTGATAACATGGGTATTACAGCGGACAATGTGAACTTAGATTTCACAAAAGCACAAGAATGGAAAGGCAGCGTAGTTAACAAGCTTACATCAGGTGTTAAAGGCCTTCTTAAGAAAAATAAAGTAGAAATGTTAGAAGGAGAAGCGTTCTTCGTGGATGATCATTCCTTGCGTGTGATTCACCCTGACTCCGCTCAAACTTATACATTTAACAACGTAATCATTGCAACAGGATCTCGTCCAATCGAAATCCCAGGTTTCAAATATGGTAAACGTGTATTAAGCTCAACTGGTGCACTTGCACTAACAGAAGTTCCGAAAAAATTAGTCGTAATTGGCGGCGGATATATTGGAACAGAATTAGGTGGAGCATTCGCTAACCTTGGTACAGAACTAACTATCCTTGAGGGTGGTCCAGAAATCTTACCAACATACGAAAAAGACATGGTTTCCCTAGTGAAACGTAATCTGAAAAGCAAAAACGTTGAAATGGTTACTAAAGCACTTGCAAAATCTGCTGAAGAAACTGAAAACGGCGTTAAAGTAACGTATGAAGCTAACGGTGAAACTAAAACTATCGAAGCTGATTATGTTTTAGTAACAGTAGGTCGTCGTCCAAATACAGACGAAATCGGTTTAGAACAAGCTGGCGTTAAAGTAACAGAACGCGGTTTAGTAGAAGTTGACAAACAAGGTCGCTCGAACGTTTCTAACATTTTCGCCATTGGTGACATCGTTCCTGGTGTTCCTCTAGCTCACAAAGCTAGCTATGAAGCAAAAATCGCTGCTGAAGCAATTGCTGGCGAAAAAGCAGAAAACGATTATACAGCACTTCCAGCTGTTGTTTTCAGTGACCCAGAACTTGCAACAGTTGGCTTAACAGAAAAAGAAGCAAAAGAAAAAGGCTTTGACGTAAAAGCTGCTAAATTCCCATTCGGCGGTAACGGTCGTGCGCTTTCTTTAGATGCACCTGAAGGATTTGTTCGTCTAGTTACTCGTAAAGAAGATGGCCTAGTTATCGGTGCACAAGTTGCCGGAATGAACGCTTCTGATATTATTTCAGAAATCGGCTTAGCAATCGAATCAGGTATTACAGCTGAAGACATCGCGCTTACTATCCACGCTCATCCATCCCTTGGAGAGCTTACAATGGAAGCAGCCGAACTAGCTTTAGGTCGCCCAATTCATATGTAATTAACTTAAAGCGGAGGTATCCTTTATGGGTATTTCCGCTTTTTATCTATATAAATTAGTGCGTGATTTCACAAAAACTCTTTTAGTTCATTTTTTGAAATAGTTAAAGTATCCGTTTTAGAAAAAAAGGAGTATAATGTAACAAGTGAACGTAACAAGTCAAATCTAATTGAATCAGGTGAAAAAATGGAGAAACAAACAGCAACATGGAAGAAAGCTCTATTTTGGTTTGCGTATGTAGTAGCAGGAATTTGTTTTGTATTGACAATCATAGCCTTTGGAGTAGGTTTCTTTCATCATATGCATGATACAGGTGGATGGCGCTCGGTTATACAAATTCTCGAAACCCCAATCACTGGCTTTGTCAAAATGACTGGTGGCTATATCGGTAAAGGGATTTTAGAAGTAATTATTCTGATTATCGTTAGTTATGCACTACCAATATTCTTCTGTTTTGCAACGCATTATTTAAAAGTGAAACGACGTGAAATGACTTAAAATAAGATTATTTTGTAAAAAGCAAAGCGAATGAGCATTGCTTTTTATTTATGTGGTCAAGTTATTTTATTTTTGCCTCGGAAGCATGCTAAAATAACAATAAGAGACTTGATGAGGAGGAGACACATATGCCGTCTAAGAAGAAAAAAGTGGTCGTTATCGGCAGAAGCAATCTACAAAATCTCTACATTCATACAGTTCTTTTAAAAAAATTACCAGCCGAGATTTACTTAATAGACGATCAAGCGAAAACAAGCGTACAAGATTTTGATTATGCGAGTTATTATCATGCAGATGTGACCATTCACTCAGGAACATTCAATGAGTGTCGCAACGCAGATATAGTCGTCTTTTTTCAAGAAGAAATGTCCAATCAAATTGTTTCAAAAGAAGACAATCTCGCGCTAATCAAAGAAAAAGTGAAGAAAATGATGGCAACTGGTTTCCGAGGGATTGTCTTAGTGGCAACAGCTGAGAGTAATGTCGTTGCCGCGTTAATTAAACGTTTCTCCGGTTTATCAGCAAATCAAATTATTACGCTTGGCACTATGCTTGCGACGTCTTATTTTCAAGTGGAAATTGCTAAATTATTTAAAATCAGCCCTAAAAATGTACACGGATATATTATTGGTGATAATGCAGAAGATGTCATTCCTGTATGGAGTAGGGCTTTCCTTGGTGGCAAACCAATTTTAAGTTATTTAGCCGAAGATCAAAAAAGAATCTCAGCGGAGGATTTACAAAATTTAACAAAAATGATTACTAAAATTCCGGATTTTCCTTTTGAAAATAAAGATGGTTGTACTTTCCGATTTAGCACTGTGACTGTTCTTGCTGAATTAACCGAAGTCATTTTGCGCGACGAAGCAAGAGTTATCACAGTTGGTGTTGAAGTGAAAGAAGCATACGGTTTAGAAAATCCTGTCTTCATTAGTGTCCCAGCTGTCATTGGCGCAGAAGGAGTCAGAGAACTACTTGAATTAAATCTCTCAGACGATGAACAAAAAGAATTAAAACAAATCGCCACAAAAACCACCGAGAAATTAGAAGAATTGCAACTTAACAAAGGAGGAATTAGTTAATGGAATACAGCTACCCACTAAATCCAGACTGGACAACCGAAGAAATGACGATTGTTGTACAATTTTTAGAAGCTATTGAGCGAGCGTATGAAAAGGGCATAGATACGCTTGAGCTCAAAGAAAAATATCGAGCATTCAAGCAAGTAGTCCCTGCCAAAGGAGAAGAAAAACGGATTGGCATAGACTTTGAGAAAGCAAGTGGCTATTCGGCCTATAAAGTCATGCAGCTTGTAAAAAACGCAACTACTAGTAAAATAAAAATGCAACCATAATTAAGAGGAGGAATTTTTTTCATGGATATTAGTCAAATTAAAGCAGAAGTAGTCACACCAGAAACTGGAATACACGTAGGGGAAAAGGCAGCACCCGTTAAAGTAATGTCTTTCGTTAACTTACGTTGCCCATTCTGCCGTGAGTGGAATGAAAAATCTAAAGATGTTCTTACGGAATATATTCAAGCAGGAAAAATCGAATTAATTATTAAACCATTTGATAAAGAAAAAGAATCTTTACAACGAGGAAATGTGACGCATCGTTATTTAGATTATTCAACACCAGAAAAAACACGTGAAACAATCAATAAGATTTATAGCAAGCAAGACGAGTGGGGTAGCCTTTCACTTGATGAAGTAGCTGCTTATATGAAATCTGAATTAGGCTTAACAGAGCAAGACAATAAAGCTGCATCAGAAAAAATTGTCGCAGAAGCAAATGCGGCAAATGTTGTTTTTGTACCGACTGTTATTGTGGGTGAACATATTTTTGATGAGCATATTAGCCCTGAAGAGTTACGTTCGTTACTAGACGGCGAATTAGCTAAATAAAAAAAGCGAATGTATTACCTAAAATTTTAAGTAATACATTCGCTTTTTGTTTATTTTTAAAAGAATTTCCTCCGCCAGAATACAATCGCAAGTGCTCCAGCAATCCCGAATGCAAAACCGAGCGTAAGCATCCAAGCCATTGGTGTATTCATAAACGGTAATTTCACGTTCATTCCGTAAAAGCTAAACACCATTGTTGGAATCGTCAAGATGATGGTAAAAGAAGTAAGGAATTTCATCACGATATTCATATTGTTCGAGATAATGGAAGCATAAGCATCCATCATCCCGCTCAAAATATTCGAGTGAACTTCCGCCATTTCAATACCTTGGCGATTTTCAATAATAACATCTTCTAATAAGTCTTGATCTTCTTCGTACATTTTAACAATATTTTGACGCATCATTTTATCTAGTACGACTTTATTCGATTTAAGGGCTGTTACAAAGTAAACTAAACTTTTTTCAATCCCCATTAAATCATAAAGTTGTTTATTTTTCATAGATTCATGTAGTTCTTTTTCGATTTCGTCCGTTTGACGGTTCAAGCGTTTTAAGTGACGCAAGAAAGTAGTGGAAATCATGTATAAGATTTGCAATGCGAATCGCGTTTTCATATGTGTATAAAAGCCTTTAATACGGTTTCTAATAAAGGATTGCACGATAGAAGAATCGATTGTACAAATCGTAATAAAATAGTCTTTTGTGATAATTATCCCCATTGGAATGGTTTCGAATGAAGCGTAATGAATATCATCTTCATCGACTACCGGAAAGTCACAAACGATTAAAACAGAATCCGAGTCATCATCGCGTTCAATCCGGGCACTTTCATCTTTATCTAGTGGATCTTCTAAGAACTCAAGTGGAATTTCGTAGTTATCGGCAATTTTATTAATTTCTTCTGAAGTAGGGGCAACGATATTAATCCAACAATTGCGTGTTACTTCTTCTAACTCAATTAATTTGCCGTTTTCATCTGATTTGAAAATTTGATGCATGCTTTTTACCTCCTTTTTTAACAGGTAAATTTCACGCGGTTAGAGTTTCGTTCCCGTGAAAAATCACCTGTATGAATACTTCGATGTGGACCAGGGTCACTTGCTGTTTGCTGCTCCTTTTTCACGTTCCTCAACTCCTTCAAATCATAGTAATTCACAACTCTACCATTATACCTAGATTATAGTCATTTGTACATCTTTTATTGAAGGGAAGCCTTATAGAGCGGAATTAACTCGTCTAGCACCATTTCAGCCTCTTTGATGAAGTCTTTCCCTGGGGATAAATGGCTATCCTCTGGTAGATAAATTTTCCCAACTAAAAATTCCCCTTTTTTCACATCGCGGAAACGTTCAAGCGTTGCCTCTAGTTGTCCGTCATGCACAGGATAGGTTTTTTCTTCAGTATGATCTGGGGAAATAGCAAAGTTGTCCGGTAAATCAGCCAATAATTTCTTTTCTTTCAAAAAACGATTAGCGATTTTCTTGCTCTCTTCATTTTCATAAATAAAGGCGAGCCAAATAAATAAATAATTATCGAATAGACCTACTTGAAAATGAGGATGCTTTTTATAACCACGTTTATCATGGCAAATGGCCAGCCACGTGCTATCGGGTGGGTTAACTGAACGTCTTTGGTGACGAGCAATATGTAAAAACATTTCATCGCCAAGCTTGGCACTTAAATAAGTAGTCAATTCTTCCCCAACAGCTCTGAATTTTGGTTGAATATCATTTTGAATTCCTGTCATGCGTGCTTCAAGTCCAGGAATTTGCATTGTTTTAAAATCTTTCTTACTAAATCCTTTAAAAGTCATCTGTTTTCCTCCTAATTTTGCATATAGTTTCATTATACGGAAGTTAAGTTCCAAGTGAAAGAATCTTGTTCTATTCAGATAATTCATTTTTGTGATAAAATAAACAAAAAGAGTGCGAAGAGGTGTGCATATGGACAGCGAAAAAATAGATTATTTAGCAAGGTTATGGATTATGGAAGCCGCAGCAAAAATTAAGCAATCTTTCAAAGAAACGTTAGATATTGATGTCAAATCCAGTCGAAATGATTTAGTGACGAATATGGATAAAGAAACCGAAGCTTTTTTTGTTCAACAAATTAAAGCGCATTTTCCTGACCATCGTTTATTTGGTGAAGAAGGTATGGCAGCAGATGTAACAGATTTAGATGGCGTGGTTTGGATACTTGACCCAATTGACGGGACACTGAACTTCGTCGAACAGCAACGTGACTTTGCAATTTCTCTCGCTGTATATGAAAATGGAGTAGGCCGACTAGCTTATATTTATGATGTGACGCGCGACGAATTGTATTTTGGGGAAAAAGGAAAGGGCGCTACAGTAAACGGCAGAACTATTCCTAAACTAGATCCAACCGTAGACCTTGAGGATGCACTATTAATTGCTAATTTAAGTGTAACAAGAAAATTTCCAACTATGTGGGAGGCGGTAAAAGCTTCTAGAGGATTACGATTACACGGAGCAGCCTCACTAGAATATATGGATGTTGCTACAGGTCGAGCGGGAGCCTATCTTTCTGCTAATTTAGCTCCGTGGGACATTGCTGCTGGGAAAATTATCGTCGAAGAATTAGGCGGAAAAGTGACAAGAATTAACGGTGAAGAAATGAATATGTTAGAAAAAGGAAGTTCCATCGTAGCTGCACCGAAAATTCATCAAACCTTATCAGATAACTACCTGCCTTAAAGAAAGCGCTCAACATAAAAAAACTTGTTTTCAGAAAATAAAAATCGTGCCAAATCCGCTCAGCTATGCTATAATAGGTAAGTTGATTTAAACGAGACGATAGCGACGGAGGAAAATAAATCTATTTTCCTCTTTCTTTTGGCTAATCTTCACGATAAATGTTTGGATTTTTAATTTAGGAGGAAACAAGATTGAATTTAAGAAATGATATTCGTAATGTAGCAATTATTGCCCACGTTGACCATGGTAAAACAACTCTAGTAGACCAATTATTACGCCAGTCAGGCACATTCCGCGACAATGAAACAGTTGCAGAACGCGCAATGGACAACAATGATTTAGAAAGAGAACGCGGTATTACAATTTTAGCGAAAAATACAGCGATTAAGTATGAAGATACACGTGTAAACATCATGGATACACCTGGACACGCCGATTTCGGTGGAGAAGTAGAACGTATCATGAAAATGGTTGATGGTGTTCTTTTAGTAGTGGACGCGTATGAAGGTACGATGCCTCAAACACGTTTTGTACTAAAAAAAGCACTAGAACAAGACTTAACACCAATCGTTGTTGTTAACAAAATTGACCGTGATTTTGCTCGTCCTGAAGAAGTTGTGGATGAAGTATTAGAATTATTCATCGAATTAGGTGCAAATGACGATCAATTAGAATTCCCAGTTGTTTATGCTTCTGCAATTAACGGAACTTCAAGTTATGATTCCGATCCAGCAGAACAAAAAGAAACAATGAAACCACTTTTAGACACTATTATTGAACACATTCCCGCTCCAGTTGATAATAGTGATGAACCATTACAATTCCAAGTATCTTTACTTGATTATAATGACTATGTAGGTCGTATCGGTATTGGCCGTGTATTCCGCGGAACAATGCACGTAGGACAAACAGTTGCCTTAATTAAACTTGATGGCACAGTAAAACAATTCCGTGTAACGAAAATGTTCGGTTTCTTCGGACTAAAACGTGAAGAAATTAAAGAAGCAAAAGCTGGTGATTTAGTAGCGCTTGCTGGAATGGAAGACATCTTCGTTGGTGAAACAGTAACACCATTTGATCATCAAGAAGCACTTCCTTTACTACGTATTGATGAGCCAACTTTACAAATGACTTTTGTAACAAACAACAGTCCTTTCGCAGGTCGCGAAGGTAAACACGTAACAAGCCGTAAAATTGAAGAACGCTTACTTGCAGAACTTCAAACTGACGTATCTTTACGCGTAGAGCCAACAGCTTCACCAGATGCTTGGGTAGTTTCCGGTCGTGGTGAGCTTCACTTATCCATTTTGATTGAAACAATGCGTCGCGAAGGTTATGAACTACAAGTTTCTAAACCAGAAGTAATTATCCGCGAAATTGATGGCGTGAAATGTGAACCAGTAGAAGACGTTCAAATTGATACTCCAGAAGAATTCATGGGTTCTGTTATTGAATCTATCAGCCAACGTAAAGGCGAAATGAAAAACATGATTAACGACGGTAATGGCCAAGTTCGTTTACAATTCATGGTTCCAGCTCGTGGCTTAATCGGTTATACAACAGATTTCCTTTCAATGACTCGTGGTTATGGTATTATCAACCATACATTCGACAGCTACCAACCAATCCAAAAAGGACGCGTTGGTGGACGTAGCCGTGGTGTACTTGTATCCATGGAAACAGGTAAATCTACTACTTACGGTACGATGCAAGTAGAAGACCGTGGTACTATTTTTGTAGAACCTGGTACAGATATTTACGAAGGTATGATCGTTGGTGAAAACAATCGTGAAGGCGATATCGCTGTAAACATTGTTAAAGCAAAACAAATGACTAATATTCGTTCTGCAAACAAAGACCAAACAAACGTAATCAAAAAACCTCGTCATTTATCACTAGAAGAATCATTAGAATTCCTAAACGAAGATGAGTACTGTGAAGTAACACCAGAATCCATCCGTTTACGTAAAAAAATTCTAAACAAAAACGAACGTGAAAAAGCAGCAAAACGTTCAAAAACTGCTGAATAATAATTGAATCGGCCAAATAGTTTTTTTAGTGATAGCAATATCCTTTAAAAACTATTTGGCTTTTTTATGCTTTAAGTTGCTAGAAAAGGGAATAAAATAATGTATTTGTAACACTATTGTAATATGAATAGCTATTTGGTATATTAGAAGTAAGTAGAAAAGGTGGTTAGTATGATGAAAAAACGTATAATTATTCTTGCGGTATTAGTGGTACTTCTTATCGGAGGAGTTGTAGTCGGTGTTTATGCAAATGGAAACTCTGCAAAAGACAACAAAGACAATGAAAGCAAAACAACAGCTAAAAAAGCCACATCTACACCTAAGAAAACAACTGACACAGAGAAAAAAGAAACAACAACCAAAGATTCGGTTACAGATGATAAAGGCGTAGTCACAAAAGGAAGCTCCGATGTAGAAAAAAATGCACCAGCCAAAAGTAATAGTAGTGCAACAGATAAAAACAGTAGTCCGGCCACACCGGCCTTTTCGCTGTCTACTTCAGGCTTCAAAACTTCCAATGTATCTTCGGTCCTTGGTGGAACCGTAACAACAACTTACTTGTCGAGTTCCCCTTCATTCGAAAAAATCTTTGAAAATTTAACTATTGAAGTCAATCAATACAAAGTAGAACATGTTGTTGGCGCAAATAAAGCAGTTAGTGCAAGTAATCCAGAAAGTTATTTAGCGAATAAAAATGGTTATGTAATCACATTAGACATATCCATTAAAAATACCTCTTCTAAAGATAAAATGTACAAAGCGGACCAAATTACGCTCATTGGTGCAAATGAATTTGTTGGAGGAAGCTTAGATAATTTTGTACCATCTAACTTTCATCTTATTGGAAGTAAAGCTGACCCAAATATTTTCGCAGCTGGAAAAACAGCTCGTGGGCTCCTTACTTTCACGATGACAGAATCGGTATACAATGATTTAGCGGCTGATTCAAAAATCGGTGTACCAAATCCGGATAAATTTGATGCAAGCGTTTCTGAAGCCAAAGCAGGCGATGATGTTATTGCTGCATTCCCAGTAAAATAAAAAATCCGCCCATTATCGGGCGGATTTTTTATTTTCCAGTACTTTCTATTAAATTTTTTAACTCACTATTCGACATTACTACTGGTTTATGAAAATTGAAATGGCCAGAATTAACGCGACTGATCGTATTAATAGCTACTCGATGTTCACATTCAGGACATAAATACATTCTAATAGGTTTGTTTCGTAATTGTTTTGTTTTAAATTCGCGATTGTCTAGCTCATCTACACGTTCGCAGAGAATACATTTTGCGTTCATTTTGTCTTCACCTCACACAAGTATTATAGCATGATTATCAAAAAAGGCGAGTAAAAGTGAATTTTTCAAAAATTTTAATGGAATCGTGCTTGCGTGGCTTACAAATTATGCTATACTAATACTATCTAGTATTAACTTTTACTTAAGGTTTTTCCTTGAGATGAAAATAAAGCGCTATTTTGGCGTATGATAGGGGGTTCTGTGATGGGAAATAAAAAGATAGATCACAGAGAAGAGGCAGTGGAGCTTTTAAAACAAGATGCAAAACGAATCTTACAGTTGATTAAAGTCCAAATGGATAATCTAACATTACCACAATGTCCAGCATATGAGGAAGTTCTTGATACACAAATGTATGGTTTATCACGTGAAATTAACTTTGCAACCCGCCTAGGACTAATCGAACCAGAAGAAGGCAAGAAACTAATGTCTACACTGGAAAAAGAATTATCCGCTTTACACGAACTGTCTATGAGCAAAAAATAAGGAATCAATTGAAAAGATGTCTGATTTTTTCTGGCATCTTTTTTTGTTTGCCAGTGAAACGATTAAAAAATGAGCCAAAAGAAGGAGGAGATTCTTCTTTTCATTTGAAGGTCTTTTCCTTTATAATAGGAAGAATAGAAAACAAGATGGGATAGTAACTTCTCAGGGATTGGACGATGCCGATGTTTAAACGAATTTTAAAATCTTATGATTATGCATTTATTGCGGTATTTATCGTACTATGTTTATTTGGGCTTATCATGATCTATAGTGCCAGCTGGTCTTTAGCGATTGGTAAGGGCTTACCGGCAGATTATTTTTATGCTCGTCAGGTAAAGAACTTTATAATTAGTTTTATTTTCTTCGTTCTTTTTGCTCTTTTGCCATTTAAATTTTATCAAAATAATAAAGTGTTGATGTTAATTGTATTTGGCTCTATCGGTGTCTTATTATTAATTTTCTTAGTGGGGAAAACGGTAAATAATGCGAACAGTTGGCTTGTTTTAGGACCTCGTTCTCTTCAACCAGGAGAATTTGCTAAATTAGCCGTAATTATTTACATGTCTGCTATCTATGCGAAGAAACAAAGTTACATTGATGATTTTAACCGTGGAGTTTTACCGCCAATATTCTTTTTGGCATTTGTATGTTTCTTAATTGCCATTCAACCAGATACAGGGACAGCATTTATTATTTTCTTAGTGGGCTGTTGTATTATCATTTCTTCTGGGATGCGGCTCCGAACGATTATGAAATTAATTGGAATTGGTATGGGCATTATTGTTGGGCTCACACTCATTCTGTTCGCTCTACCAGATAATGTGAGAAATGAAATTGTTTCTCCAACAAAAGTAGCTCGTATTACGACCTTTATGAATCCTTTTGAATATGCGGATAAAGAAGGGCACCAGTTAATTAATTCCTTCTATGCGATTGGCTCAGGTGGTGTTTCTGGACAAGGGCTTGGCGAAAGTGTTCAAAAACTTGGTTATTTACCGGAAGCGCATACCGATTTTATTATTGCGGTAGTTGCAGAAGAATTAGGTGTGTTCGGTGTGATGTTTATTATTTTGGCACTGTTCTTCATTATCTTTAAAACTATCACGACCGGGCTCAGGGCGAAGGATCCATTTGCCTCCTTAATGTGCTACGGGATTGCGAGTTTGATTGCGATTCAAGCATTTATTAATCTAGGTGGAGCAAGTGGACTTATTCCGCTTACTGGGGTAACATTGCCATTTATTAGTTATGGTGGATCTTCCTTAATGGTACTATCGATGATGCTTGGTATCGTGGCGAATATTTCGATGTTTACTAAATACCAACGTGTTTACAAGTCTGATGGCTCGAAGCAAGAACAACCAAAGCAACCAAGAAGACGTTAAATTATGAAGAAAAAGCTATTTAATTAGCTTTTTCTTTTTTTACTTTACCGCATGTTTTTGGCGTTTTATAGCCAGTTTATTCGTGTTTTCGATATTGTTTTAAATATTTAGAAAGAAAATAATTTACATCTGATGGTATTTAATACTATAATTGAAGTTATATACCGTTTTACAGCCTAAAAAAAGGGGATTATCATATAAGTGTACATAATCATTTCAACCGTTGGAGGCTACGTATAAAGTATAGAACAGATCAGTGTTGGTTAGGAGGAAAAAAATGAATCGAATTAAAAAAGTATTAGTAGCAAACCGCGGAGAAATTGCAATCCGTGTTATGCGTGCGTGTACTGAACTCAAAATCAAAACAGTGGCTATTTATTCACAAGAAGATACTGGTAGTTTTCACCGGTATAAATCAGATGAAGCTTATCTGGTTGGAGCAGGGAAAAAGCCTATTGATGCGTATCTAGATATCGAAAACATAATAGAGATTGCTAAAGAATCTGGTGCAGACGCGATTCATCCGGGATATGGTTTCTTGTCCGAAAACATTGAATTTGCTCGTCGTTGTGAGCAAGAAGGCATTATTTTCGTTGGTCCTAAATCAAAACACCTAGATATGTTTGGTGACAAAATCAAAGCAAAAGAACAAGCTCTATTAGCTGATATTCCAGTAATTCCGGGAAGTAATGGACCGGTTGCTGGTATTAAAGAAGTAGAAGAATTTGGTGAGAAAAACGGCTACCCATTAATGATTAAAGCTTCCCTTGGTGGCGGCGGTCGTGGTATGCGTGTCGTAGAATCAAAAGAACATGTCAAAGAAAGCTTTGAACGTGCATCCTCAGAAGCAAAAGCAGCATTCGGTAATGATGAAGTATATGTAGAAAAATGTGTAATGAATCCAAAACATATTGAAGTACAAATTCTTGGGGATACACATGGTAATATTGTTCATTTATTCGAACGTGATTGCTCTATCCAACGTCGTCATCAAAAAGTAGTGGAAGTTGCACCTTGTAATGCGATTACATCTGATCTTCGTAACCGTATTTGTGATGCTGCAGTAAAACTAATGAAAAATGTTGACTACATTAATGCGGGGACAGTTGAATTTTTAGTTGAAGGCGATGATTTTTACTTTATTGAAGTAAATCCACGTGTACAAGTAGAGCATACCATTACAGAAATGATTACTGGGATTGATATCGTTCAATCACAACTATTCATCGCTGACGGTTATGCACTTCATGATCAATTAGTAGCTATCCCTAAACAAGAAGATATTCATATTCACGGTTCTGCTATTCAAAGCCGTATCACAACAGAAGATCCACTTAATAACTTTATGCCAGATACTGGACGTGTAGATACGTATCGTTCTACTGGTGGATTTGGTGTTCGTCTGGACGCTGGTAACGGTTTCCAAGGAACAGTTGTAACACCATTCTATGATTCCTTACTCGTAAAATTATGTACTTGGGGAATGACATTCGAACAAGCAACGCGCAAAATGCGTCGTAATTTAATCGAATTCCGTATCCGTGGTGTCAAAACGAACATTCCTTTCTTATTAAATGTTGTTCGTCATCCAGATTTTGCAAGTGGTAATTATAATACAAGTTTTATCGATACTACGCCTGAACTATTTAAATTCCCACATATTCGCGACCGTGGTACGAAAACGTTGCGCTATATTGGTAATGTAACAGTAAATGGCTTCCCAGGAATTAAGCACCGTGATAAACCTGTTTATGCAGAACCACGCTTGCCAAAAATTCCGTACGGCTCGCAAATCGCACCAGGAACAAAACAAATTTTGGATGCAAAAGGTCCAGATGGCGTTGTAGAATGGGTGAAAAAACAAGAAGAAGTACTCTTAACAGATACTACGCTTCGGGATGCACATCAATCTCTACTTGCAACGCGTGTTCGCTCGAAAGACATTTTCCAAATAGCGGATGCAATGGCTCATTTATTACCAAATATGTTCTCATTTGAAATGTGGGGCGGCGCGACTTTTGATGTAGCTTATCGTTTCCTAAATGAAGATCCTTGGGTGCGTCTAGAAACACTTAGAAAACAAATTCCAAACGTAATGTTCCAAATGTTACTTCGTGGAGCTAATGCAGTTGGCTATAAAAACTATCCAGACAATGTTATCCGTGAATTCGTTAAGCAATCCGCACAATCTGGTGTCGATGTATTCCGCGTGTTTGATAGCTTAAACTGGATCAAAGGCATGGAAGTATCTATTGATGCTGTTCGTGAAGCAGGGAAGGTTGTAGAAGCAACTATCTGCTATACAGGGGATATTGATGATGATACGAGAACGAAATATACCATTGATTACTATAAAGATATGGCGAAAGAGCTCGTTGCTCAAGGGACACATATCCTAGGAATCAAAGATATGGCTGGACTTTTAAAACCACAAGCGGCTTACCGTTTAATTGGTGAATTAAAAGATACCGTAGATGTTCCGATTCACCTTCATACACATGATACAAGTGGTAATGGTATTTATACGTATGCAGCGGCAGTCAGTGCAGGCGTTGACATTGTTGACGTAGCATCAAGTGCGATGAGTGGAGCAACAAGCCAACCAAGTATGACTGGTCTTTATTACGGATTAGTTAATGGCAACCGTCAAACGAACTTAGACGCTCAAAATTCCCAAATCATCAATCATTACTGGGAAGATGTTCGTCATTATTATAAAGACTTTGACAATGCGCTTAACTCTCCGCAAACAGAAGTATATATTCACGAAATGCCGGGTGGTCAATATACTAACCTTCAACAACAAGCGATTGCTGTTGGACTTGGCGATCGCTGGGACGAAGTGAAAGAAATGTACACAGTAGTTAATAAAATGTTTGGTGATATCGTAAAAGTTACCCCTTCTTCCAAAGTCGTTGGAGACCTTGCTTTATTTATGGTTCAAAATGAATTATCTGAAGAAGATGTATACGAAAAAGGCGATACCATTGATTTCCCAGATTCCGTTATTGAATTCTTTATGGGAGAAATTGGTCAACCATACGGCGGCTTCCCAGAAAAACTTCAAAAACTAGTACTCAAAGGTCGTACACCACTAGCAGATCGTCCAGGTGCCTTAATGGAACCAGTTAACTTCCTTGATGTCAAAACAGAACTAAAAGAAAAAATGGGTTATGAACCAACAGAAAAAGACGTCATTTCCTATATCTTATATCCAAAAGTGTTCCTAGATTATCAAGAAATGATTAATAAATATGGTGATGTAACAGTCCTTGATACACCAACCTTCTATAAAGGAATGCGCTTAGGTGAAACAATCGAAGTAGAACTTGAAAAAGGAAAAATTCTTTTAATCAAGCTAAATTCCATTGGGGAACCAATTGCAGATGGCACACGTGTTATCTATTTTGAACTAAATGGACAACCACGCGAAATTAACATTCAAGATATGAATGTTCAATCCACTGTTATTGCACGCCGTAAGATCGATACTACGAACCCTGAACACGTTGGCGCAACAATGACAGGTTCAGTCATTCAAGTAGTCGTGAAAAAAGGCGATTCCGTGAAAAAAGGTGATCCGCTTCTTATCACAGAAGCAATGAAAATGGAAACAACGATTCAAGCTCCATTCGATGGTGAAGTCAGCAGCATTTATGTGTCTGATGGCGATACAATCGAATCTGGAGATTTATTAATTGAAGTAAACAGAATTTAAAAAAACATAAAAAACTAACGGGTGGGAATATGACGCTAATTTAAAGTAGTAAACTTTAAAAATCGTAAAATTAAACGTAATAAAAGGACGTTTCTTTTCGAATTATTTAGCGCTTCATTTCGCACCCGTTTTTTCTAAAAAAAGGAGAACTTACATATGAAATGGTTTAAAGGAATTGCCGTAGTACTATTACTTGCTATTTTAACTGCATGCGGGAATACGGAGACAAAGGCACCAGAAAAGAAAACAGAGAAAATCGAAGTGAAAGATGCAACTGGAAATACTATTACATTAGAAGAGCCCCCTACTAAAATCGTCTCATTAATGCCAAGTAACACAGAAATTTTATTTGCATTAGATTTAGGGGATAAAGTAAAGGGCGTTACTGCTTACGATGACTATCCAAAAGAAGCACAAAAAGTAGAAAAAGTAACTTCTACTAGTGTAGATACAGAAAAAATTATTGCTATTAAACCTGACTTAGTACTTGGTCATGAATCGATGCTTGCGACAGAAAAAGATGCTTATCAACTATTAAAAGATGCTGGAATTAACGTGTTCGTCATTCCAGATGCAACAGATTTAAAAGCCGCAGAAAAATCAATCATCACGGTTGGTAAACTGACTGGAAAAGAAAAAGAAGCTAAAGAAGTCACTGATTCCATGGAAGAACAAAAAGTGGCAATTGAAAAGAAAGCAAAAGAACTAAAAACATCTCCAAAAGTGTGGATTGAAATTAGCCCAGACTTATACACAGCTGGTAAAGGAACATTTATGAATGAAATGCTAGAACTTGCTGGTGGAACTAATGTCGTTACGGAGTCCGGTTTTATTCCTTACAATGAAGAAAAAGTAGTAGAACTACAACCAGATATTATTTTATCGGTCTATCCAGACGCCAAAGCAACGATTCAAAAACGTGCAGCGTGGAAAAATATTCCAGCGGTTAAAAACGATAAAATCTATGAAATGGATGCCAATAAATTAAGCCGTCCAGGACCAAGATTGCTTGAAGGTGCCGCAGATATTCAGGCTGTTCTTGAAAACTAATTCTTCAATAATTGTAGATGAAGCTTTACAAAAAATGACTTTTAAGGTAATTTAACATAGGGTGGATTTTTTACTAAACAGCTTTAGTAAAGTAATTTACCAAATA
The DNA here is from genome assembly GCF_013282665.1 of Listeria monocytogenes. Taxonomy (GTDB): domain Bacteria; phylum Bacillota; class Bacilli; order Lactobacillales; family Listeriaceae; genus Listeria; species Listeria monocytogenes_C. Next base: position 2,202,851 of record NZ_CP054041.1, read on the forward strand.
AGTAGAGCTATTTTCACTTAGAAGAGCATGCATAAACAGCAAGAATTCGGCAACCGAGACGACAATAAATACAAACAAGGTGTCGATGGTTTTAGGTGGAGGAGTTGCCTATAAAAGAATAGTGAGCTGAATCTGGTTATTAAAACCATATTATTTTTCGGGAAGAAGTGTTTTTGTGAAACAGGTTATGGAAGTTATTAAAGAACAAATTAAAAATTTACCAATGATATTTCGCATTGCGCGCTATGAAGATAAGGCTACGTATCAAAGCCATTATCTAGGACTAGCATGGCAGATTTTAAATCCATTAATTCAAATTGCTATTTATTATTTTGTGTTTGGATTTGGGATGAATGCAAAATCTGGCTCGGATGCAAGTTATATTGAATGGATGTTAGCGGGGATTATTCCTTGGTTCTTTATTAGTGCGGTTATTTTGCAAGGTGCGAATAGTATTTATAATAAAATAGGCATGGTTTCAAAGATGAATTTCCCAATGAGTATATTACCTAATATCACGATTGTTTCTAATTTAACAAGTTATTTCACGATGATGGTAATTTTACTTGGTTTGCTTGCGATTAATGGAACTCCAATCACAATTTATTGGGGCCAGTACTTGTATTATTTTGTAGCCATGATTGCCTTTCTATTTAGTGTTACTTTATTTAATGCAACAATCAGCGTTTTAGTAAGAGACTACTATATTATGCTTCAATCGGTTATGCGCGTACTTTTTTACGTAACAGGAATTGTTTGGAATTTAGAAACAATGTTACCGCAGTGGTTAGTGGATTTACTCAAACTAAATCCAATTTACTATGTTGTGAATGGCTTTAGAGAAACTTTCTTAATGAATAAAGGCTTCTGGGAATCTCCATCATATACGATGTATTTCTGGTTAATAACGCTGACACTACTATTTGTTGGTGCGACACTACACATGAAATTCCGCGAACGTTTCGTGGATTATTTATAGGAGGTTAGACAGATGGGTAAAAATATCAAAGTATCATTTAAACATGTGTCGAAAGAATATGACCTCTATCAAAATAAATCTGATAAGATTAAAGGCTTGTTTATGCCAAAAAGTCAAAAAATGCAATCCTTTTGGGCTTTACGAGACGTATCTTTTGATATTCATGATGGTGAAACAGTAGGACTTATCGGGATCAATGGTTCAGGTAAGTCAACAATATCGAGTATTATGTCAGGTGTTATTCCTCCGACGCAAGGAGAAGTCATTATCAATGGAGAAACTTCTTTAATTGCTATTGCAGTAGGGCTAAAAGGCCCTCTAACAGGTTACGAAAATATTCGTTTAAAATTACTTATGCACGGAATGAAAAGTTCTCAAATTAACAAGTTGATGCCAAGTATTATCGAATTCGCTGATATAGGTGATTTTATTAATCAACCAATTAAAAACTATTCAAGCGGGATGCGTTCTCGTTTAGGTTTTGCAATTTCGGTGCATACAAACCCGGATATTTTAGTTATCGACGAAGCATTATCCGTAGGCGACCAGACTTTTTATGAGAAATGTGTAGATAAAATCAATGAATTTAAAGCCCGCGGGAAAACCATTGTATTCGTCAGTCACTCTCTTGGACAAGTAAAAAGTTTGTGTGACAGAATTATTTGGATGCACCACGGCGAAATAAGAGAAATGGGCACAGCGCAAGAGGTTGCTCAAAAATATGATGAGTTTGTAAAATGGTTTAACAAACAACCAAATGATTACAAGAAGAAATATCAAAAAGAACATAAGGAAAATCAAAAAGCGCCTCAGAAAAAGATTTATCCTAATCCGAATGCTAATAAATATCGGCTAACGATGTTTGATAAAATATTTTTAACGATACTTATTGCATTAACGGTTTTGTTTGCCACACTTGTGGCGACAGGGAAGTCTTTTAAAGGGTTAATTAGTGAAGAATCCACACCACAAATGGAACAAATCGTACATGTTGAGAGTAACGATGTACAACTAATGTAAAAACAAGTACAAAAAACTTCCAAAAGCTATCTAGTTTTTGGAAGTTTTTTATTTAAATTTTAGAAGTAAAGCATTTTATCATAAAAGGGAATAAAAAATTTGTCTAAATGTTTAACAAAATGGGTCTTATAATGTCATTTCTGTTTTTTGTAATAAATCTGTAACTTACGATGGCATAAAGTTTGGTAAAATATAGGACAGTAAACAAAATAAGGAGTGGTTGGAGAATAATGATAAATAAAAAGTGGATGAAAATTGTAATGATTCCAATGCTAGTTGTCCCAATGTACGGTTTGACAACAGTTGGCGGACAATTACAAGATTCATTAACTGGGAAAAATTCCTTCGTAAAAGACGCTGAAGCTGCAACAACAGCATCACAACAAGCGTTTATTGACAAAATAGCACCTGCTGCCCAGGCATCTCAAGAACAATATCATCTGTTGTCTAGTATAACTTTAGCTCAAGCAATTTTAGAATCTGGTTGGGGGAAAAGTGGACTTGCTACAAAAGGATATAATTTATTTGGTATTAAAGGGAAATACAACGGACAATCGGTAATCATGTCAACTTCTGAATATGTGAACGGACAGTGGATTAAGGTCGATGCTGAGTTCCGTAAATACCCTAGTTGGAACGAATCTGTAACGGATCACACACTTTTACTAGTGAACGGAACTTCTTGGAACAAAAATTTATACAAAAAAGTTGTCGATGCAACGGATTATAAAGTAGCTGCAATGGAGCTTCAAAAAGCTGGATATGCGACGTCTCCAACTTATGGTGCTAGTTTAATCCAAGTAATTGAGAATTATGATTTAGCCAAATATGATGTTTTATACGACAAAATTCTTACTCAAAAATCCACTTCTGGAAAAGCGACTGTCACAAGTCCAACAGGAAATGGCGTTTGGACTTTACCGTATAAAGTAAAAGGCGTACAATCTGTTAGTCCAGCAAGCACATATGCTAATAAGGATATCGATTTAGTATCGGTTGCTACAACGAAAAGAGGTACGTACTATCAATTTAAATACAACGGTAAAGTAGTTGGTTGGGTAGATGCAAAAGCACTAACCATTTACGATAGTGTCAATTATGATAAAGTAAACGTTGGGCGTGCTAAAATTACTAGCCCAGTAAGTAACGGTATTTGGTCTAAACCATACAATGTTTATGGAAGAGAATTTGTTACCAATGCCACAACTTACGCACAACAAGAAATTAAACTTTTACGCGAAGCACAAACTGCCAAAGGTACTTATTACCAATTTAGCATAAATAATAAGACGATTGGTTGGATTGACAAACGAGCGCTTACTATCTATCCGTATGATTCGATTGTTTCAAGTAAAAATGTGAGCCTAGACGGACAAATTACTAACCCGACAGGAAATGGTATCTGGACTAAAGCATATAAACTTGAAGGAACAACTTCAGTAGCACAGGCTACAAAATATGCAAATAAAGATGTGAAAATCAGCCAGCAAGTGGAAACGCAACATGGTACGTACTACAATATCAGTATCGATGGAAAAGCAATTGGTTGGTTAGATAAAAATGCAATTACGCTATACGATCAAGCGGAATACAATAAAACAGTAGCATTTGATGCAGCTATAAGAAATGTACAAGGAAATGCCGTATGGACAGAACCTTACCGTACAGTTGGAACAAAACTAATCGGGCCTGCAGAAACTTACTTGAATAAAGAAGTGGAAGTTGTGCGTGAAGCAAAAACTCCAAAAGGAACTTACTACCAATTTAAATCAGGCGGAAAAGTAATCGGTTGGTTAGATAAAAAGGCTTTCGAAGTATATGACAACATTAACTACAATAAAGCAGTTAATTTAGATGCTGTAGTCGAAAATGTGACTGGTAATGCTGTTTGGACTGCTCCATATAAGAGTAAAGGGGTCAAACTTGTTACTTCAGCAGCAACATATAAAGGGAAGGCAACAAAAATAACTCGTGAAGCGCAAACAAGTAGAGGAACATATTACGAGTTTAGCGTGAACGGAAAAGTAATCGGTTGGCTAGATAAAAAAGCATTCGACGTATATGACTCTATTGAATACAATAAAGCTATCAATATGACTGGCTTACTTAGCAACGCGCCAGGTAATGGCATCTGGACAGAGCCTTACAGAGTTATTGGTACAAAAAATGTGGGACAAGCAACCGCTTATGCTAATAAGACAGTACAGTTAGTACGTGAGGCTAAGACTACACGTGCTACGTACTATCAAATGAGCGTAAATGGTAAAATAATTGGTTGGGTTGATAAACGCGCTTTTACAAACGTTAAATAACCTAAAAAAACAGAGTGAGAATCCTCACTCTGTTTTTTTGCAATCAATTTAGGTTATGATTTAGTGATGTAAATAAGTTCTTTCAAGAAATCTTTATAGTAAGGGGACTCGAAGTGAGAAAAGGAATGACCAAATGGATAGTTGAAATCACCGATATAACCCTTTTTCGAAAAGTCGATTACTTTTGCTTCAGGTAATTTAGATAAGAAATAATTATTCAAGCGATCCCAAAAGTAGTTATTTTTTTCAATCGCCATTTTATTTTTATAGGTTACAATTTTTCCATCTTCGTCATAATAAGATGTTGTAAATCCGCCTAAGTTTAGAATAACTCGGTTAGCAGGGATTATCTCTGTAAGTTTTTCGATAAATTGGTCTGCATAGCCTTTCCACTCATTAAAGTAGGCTTCATTATCAATATGGTCAGATATCCTTTCGTAAGGAATATCATTTAGCAATTGACTTTGTTCGATAACATAGGAGAGTGTAATAGCTGTTTCATCGTTTAGCCAAATAACTGGTCGAATGACATCGGGATAAAGGTCAATTAGAAAATAATCAGAGTTAGAATTTTTTAAGTTAGTAAAGAGTTCTTTTTTCCAATCTTCTTCCACAAAGGATTGTTCGCTTTTTTTGATGTCAGTATATTTGTCTAGATTTATCAAATTAGCTGGTTTGGTCATTAGACTGATAATTGATGAATGGAACTGTGTAAAACTACATTCAAAAAAGGCTTTATAATCTGGATTGAAAAACGGAGATGAGTTAAAAGCATTAAGGCTAAAGTCAGTTCCCATGATGGCTATTTTGGTTACATCTTCTTTGATTTTAGGCGCAACAACTGTAAGACAAGCCAAATTATTAAATTCATTTTTTGTTAATTGTGCTTTAAATTCTTTACCAGCGATATCAAAAAATTCCGAAGCGCTAAGATCAATCGTGCTTGGTACTGAAATTGGCAGATCAGGTTTGTTTGCTGAACGAAGGAAGAAATCCCATGTCGTATCAGGTTTGTTGATTGGGCCAGTTAAGAATTCATTTTTATTAATTTGTGCAGAATATTTAGTAAGTCCTTTCTTTACAGGCCAAATTTGTTCTATATTATATTCGAATGTATTTGCTTTTTTATCGGCTCTTTTTGCTACTATTTGCCCTTCAGAGATGCTGTTTTCTATTTTGAATTGCAAGGTAAAGTCTTTTTTTGTTTCTTTTAATTGACTCAAACTGACTAAGCCTTGAATATTCTTTTTGAAATAAAAGGATAATCTATTGGAGCCAGTAACATAAGAGCGCAGACTAGCAAAAAGGGGCTCACCAATTTCAATTTCTCTAGGAATAGCTGGTTTCATATCTGGATCAATGGATAAAAAGGCAAATAATCCAGTTTTGTTACTGTTAGTTGAAACTTCAAGCATAGCATCAAGTATATTGGTATTGTCTACTAAGAAATCAGTAGACAAATCCTTGACAGGTATTGAGAAACTAATCTTATTGTCAGTAACAACTCCTAAATCAAATGATTGATGTTGCTCATGAAATAAATAAAAACTTGGTGTAGGTCTTCGCTTGAAAACTAGTTTTGCATTAATTTGACTATTTGGAAGGGATGACTTAATTTTAATAGAACCTGACATAGTGTTAGAATCTAATGTGTAACTTTCTATTGAAGCTTGAAGTTCTGTAGGTTTACTGACGAGTGTCAAAATCCCCTCAGGGAAATCAAAATGGTATTGATAAAGCGAATTCTCTGGTTTGAAAGGTTTATTAATGATAGGACCATCAGTGATTAAATGCGTGTATGGATAATCACCATTCACCTTGAATTTCCAGAAAGTTTGATTGTTAGGTAGAGAAAGATTAGCAAGGTCATCTACAGAAATAGTGGCTGTAAATGAATTCTTTTCTTGAGTAAAAGGAATATTTAACTTTTGTTCAGGATGTACATATTCTCGGACTTCGTTGTAGTATGCTTGGATACTAGTGATTTTTCCTTCTGAAAAGCCTTGTAATTTCCATGTGTTCGAATCTGTTAGTTGAATTTCCTTAATATAAAATTTCATCTTTGACTCCTTAAAATTTAGTTATCATATTGTATATTTTAGCATATATTGATAAAATTCCCTACAAAAATTAATTGAAGTAAAGGGTTTTCAATACCATATTGAATAGTGACAATACTTACTTGTAGTAAGTATTTATAATGGGAAGATTTTTATTAAAGAAATTAGACCTATAATAGCTGTATACTTGATTTTTTTACATAGATAGTTGATAAACTGTTGTAAATAAGATATGCTGTAGATACTGAATTTTATAGAATAGCATATCAATAAGGGGTTGTAGTGAGAGTGGAAAAGCCATTTTTAACAGTTGTGGTACCTTGTTATAATGAAGAAGAAGTTCTGAGCGAGAGTGTTACACAACTAACAAATATTATAGAAAAATTAGTGATGAGTGAATCAATCAGTGACAAAAGTCAAATTATGTTTGTAGATGATGGAAGTAAAGATAGAACTTGGGAACTTATACAACAATACTCAAAATCAAATGAACATGTATCTGGACTAAAATTAAGTCGGAATTATGGACACCAAGGAGCTTTACTGGCTGGCTTAACAGAAGCACATGCGTATTCAGATTGTGTCGTGTCTATTGATGCTGATTTACAAGATGATGTAAATGCGATTATTGAGTTTATAGAAAAATACCATGAAGGTTACGATGTCGTTTATGGCGTACGAGATAAACGTGACACAGACACTTACTTCAAAAGAAATTCAGCGTTAGCTTTCTATAGAATCATGAGCAAACTAGGAGTTAATATGGTTCCGAATCATGCGGACTATCGACTGCTTAGCAAACGTGCATTAACAGAATTCTTACGTTATAAAGAAGAAAACATGTTTATTCGAGGCATTGTACCATTATTAGGTTTTAAATCTACGAAAGTATTTTACAATCGAAATGAGAGATTTGCAGGAGAATCAAAATACCCACTTAAGAAAATGGTTTTATTTGCTGTGGATGGAATTACATCTTTCAGTGTTGCACCCATTCGATTATTATTAGTCCTTGGATCTGTTATTTTTATGATAGGCGTAGTAATGGGGATTTATGCCATTGTTCAAAAAATCATTGGTGCTGTTGTACCTGGTTGGACATCTTTAATTGTTTCCTTGTGGTTAATTGGCGGAATTCAATTAATTGGTATTGGTGTTCTAGGTGAATACATTGGAAAAATCTTCAAACAAGTAAAAGAACGACCGCGTTTTACTATTGAAGAGAATGTTTTTGAAACAAAATGCAAAGAAAATAAAATCAGCGAGAGATAGGTGTAAAGAGAGTGAAGAATAGGTTAGCTTATATTTTTAATGCGTTTTTTATACTTATTTTTGGTTACTTACTTTGCATAAGCATTTTTAAACCGCTAGAAATTAGTTTTAATCATCCGAGTATATTTATATTATTTAGTGCTGCGGCGCTTTTAGTACTTATAGGATTTTATCAATTTTCTACTAGATTGAATACAAAGGGAGATGGTGTAATAACCATCTTTTTGGTTAGCTTGATTATATTAACTCAAATTTATTTGCTTTTCTCCTTGCAAATGAATTCATATGCAGATGCTTTTCTTATCAAAGGAGAAGCATTGAATATGCTTTCTAATGGAGGCCATGCAACAACGCAGAATTATTTTTTAATGTATCCTAATAATATATTTATAACGATTATAAGGTACTGGTTATATTCTGTTGGAGGTACACTTGGTATTACTAATACGTATTTGTTAGAAAGTGTTTTTCTTTTTGTTTGTATGAATATTACTATTTTTGTATTGTACTGGATTGTTCGTAAAGAAAATGGTAATAAATTTGGGAACATCTACTTATTAATTGTTTTATTCTGCGTGCCATTATTTGGCTATATTTGGTATTTCTATACAGATACACTTGTACTACCATTTACAGCGCTGATTGCCTTATTTTATTATCTATACACGAAAAGTAGTAAGTGGTGGTATTTCATTATTATTGGGCTGCTGTTTGCGGTAGGTTATCAAATTAAGCCGAATATCATCATTTTACTTCCAGCAATGCTTATTCATTTATGTTTTATAAGTAATTGGCGTAAAATTCTATTGAATACGGCCATCGTAGTAATTTGCTTTTTCGGTTTAAGCACTGTTTTTACACCGATTGCAGAGAGTTATGACTTTAAGAAAGACCCAACCATTGAATTTCCTCAAACACATTGGATTATGATGGGGCTGGGCGATCCAGCTGGTCGATATAATAGCGAAGATGTTGCTTATACTTCACAATTTAAAACAAAAGAAGAAAAAGAAGAAGCCAATATTGAAAAAATTAAAGAACGCATCGAAGAACATGGGCCGCTTGGCTTAATAAAGCTTTTTGATAATAAGGTTTTAAATACATGGACAGACGGAACGCGGGCATATACGTGGTATGTTAATGCTGCACTTGATTATCCAGCTCCGTATGATTATTTCTTTGGGGATAAACGAGTGGTGACTGAATTACCTGCTCAGCTGTTCCATATTATTAATTTATTTTTAATTTGTTTAGGAGCTTTACGTTTTTATAAGAAAAGGGAATTTGATATGTCCTTTTTTGTTAATATTTCGCTAGTTGGTGTTTGGCTGTTCCACTTATTCTGGGAAGCAAATCAGCGTTATATTATGTTTATTACGCCATTAATGATTTTATCCTCTATATATGGGTTTAAGTTTATAGTAGAATCTTTATATACGAAAAAATTTGATTTGAAAAATGGCTTAAGAAAAGGCTTTTTAATCACAAGTTTTTGCGTATTTTTATTAAGTACAATTGCTTTTGCTTTTATTGGAAATACGGTTGCAGGTGAGTCACAGGATATCAATAAATATCTTGTAAAACAAAGTTATGCGCATATAGATCTTCCTGTTACTAGTAAACAAATTGTCAAGCAAACGTTTAATGTAGATGAGCCGTTCAATTCTATCCAAATAGCGGTTTTAAAAGAGCCAGATGAAGCTAGTAAATATCGTTTGAAAGTTGTAGATAAGACACATAAGAAAGATATTTACGATGAAGTTATAGCTGGATCAGATTTTGTAGAAGTTACAAATTATCCAATTAATGTAAATGAAAAGCCAAAAGGCAAAACGGAATATGTTATTGAAGTCTATCAAGTGGAAAATAAAAACCCTGAAAAACCGTTAGTTTTAGGTACTTACACTCCAGATACAGTAGACCTTTATCCGTATGGAGCACTCTATGTTAATGGCGTGAAAAAAGAAAAGCAAGATATGGGGTTCACTGTCTCACATGTTGCTTCTGAACCAATAATACCGAAATATGTCTCCGCTATTTTTGATTTGGGTGTTATAATTATTTTTGCAGGAACATATTATGTGTTTAGAAGGAAAACTGGAGATACTAGATGACATATATTTTGAATTAGGGAGAGTCTATAAATGAACAGTGATTCAAATAATAACATCAATAAGAATCGAGAAGCAGGAATAAGCATTATTATTCCATTATATAATGTGGAAGAAGTAATCCTGGAAACGCTCGAAAGCATCCATGAGCAAACATTTGACATGTACGAAGTTTTATTAATTGACGATGGTTCAACAGATAAAACAATAGAAATGGTGACAGAATATATATCAGATAAGCCGCAATTTCAGTTGCATACACAACCAAATGGTGGACCAGCTTCGGCTAGAAATCATGGGTTACGTCTTGCAAATAGAATGTATATTTGCTTTGTGGACAGTGACGATATTATTCCGAACTATGCACTTCAACTAATGTATGACGGCGCGATATCCACTGGTTCAAAATTGGTTACAGGTGCAACGAAACGCTTTAATTCAGGAAGTGAATGGTTCATTCCGATGCATATCCAATATAATATTGCCAAGCCAGGAATGAAAACACTACTGAAAAATCCGGAACTATTTTATTCGATAGGTCCTTGTGCGAAACTCTACCATCACTCTTTGATAGATGGTGTATTTTTCCCTGAAAATATTCGTTATGGTGAAGATCAACCATTTGTATTGCACGCTTTACTCCAAGCAGAAAATATCTATACTGTGGAAAAAGTAGTTTATTATTACCGACTACGTGATGGTGAATCGCAATCGTTAACGCAATCTGTAAATAAAGATCCAATTCGTATTTTAAAATCTGTTTTTCAAATATTTGACTACGGAGAAGCAGAGTTACTTAAAAATAATACGGAATATGAAGTAGCATTAAAATATTATCAACGTGTATCTAGTGTGGAGCTTTGGGGCGCTTTAAGAGCGGCTATTGAAAGTAAGAAAAGTGAAAATCAACAAATTGCTTTCACAATGACATTAGATTGGTTAAAAACCAAATCAGATGATTTTCTAAATATAATTCCTTCCTTTAGGTATTTCTTGTTGTTCAGCAGTATCGAACGTGTTCGCTATATTACAAAAGACAATAAAGAAAACTATCGCCAACTAATTATGTATTTGTGGGAGAGACAAGGAGAGGAAGCAAAAATTGCATTTAGAAAAGCATATCCTATTCATATGAAAGCTGCTTTACAAATTATGGAACATAATAATTGGGGAGCCGCTCGTAAAATTTCTTTTAAATTTATTATCCGTCGTAAATTTAAGGTACCTATTTTAATTCGGAAAATAAGCAGAGGTATTATTTTTAGACTGGCTACTTTGATGCCACGCAAAAAAGACCAAGTTATTTTAGCTACGGAACGTAGCACTCGTTTAGAAGGAAATTTATTATCTATTTATGATTACCTGTTTTATAATGATATGCCGCAAAAAGTCTATGTGTTTTTACGGAAAAATCGGAATTGGTTTGAAATGTTCCAATTGTATTATGCATTAGGACGAACTAAAACAATTGTATTAGATGATTATTACAACAAAATTTATGGTTTGAAGTTTAATAAAAAGACACATGTGGTACAATCATGGCATGCGACAGGGGCTTTCAAGAAGTTTGGCTTTAGTGCCCTTGAAGGTACAGATGCTAATACAGAAGAATTTGAAACACGTGCCCATTCACCTTACACAGATGTTCTTGTTAGTTCGGAAGGCATAATTCCAGAATATATGGAAGCTTTTAGAAAACAAGCTAATCAAATTAAACCTATTGGTGTACCTAGAACAGATGTGTTTTTTGATCAAGAATATGTGGCATATACAAAAGAAAAATATATGAAAATGTATCCGCAACTTCGCGACAAGAAAGTGTTGCTTTATGCGCCAACTTTCCGCGGTGGGCCAAATGAACGTTTTAATTATAGCGTTGTACTTGATATCGCTGCTTTGAAAAAAGAACTTGGTGATACACATATTTTAATTTTAAAATTCCATCCTGTTATTAAAAACGTGTCATTTAATGTGGATAAAAATGATTCATTCATTTTAGATTTGACGTCGAACAACGATATTAATGATCTAATGCTATTTAGTGATGCGCTTATTACGGATTATTCTTCAGTTATTTTTGAATTTAGTTTAATGAATAAGCCAATTTATTTCTTTGCATATGATATTGATGATTATTTGGATGAACGTGGATTTTATTTTGATTACAAAGCAACTATTCCTGGCGAAGTTTTCAAAGATACTCCGTCGCTCATTGAGTCAATTAAAACGGAAAATTATAATTACGACGAACTGGAAGTCTTTAAAAAGAAATTTGTTGGAAGCCTAGATGGCAATTCAACGAAGCGTTTTGTAGAGACCTATATTGTTCAAGCGAATGAGGAAGTGAAAGATTTATGAGTATAGTAGTGGAACAACTCGTTATGAAAGATACTGGTGAGAGATGGGGAAGTCCTTATCTTTTAGAGCAACTAAAGAAAAACGTTGCTACTACAACAGCAGATTTTGTTATTGTTTGTTCGAGAAGTGATCAAAATATTCTTTCGCAAATGCAAGACTATCTTGCTCGTTTCGCTGATAATATGGTCGGTGCTGACATTCATTTATTTAACCAAAACCCTCTGTTTGTACAACATTTACGGAAATTGCCAAATGAAGATAGTTATGAAATGACAGATACACTGCAATTTTTAGAGGAAACGATTCCGAATCCAACTAGCACTTATTTGGAACGTGATCCACATATGTTGCTTGAAGAAATGGGGCAATATATTTTGTATAATGTCGCTTTTTTGAAAGCATACTTTGAAAAGGCAGAAAGTACGCATGAATTAATTAATATTTTTCATCAAGCCAATATGATTTGGAAACATAGTGTTTTGGAAGAAACGAAGAAAAATGAAGAGAAAATGAAAGTTCCAGATAATTACTTGATCAATGATATGGTTGATTGTTGGTCGTATTATCGAAACTTGGAAAACAAGTATACTTCTTTAAGTTTAGAGTTACTAGATTTTGACAAGAATTTATTTAACTATTTGATTCGAACCAAACTAGGGCCAATTTTTCAAAAGAAATTAATGGCGGAAGATTTAACGGATGCAGTTGATGCAATTGATGCGCTTACTGTTTTTCTTGAAACGAATAATAAACGCCTTGTAAGTGAACTTGTTTCATTAGGGTACTTTTATATACAAGTTCCGGTGAAAGAGTATTCGAATTGGGGAAATAATAAACAATTTGGAACGGCTTATTTAAAATTCTTAAAAGTTCTTTTTGATAAAATGCATTATCAAACAAAACAATATTATTTAAGTTATTATCGCCGAGCGACAAATGCAGTGTATAAAGCAGTTGGTTTAAATTCTTTAAATCCTATTGCCAAAAGTTATAAGCTGTACTATTAGTTGCATGCAAAAAGAGATGACAAAATTTTCATTTGTCATCTCTTTTTTTATTTTTTATCGTTTTTATGAATTTGGTTATATAAGTCGTCAATCAAATCTTTCACATCATCTTTGATTTCGGGATGCTTCAAAGCGAATTGCATCGTTGTTTGGATAAAGCCGAATTTATCGCCAACGTCAAAGCGCTGTCCTTCAAAGTCATAAGCAAATACACGTTGTACTTCATTCAAACTGTTGATTGCATCAGTTAATTGAATTTCACCGCCAGCACCAGGTTTTTGTGTTTCTAAGAAGTCAAAAATTTGTGGTGTTAATAAATAACGTCCAAGGATGGCTAAATCAGAAGGTGCACTAGCAGGATCTGGTTTTTCCACAAAACCTTTTACATTATATAAGTTTTTATCATATTCATTAATTGGATCAATAATACCATAACGATATGTCTCTTCGTGAGGGACAGTTTGGACTCCGATGACAGAACTATGCGTTTTTTCGTATTGATTCATTAATTGTTTGGAACAAGGGATTTTGGATTCAACAATGTCATCACCTAACATAACGATAAATGGTTCATTGCCTACAAAACCTTTTGCTTGAAGGATGGCATCACCAAGTCCTTTTGGTTTCGCTTGACGAATAAAGTGCAAGTTAATGTTAGTTGTTTGCTCTACTAAATGTAGTAATTCAAGTTTATTTTTTTCCCGTAAATTGTTTTCAAGTTCAGGGACGGAATCAAAATGGTCTTCAATCGCGCGTTTACCTTTACCGGTTACAATTAAAATATCTTCTATACCGGATGCTACTGCTTCTTCTACTATGTATTGTATGGTTGGTTTATCCACAATGGGTAAGATTTCTTTAGGCATTGCTTTGGTTGCTGGTAAAAAGCGGGTTCCTAAACCAGCAGCCGGAATTACAGCTTTTTTTACTCTCATATTTAATAATCTCCTTCTAATCTATATTCATATAGTCCCACTCAATTATACATAGGGGGCTTTGGGTTTACAAGTTTTTAATGGTTTGGTTTATAATTTGATACTTTATTACAAGGTGTTTAATTAAAATACTTTATAGCGCAGATCGAAGCTAGTTTGTTATACAAGTTTTATGTTATAATGTAACATGTCAATATAAAAAACAGTTAAAGGAGATTAGAGGATGATATACGCTCAAATTTTAGCTGGAGGAAAAGGTACGCGGATGGGTAACGTTAGCATGCCGAAACAATTTCTACCTCTAAATGGTAAACCAATTATTGTTCATACCGTTGAAAAATTTATTCTAAATACTCGATTTGATAAAATTCTTATTTCCTCACCGAAAGAATGGATGAACCACGCTGAGGATAATATTAAAAAGTATATTTCTGATGATCGTATTATAGTCATTGAAGGCGGAGAAGACCGCAATGAAACAATTATGAATGGTATTCGTTTTGTGGAAAAAACTTATGGCTTAACAGATGATGATATTATCGTGACACATGATGCTGTTCGACCATTTTTAACACACCGTATTATTGAAGAAAATATAGATGCTGCGCTTGAAACAGGAGCAGTAGATACGGTTATTGAAGCACTTGATACAATCGTTGAATCAAGCAATCATGAGGTGATTACAGATATTCCGGTCAGAGATCACATGTATCAAGGACAAACACCGCAAAGCTTCAATATGAAAAAAGTGTATAACCACTACCAAAATCTAACACCGGAGAAAAAACAAATTCTAACGGATGCATGTAAAATTTGTTTGCTTGCTGGCGATGATGTGAAATTAGTTAAAGGTGAAATTTTCAACATTAAGATTACGACGCCTTACGATTTGAAAGTAGCGAATGCGATTATTCAGGAGCGGATAGCCAATGATTAATCAAGTATATAGACTTGTGTCAGAGAGACAGTTTGAAGTTGCCAATGTGGACGAATCATTAACAGGTGATGTGGTTGTTGTTAGACCGACTCATTTATCTATTTGTGCGGCAGATCAACGTTACTATACAGGTTCTAGAGGAAAAGAAATGTTATCTAAAAAACTTCCAATGGCGCTTATTCATGAAGGCGTTGGCGAAGTTGTTTATGATGCGACGAAAGAGTTTAAACCTGGAACAAAAGTTGTCATGATTCCAAATACACCATTTGAGAATGATCCAGTCATTGCTGAGAACTATTTACGTTCGAGTAAATTCCGTTCTAGTGGTTATGATGGCTTAATGCAGGATTATGTGTTTATGCGTCGTGACCGCGTAGTGGCATTACCGGATGATATTAACATGAAAGTAGCTGCTTTCTCAGAGCTGATTTCCGTGGCAGTTCACGCTATTTTACGCTTTGAAGGAAAAAGTAATGCTAACCGGGAATCTTTTGGTGTGTGGGGCGACGGGAACTTAGGTTTCATCACTTCTTTACTACTGAAAAATTGGTATCCAGATAGCAAAGTTTACATTTTTGGTAAAACACCATATAAATTAGACTTCTTTTCTTTTGTGGATGGTGCTTATGCGATTGATGATGTTCCGGCTGATTTAGTTATTGATCAAGCATTCGAATGTGCTGGAGGAATGGGTAGTCAGTACGCGGTGAGTCAAATTATTGATGTCATTAAACCAGAAGGAACCATTTCCTTACTTGGTGTTTCGGAGTATCCGATTGAATTTAATTCACGTATGGTACTTGAAAAAGGACTGACCGTTTATGGAAGTAGTCGTAGCGGACGTATTGATTTTGAGAAGACAGTGGAGTTCTTATCAACTAATAAACGCGGAGTAGAATATTTACAAAATCTTGTTGGGGAAGTTCATACGGTTCATTCCATTCAAGATGTTATCGAAGCATTTGAAGCTGATTTACGTAGTCCATGGGGCAAGAGCGTTATGGAGTGGAAGATATAATAAAACATTGGGGAGTTTAGGTTGTAAGCTGATGAATTTGTTTGCTAAAGTATTTTTTAGGAAGCAAGAAAATCGAACGTAAGTATTCGATGCTCATTTGCTAAATCCTTCACTTCCCAGCTTTTATATGGAGAGGAAAAAGAATGAAATTTGCGATTATAATGCCTTTTTACAATGCGGAAAAAAGGTTAGCATTATCCATAGATAGTATAATTAAGCAGTCTTACAGCTTTTTGAAGCATGTGGAAGTACTGCTTATTAATGATGGAAGCACGGATGGAAGTGGCGCTATCGCAAATCGTTACGCTACAAAATATCCTAACAATATCCGCGTGTTGACCGTTCCAAATGGTGGACCGGCAAAAGCGCGTAATATCGGAATACATAATGTAAGGGAAGATACTGATTTTGTTGGTTTTTTAGACGCCGATGATATAATGTCAGAGAATACGCTAGCAAGTATAGTGGCATTCCTAAATGAGTCTAACGTACCTATGCTTGTACCAGCTTTTTATTACTTAGATGATTTTGGAAGCAAGCAAAAAATTTCACCACATAAATTAAATTACCGTTTTGTAAATGGAAATCGAGTTGCTGATATCGAAAAAGAACCGGAAGCAATTCATTTTTATATTGGCGGTACTTTTTTGCGTTATGATTGTTTGAAAGAATTTACTTTTGATGAGTCACTTTATTTTGCGGAAGATCAGTTATTAATTACGCAGTTCTTACTGCAAAATCGGCGTTATGGCTTGATTGCAGATGCGGGTTATTATTACTATCGTGATTTACAGCAAAAAGCTTCTTTAGTAAGTTCGTCTTGGAAAAAAACAGAAAGATACACACCGTTTTTGCAGAAGGTATATCAAACTTATTTAACCGACTCGAAAGAAATATTTGGTAAGGTGATTCCATATGTGAAGTATCTAATTGCGTACCATGCAAAATTGTTTTTTTATAAAGAAAATATTTATTTTCGGAAAGTTTTAAACGAATCGGAGCAAGCAATTTTCGTGCAGGAATTACAAAAGATTTTACAGGAAGTCGGAGCTAGCACGATTATGGAATTAGACACACCTCTCGTAGTAAAAGAAATGATGTGCTCGATTTTGCAAAATGGATGGCCACTGCAATTCGAAACAGCTGAAAAACAAGGTATTCCACTTGTGACAGTGAAAGAAAATTATCGTATCGGTAAAACAGTCGCGATTGAATTACTCCTAGAAGAAGCAAATATTCGTGATGGCAAATGGCTTGCTCGCACGTCTTTTAAAGAAATGCCAGCTCAGTTAGTCAAACGAAAAGAGAATCAAACCATTTGGGACGTCGTTGTCAGAGAAAAAGGCACAATAGAAAAAGCTGTATTTAAATTAAAACCGTATCAAACGAAAGCGCGTCTTTTTTATCAAGATGAGGAAAAGGAAACGCCTATCGCCGACATAAATATCATAAGTAGCATTTTAGGGAAATTAAAACGAAATCGAGCGTTAAAGCGAAAGTTTAAACAGGGGGGAGTATCCTGATGAAGTTAGTACAAAAAGTGTATTATTTGTTATTTAGGCTAGTAGGATTTTTACCGCGAAAAAAAGATTTAGTGATATTTGAAAGCTTTTCAGGTAAGCAATACAGCTGTAATCCGCGGGCTATTTATGAATATATGGAGGAGCATAATCCGGAATACGAATTATTATGGAGTGTTAATCCAAAATTTGCGCCTATTTTTGAAGCCTATGGAGTTCCTTATGTGAAGCGTTTTTCTGTTAGTTGGTTATTTAAAATGGGGCTCGCTAAGTATTGGATTTCTAATAGTAGACTTCCTTTAGAACTACCAAAACCGAAAAAAACGATTTATGTCCAAACTTGGCATGGAACCCCCCTAAAAAAATTAGGTGTGGATATGGAAGAAGTACATATTCCAGGGCAAACAACGGAACAGTACAAAGCAGATTTTGTAAAAGAAGCACAGAAATGGGATTATTTAATTTCTCCTAATGCTTATTCTAGCGCTATTTTCAGGCGTGCATTTGGTTTTAATGGTGAGATGATTGAGTCGGGCTATCCGCGGAATGATATTTTATTTAGTGCCGATAAAGAGCTAAAAATAGCTAACATAAAAAAAGAGTTAAATATAGCACCAGAGAAAAAAATTATTTTATATGCACCAACATGGCGCGATAATGACTTTTATGAAGCTGGGAAATATAAATTTGACTTAAAAATTGATATCGAAAAAATGCAAGAAAAATTTGGGGATGATATTGTACTACTTGTGCGTATGCATTATCTAGTTGCGGAACATTTTGATTTCATGCAGTATGGTGATTTTGTCCGCGATGCTTCAAATCATGAAGATATACGCGATTTATATTTAGTGAGTGATTTGTTGATTACTGATTATTCCTCTGTATTTTTTGATTATGCGAATTTACAGCGTCCTATGTTGTTTTATACGTATGATTTGGCGGAATATCGTGATACATTACGTGGCTTTTACTTTGATTTTGAAAAGAATGCTCCTGGTCCGCTTGTGGAGACGAATGAAGAGTTAATGAGTGAACTGGAAAAAATGCTTGAAAATCCACCTAAAATAGAAGACAGCTTTTTGGAGCAGTTTTGTACTTGGGAAGATGGTCATGCAGCAGAGAAAACAGTGAAAATCATTTTTGCTGAAAAATAGGTGGTGGGAATTTTGAAAGAAGTAGCGATTTATATTTATATGCTTGCTGTTAAGATAACTGGCTGTTTAGCGAGGATTTTTCCAGTTAAACAAAAAGTGGTACTACTAGTTAGCTTTCCAGAAAATCCCACTGCAATAATAAAGCAAATGAACGAAATGAAAGTCACGCCAAAAACGGTTGTTTTCTATGACCCAAGAGTGGATGTGACCGGTTTTCATTTTGATTTTATCCAATTAAAGCCCAAAAAAATCAAGCACTTTATCTCGTTAATGTTCCATCTGAATACGGCAAAAGTGGTCATTACGGATAATTATTTCGTGGAATTAGCTGGATTAAAAGAACGTAAAAATGTGACCTGCATCCAAATTTGGCATGCGAATGGAGCACTGAAAAAATTCGGCTGGGAAGATAAAGCAGCGCAAAAAAGAAGCGCGAGCGATAAAAAAAGATTTCAAGAAGTATACAGACGTTTTTCAAAAGTGCTTGTCGGATCAGATGAAATGGCAGCCATTTTCCAAAAGTCGTTTTTACTAGACGATTCGCACATGTTGAAGCTGGGAATTCCGAGAACGGACAATTTCTTCAACCAACAACAATTGAAAGAAAATGCCGAATGGACAAATACCAAATTACATCTTTCAAACAAAAAGAAATTATTGTACGCGCCGACATTCCGTGATGAGGAGCTTCAAAGTACCACGCTGCATTTAGATATCGCGAAGATGAAACAAGCGCTCGGAAACGAGTACCAATTAATTTTAAAATTACATCCATCTATAAGTAATGATTTAGATAAAGTAGTGGATGATTTTGTTGTGTACGCGGACAAAGAAACACCAATTGAGACGATACTACCAGCCATAGATGTGTTGATTACTGATTATTCGTCTATTCCATTTGAATTTGCTTTATTAGAAAAACCAATAATCTTTTTCACGTATGATTTAGAGGAATATGATCTGGCTAGAGGGTTGTCAGATGGTTTTTTAACAACAATTCCGGGACCGTTCGTTCATACCACCGAAGAGCTAATACAGTTAATTCAGCAAGATGCATTTGATTTAGAAATCGTTCGATCTTTTGCGGCCAAATGGAATAAATATTCAGATGGACATTCTAGTGAGCGCTTTGTTTCCTTTTTGAAAGAACAGCTAGAAAAGTAGGATGGCTAACAAGTAGAGAAATTTTTGTTTTCTTGATATACTACTAAAGAAAGTAGGTGGGCTGATGAAGAAAGTAATTACATATGGCACATTTGATTTAATTCACTGGGGACATATTCGCTTATTAGAACGAGCAAAAGCTTTAGGGGATTACCTTATTGTAGCCATTTCAACAGATGAATTTAATCGAATCAAACACAAAGAAGCATACCATAACTTTGAACATCGCAAATTAATTTTAGAGGCAATCAGATATGTCGACGAAGTGATTCCAGAAACTAACTGGGAGCAAAAATTAGAAGATGTTAAAAATCGTGATATTGATATTTTTGTGATGGGTGATGATTGGGAAGGCGAATTTGACTTTTTAAAACCTTATTGTGAAGTGGTTTATTTACCACGTACAGATGGCATTTCTACTTCTAAGATAAAAGACGATTTAAAATAAGGGTAGCACAAAACTAGCAGACCGATAATGTTCAATTATTAGGTGGTGGGCTTGTTTTGTGCTATTATTATGTATAAATGATAACGCAAAGAACTAGTTATGTTAGGAGCAGAAGAAATGACAAATTTATTTCAAGATGATAGTCTAACGCTGCATACAGACTTATATCAACTAAATATGATGAAAGCGTATTTTGACGATGGGCTTCATGAGCGTAGATCGGTATTTGAAGTGTTTTTCCGGGATATGCCATTTGATTCGGGTTTTGTTGTGTTCGCTGGGCTAGAACGAATTATTCATTATATGCAAAATTTACATTTTACAGAAACGGATATTGCTTATTTACACGACGAACTTGGTTTTGATGGACCTTTTCTAGAATATTTACGTAACTTTAAATTTAAAGGAAACATTCTTGCTGCGAAAGAAGGGGAGTTTGTTTTTAAAACAGAGCCAATCCTTCAAGTAGAAGCTAGTCTAGCAGAAGCACAATTAATCGAAACAGCTTTGCTTAATATTGTGAATTTCCAAACGCTAATTGCAACTAAAGCGGCGCGAATCCGTTCGGTTATTGATGACGAAACGTTTGCCGAATTTGGTACAAGACGTGCACAAGAAATGGATGCGGCTATTTGGGGCACAAGAGCGGCTTACATCGGCGGTTGTGATTCGACAAGTAATGTTCGCGCTGGAAAGATTTTCGGTATTCCTGTGTCTGGTACGATGGCACATGCGATGGTTCAGGCT
Organism: Listeria monocytogenes; assembly: GCF_013282665.1. Classification (GTDB taxonomy): domain Bacteria; phylum Bacillota; class Bacilli; order Lactobacillales; family Listeriaceae; genus Listeria; species Listeria monocytogenes_C. The sequence continues at coordinate 2,223,896 of NZ_CP054041.1, forward strand.
TACCGCGATGAACTAGAAGCATTTCGAAGTTATGCAAAAACGCATTTTGATTCGATTTTCTTAGTAGATACATACGATACGCTAAAATCTGGCGTACCAAATGCGATTAAAGTGGCGAAAGAAATGGGCGATAAAATTAACTTTGTCGGTATCCGCCTAGATAGTGGCGATATGGCTTTCTTATCTAAAAAAGCGCGCCAAATGTTAGATGAGGCTGGTTTTACAGAAGCCAAAATTTTTGCTTCGAGTGACCTAGACGAACATACTATTTTATCCCTAAAAGCCCAAAAAGCAAAAATCGATTCTTGGGGCGTTGGCACAAAACTGATTACCGCATACGACCAACCAGCACTAGGGGCCGTTTACAAAATGGCGGCGATTGCTGATGAAAATGATATTTTACAAGATTCGATTAAACTTTCAAGTAACACCGAAAAAGTGTCGACACCTGGTAAAAAGAAAGTTTACCGGATTATTACAAATGAAGATGGCTTGAAAGCAGAAGGAGATTATATTGCTTTAGCGGACGAATCACTCGAAAATGTCGATAAACTAACGATGTTCCACCCAGTTCATACGTATATTATGAAGACAGTCGAGAATTTCACTGCGCGTGAGCTACTTGTACCGATTTTTCAAAACGGAGAACTTGTGTATGATATGCCTTCACTAGATGAAATTAAAGCTTATAAAGAAGAAAACTTGGCGCTCCTTTGGGACGAGTATAAACGAACAGTTCGTCCAGAGCAATACCCAGTTGATTTAAGTGTAAAATGTTGGAAAAACAAGATGCGCAATATCGAAAAAGTGCGTAAAAGTGTCCAACTTCATTCACCAGTTGAACTAGATATGCCGTTTTAGGAGGAATTATAATGGAAATCAGAGAAAGAATTTTAGCAGATATGCAAGTGGCAGAAACGATTGATGCACATGAAGAAATCCGAAAAAGTGTCGAGTTTTTAAAAGCATATTTAAAAAAGAATACGTTCTTAAAAAGCTTTGTTCTCGGGATTTCTGGGGGACAAGATTCAACTTTAACAGGAAAACTAGCACAGATGGCGATAAGCGAAATGCGAGCGGAAACGGGTGACGATGAGTACCAATTCTTCGCTGTGAGCCTACCATACGGAACACAACTAGATGAATCGGACCGTCAAGATGCTCTGAACTTTATGAAACCAGATAATCGTTTAACCGTAAATATTAAAGCCTCAGTAGATGCGAGTGTTACGGCGCTTGCGGAGGCGGGAGTTGAACTATCTGATTTTGCTAAAGGGAATGAAAAAGCGCGCGAACGGATGAAAGTACAATACGCAATTGCAGCGATGCATAAAGGCGTAGTTGTTGGAACCGATCACTCCGCAGAAGCAGTTACTGGCTTTTATACGAAATACGGCGATGGTGGAACGGATATTAACCCACTGTTCCGCTTGAATAAAAGACAAGGCAAGGCACTTCTTAAAGAGCTTGGTTGCCCAGAACATCTATATTTGAAAAAACCAACAGCAGATTTAGAAGATAATAAGCCAGCACTACCAGATGAGGTTGCGCTTGGTGTGACTTATGAGCAAATTGACGATTACTTGGAAGGCAAAGAAGTTCCAGCAGATGCTGCGGAAAAAATCGAGAACTGGTTTATTAAAACCGAACATAAACGCCATATGGCAATTACTATATTTGACGATTTCTGGAAATAGGAGGCTGTTTAAATGAAAGTTGGTTATGGCTTATTAACTGCATTTTATACACACCCAGGAGAAAAAGACAATTTAGTGAAAATCTTGCTTGAAGCAGCAGAGGCTTTGGATGATTACAACACGTGTATCCAATATATCGTCAGTGAATCTGAAACCGAGGCAGATACAGTGTTTGTTTCTGAAATTTGGGTCGACAAAGGGCATCATGCAGCATCACTTGATAACCCAGCAGTACAAGAAACAATTGCACGCGCCAAACCGATGATAAAAGAAATAAAACAAATACAAGAATTAGACATACTCGGTGGAAAAGGCGTATAATTTTAACAACAAGAATGATTCTGGGACTCTCCTGGAATCATTTTTTTGGAGGGATGACAAATGCAAACGTTGATGATTGTTTGTGCTGGCGGTGCGACGTCAAGCTTAATGGCACAAAATGTCGTGAAAAGTGCGACGTCGGAAGGAATAGATGCTGTTTTACTATTTCCAGATGACGTAAAATACAAAGATAGTTTCCTCAAGAAATATAGCGAGCGGGATTTAGTTGTTGTCATGGGCCCAGTCGGCGCAATTACAGCTGGCAAATTCCGTGACTACAAAGAGCAGGTCGATGCGGTTTTAGTAGCACCGCAAGTGAAATATATGTACAAAACAGTGGAGGAAGTATTAGGCGAACTAAATATTCCTTGCGCTAATATTGATTCACTCGATTTCGGTCGGATGCGCGGGGATAAGATTCTCACGCAAGGTCTAGCCTTAATGGATGCGAAAAATTCCAAATAAGGTGTTGCAACTTTAGAGGGGAAACGTTAAAATGAAAGAAGATGAAAAGGACAAGTGATTTGTCCTTTTCTTATATTATTGTGAAGTAACCGCAATTTTGCGGTTTCATTTTATAGATAAGGGTGGTTTTGTTTAAAATTATGAAAGACTTTACCGAGCAAGAGAAAATTATCGTTCTAGATTTTGGTAGTCAGTACAATCAACTAATTACGCGCCGCATTCGTGAATTCGGTGTGTATAGTGAATTACATCCGCATACTATTACAGTTGAAGAAATGAAAGCACTAAATCCAACGGGGATTATTTTTTCAGGAGGACCTAACAGTGTGTATGACGAAGATGCCTTCCGCGCTGACGAAAGAATCTTTGACATGGGAATTCCGATTTTAGGAATTTGTTACGGCATGCAATTAATGACAACGCACTTCGGCGGCAAAGTAGAACGTGCGAAAGACCGCGAATACGGGAAAGCGGACATTCACGTCGAAAAACCAAGTCGTTTATTTGCTGGACTACCAACCGATCAAGTTGTTTGGATGAGTCACGGCGATTTAGTTGTCGAGCAACCAGCTGGATTTGAAGTAACAGCTACTAGTAAGTCTTGTCCAATTGCAGCTATTGCAGACGAAGAGCGTTCTCTTTACGGCGTGCAATTCCACCCAGAAGTACGTCACTCAGTTCACGGAAACGAATTACTGAAGAATTTTGCATTAAACGTTTGTGGCTGTAAAGGCGACTGGACAATGGAGAACTTTAGTGAAGTTGAAATCGCTAAAATCCAAGAAATCGTAGGCGACAAAAAAGTATTGCTTGCCCTTTCTGGCGGCGTAGATTCCTCTGTTGTTGGTGTGTTAATTCATAAAGCAATTGGCGACCAACTAACATGTATTTTCGTCGACCATGGCCTTCTTCGTAAAGGGGAAGCTGACCAAGTAATGGCAACATTACAAGGCGAATTCAACATGAACATCATCAAAGTAGATGCGAAAAAACGCTTCATGGACAAACTTGCTGGCGTTTCCGATCCAGAACAAAAACGTAAAATCATCGGTAACGAATTCATTTACGTATTCGACGATGAAGCCAACAAACTTGACGGCGTAGAATTCCTAGCTCAAGGAACACTTTATACAGACATCATCGAAAGTGGTACAGCAACTGCCCAAACAATCAAGTCTCACCACAACGTCGGCGGTCTACCAGAAGATATGCAATTTAAACTAATTGAACCTTTAAATACACTTTTCAAAGATGAAGTTCGCGCACTAGGAACAGAACTTGGCATGCCTGACGCAATCGTTTGGCGCCAACCATTCCCGGGCCCAGGCTTAGGAATCCGCGTTCTTGGTGAAATCACGGAAGAGAAATTAGAGATTGTTCGTGATTCTGATTACATCTTGCGTGAAGAAATCAAAAATGCAGGTCTAGAGCGCGAAATCTGGCAATACTTTACAGCTCTTCCAAATATCCGTAGCGTTGGTGTTATGGGTGATGGTAGAACGTATGACCATACTGTGGTTGTACGTGCGGTGACGAGTATTGATGGTATGACAGCAGACTGGGCACGTATTCCGTGGGATGTACTGGAGAAAATTTCGGTACGGATTGTGAATGAAGTGGATCATGTGAATCGTGTTGTTTATGATATTACGAGTAAACCACCAGCTACGGTGGAGTGGGAATAGTGATAAAAAGAAGCCTAGAATCCTTATTTTAAAAAGATTCTAGGCTTTATTTTACATAAAATTAATTAATCATTATATTTTGTTACTATTTGATCAATGGCATCTAATAGAGGTCTAAAGTTTTCAAAATTTATATCATCGTAATTTTTCCATACATATTTAGAGAGAGCTCTTTTTCCATAATTTTTAGTATTATTAAAAATTTTTTCGGATTTTTTAAATGTTTTTCCATTAAGCTCTGTCTTTAAGACAGCTTCTTCTAATAAATCTTCTATTTCACATTCTTTTAGTTCATTAACTAAGGGATTTGTAGCAACATACAAATTTGAAGTAATATTTAAATAATATTTTTCCTTTAATTCCGCAATCTTATTACACTCTTTATCTATACCTATATAGTTTAGTAAATTTTTTAATGGTTTATCCTTTACACTAAGCTCGTTATCTAATATAAGTATGCATGGATTCTTAGAAGTGACATTCATTTTTTTGAACAATTCACTATAATTTGGACAATGTTTCTTCTCTTTATCAGAAACATAGTAGTTATAGATTTGTTTCATAGTATCAGCACCATCTTTTTCTAAGCCAAAAAAATATTGCATTTTTGATACTTTTTGTGTATTTTTGTCTTTCAATCTTTCTAAAAAGAAAATTTTGAATATAAATTCTCCATTTACTTTTTTTATTAATTTTGGATAATCTTCATAGAGGTTTTTAAGAGCACTTTTTAAATAAAGAATATCTGTAGGTCCTTCTGTTAAAATGCATGGTTTTTCATTATTAAAGAAATATTTATAAAATAGGAACTTTTGAAATTCTTTTTCCTGACCATTTAAACATCTAAAATTAAATGTCAACTCTTTATCGTTTATTTGTCTTTTTTTATTATTTACTTTATTTATGTGATTTATAAATGAAAAACGACCTTCAAGCTGTCTTAAAGTACCTTTTGTATCATTTATAGTAAAAGCGCCAGTTTTATATAAAGAGTTTGCCATTGCTCTAGTATTTTTATAAAACTCTCTAATTACATTTACTTTTTTATTTACGACCAATCCAGTAACAATTTGTCTGGATGTTTTATATTGGAGTCGAGTTTTTTTTGGATTAATTTTAAAACCAGATTGTTTAATAATTATTTCTAATTGATAAAAAAATTCTTCTGACTTTTCTTCGAAGTTTTTATTATTTGTTGAAAAAGTTAAATCATCAGCATACCTTGAATAATCTAGTTTATATTTTTTGGCAATTTTTAATAATTTCATATCTAAAATATTGCAAATTAGATTGGTTATTATTGGAGATGACGGCGCACCTTGTGGTAGAGAACCATTGTAACATGTTAATTGAGCTAAAACTGTTGCTATATTTTTAGGGAATAAATAGCTCTTATTCTTCTCAAAATATCCTTGGACTCTTCCAAAATGAAAACTTTCAAAAAAATCTTCTAAATCTATATTAAGAACAAAACGTTTATTTTTATGTATTTCAGCATTTGTTATAATACTTTTATCTTTAGTAAAAGCATGAGAAATATTAGATTTAATATTATTTTCAAACTGGAATATATTTTGTTGTGTTAACATTACTTTCACGATATTTCTTTGAACATCTTTTAATTCTTTCGAAGGGACGCTAATATTTCTCTGACCTCCACTTTTTTTAGGGATTAAGAGATTTGTATATGAGTTTTCAACCTTCTTCTTATATAAAATATAAGTCAAAAATTTTTTCGGTGTTTTTAGAATTTTAGCAAGCTCTTCTAATGAATTTACATCTTCAAAAGTATCCATATTTATTTACCTCCAAAAAAAATAGACCGTGTGGTTACTCATTACGTTTTATAGGCAATAGCGCCTATGGTACAGTAAGGATAATGAACAAGTCTCTCTACCTTTTTTATCAAAACTTGCGAAACACAAGTTAAAAATCTAACCACACGTCTAAAGTCTATTATAACTTAAAATCTAATATTTGGTAGTATTTTTTATGTATTGCTTTTATATATAGTATATCGCCAAGTGTTAATCGCTCAGAGATCACTTAGAAATTTTTTCATTGGGCTACGCAAGATAACATGAAAGCGTCTTAAAGTAGGGTTTTTAATTTTATAATCAGCTGCTAATTTAAATACTGTTCGCTGATAAAAAAGTTTATCCTTTTATTATATTGTGCTCCAATATAATATAAAACATATATATAACATTTAATAGTCTTTCATTCAGTAGACTTGAACAAACGTTATTTTTATGGATTAATAAGCTAGTAAAAATTTTTGTTTAGAATATTTTGTGATAAAATGAACTAAAGAGAAATATTTTAAAAATAAGGAGATTGAATGAAAATGAAAGTGTTGATGCATTATACAATTTCGGAATATGTTTATAATTTATTTGAAAGCTCTGGAGAAATCACATATTCAGAGCGTGTTAAAGAGGTTGAATATTTTTATAGTACTTATAGTAGAAACCATGAAAATTTATTTTTTATTATTGCTTATACCAATAATTTAAAGGTTAAATACAGTGTAGGTAAAATTACTTATAAAAACAACAGATTTTTTTTCAATAAAGTTAGAAGTGAAATATCGAATATTCTTATAGAAGAATTAGGAATTAAAGATAATAATACCTATGAAAAAGATTATTATTATAAAGTATTACATATTGATGACGATATAGCATTTAGAAATAAGAAATTGGATCAAATCTCTAGTAAAATAAAACTTAAGTATTTTAGCTGGAGAGAATTAACTGCAAAGAACGAGATTTTATTCAAAAAAATTTCAAATTTAATTTTCGATAAAGGAAATATTATAAATTTAGCTACCACATATACTCCTGATGCAGCCTATGATGAAAGGCTAATTGTAAAGAAATGCTTTAGTGCATTAAAAAATTTGGGATTTATAAAAAAAGGGGGAATAGATACCACGCACACTATTTTACAGGGAGATATAGGAGAATTTCTAATGCATAGTTTGGTGAGTGAATTTCTTGAAAGTAACAGTGATAAATATATTTATCCTAAACTTATATTTAAAACAAACCCTACTATGGCTGTCTATGGTAATGATGGCTCTATCTATATACCTGAAAAAAAAGAAATATATTATTTAGAAGCTAAGTTTTATAATAGTTTAACTGAAGCATTAAATAGAGCTGTAGACTCGCTGGAAAAACATAATGATGACTTATATGAAGATCTAAATTATAGTGCTGAATTGTTTAGAAATATTAAAACTAATAGAACTCATGAATTAATTGAAATAACTGACGATGTAACAGAAAAATTAATTATTTTTTTAATATGCGCTGATACATATCAAGAAGCAAAAGTAAAAAAGATAATTGAAAAAAACTGTAAAGTTAAAAAACTGAAAGAGAAATTTGAAGTACTAATATTTGTTTTACCTATTTTAGATAAAGAAAATTTTCTGAAATTCTTTCAAATACAGTCTGAACTAGAAGGAGAAAAATATTATGACTTTAAATGAAGAGAAATATTTAGATATTAAAATGGATGAGTTTAGAAAAGTGGTTTTAAGAAAAGTATATGATAAAGAAACTATTCATGATGCTGTATTAGGAATTTCAGATTTAGATATTTATTCAAAGAGTGATAGTTTTTTTTCTAAATTGAACCAAGCGAATAGGCAATCTTTCATCAATCAAAATATTATCTTAACTAGCGAACAAGAAAAATGCTTAGAGTTACTCCAAAAAGGAAATCTCTTTATAAGTGCTCCCACTAGTTTTGGAAAAACGTTTATCGCTTTAGAGTATATTAAGCGTAATAGTTCAAAAATTGATGACGTGGTTTTTGTTGTACCTACTATTGCATTAATGAATGAATTAAGAGAAAAATGCTTTACTTACTTTGGTAAAAGCTATACGTTGATTACCTCTGATGCAGAGTTAAAACAATATTATGATACTACAAAAAAAATAATAATAGTTGTTCCAGAAAGAATTAACACAAGCTTATTTCAGCAATATTTAAATAATAAAAGAATTGATTTGTTAATTTATGATGAAATATATAAACTTAATTCAGAAAATACGGTTAGTAAGCGCAACAAACGAAAAAGCAATGAAGATAGTAGATTAATTAAAATGAATTATATATATAAGTATTTACTTAGTAGAGCAGATAAAATTTTATTACTTGGCCCTTTCATAAGAAGTGTTAGTTTTGCTAAATCTAATATACAGATTGAAAAATTTATAACAAATTTAAATCTAGTATACAATGAAGTAGAATATACGCCCGAGTTAGTAAACTACTTAGGAAATCATGAGGATAAAAGATTTGTTTATTTTAAATCTCCCCAAAGCATAAAACAATTTTTAGAAAATAATAATAATGGGTATTTAGCATATAGAAGTGGAGATAACGAAATAATTGAGTGGATATCAGAAAATATACACCCAAAATGGTATTACGTTGAGTATTTAAAACAAGGCGTTGGAATTCATCATGGGGAAACACCTATATTTCTAAGAAAGTACATAGAAAATGAATTTTCACGTTTAGATGGATGTATACATACTATCCTATGTACAAGCACTCTAATTGAAGGTATAAATACACCTACTAATCAATTGGTAATAGTAGATACTCCTAGAAATGTATTTGAATTGAATAATCTTATAGGGAGAGTGGGAAGACTAAATATAGAAAATCCTATAAGAGGAAAAGTTTTTATAACAAAACAAAGTACACTTGATATGTATAATCCAAATGATTGGATAGATTTAAATATTGTATTTGAAAGTTTAGAAATAAGTACTACTAATGTTGAAGATGAATGTTTATATTTAGATAAGGAATTAACACAAGAGGCGAAAAATAGCGTGGATAGTTTATCTAATGAACTTAATGAAAAATTTAATATTAATTATCACGAAATAATAGAAGCTGGTATTGAATTTAGAATACTTGATAGATTTATTAAGTGTTATGATACTATAACGTCCCATAACAAAGAGTTTGATGTAATTCGTGACCTCAAATATAAAATATTGAAAGAAAATAACTACTTGAGGGGTGTGAAATTAGATAAATATTCATTTTTTGATTCGAAAAATAAAGAAAGATATCTTTCTTTTGATCCTGTGTATTATTTACTTACTTCTGGTAAAGGAATGAAGCAAGTAATTACTAAGTTTACTAAAAGTTATAAAGAACATACTAGTGAAGATATTAATTTATTTATTGACACATTATTCCAAATCGATAAATTCATAAAATTTAAAATGATGAAAATGATAGCTATTTATGAATTGTTTGATAAAAAAAATTTATTTAGTAGGGATAGAAATAGAGCGTTTATACAAAGTATTAACATGATAAAATCATATTCTGATTCGGAAGATGGATATGAAAGGATTTTAACTGATTTAGGATTCCCGAAAGAAGATATAAATTTAATTAGCAATGAAATTGATAATTATAATGAAATAAAGGGAACCGAAAAAAAACTGCTTAAGTTATATAGAAACGGAAAGGTATTTAATCAATTGTCACCTTTTGGCAAAAATATTATTAATAAAATAAAAGATCGTGTTTAATTTTTTACTGATGTTAATTATCTAAAATAATTGGAAATAAGTATGCTGCAATTGTAAATCTGATTTCGAAACAGAATGAACGACAGATATAACAATATTGGCTAGTATAATGGAAACAATGATTAAGAGAATACCTATATTGGCGAGTCTTATGATTTTTTGATAATGATCTACTTGTGAAGTAAGTGGGGGAGAAGACATATCTAATTCTTCATTTTGAAAAGACATTGGATGGACTAGATTTTTATAAAAAACAACAATTAAAAAAACACTTTCGTTAGATTCATGTAAAATAGAACTAACGAGGGTGTTTTTTTGCTAAAATATTAAATCTTCTAGGGTTAAATTTAGCTTTATATTTCAATGCTACTAAATGACAGCTCAAGTAAATACCATTATACTAGAACCATGATACAAACTTCACATACAGAAAGGGAAAACAACCATGACAAAAATTCGTATTAATAAAGAAAAAATGAATAATCATGCTACAACCCTAGGTGAGAGTGCGGGAAAGTTAGATTACTATCCTCTGAAAAATGGAAACATGAGCTATACGCAAACTAATTCTATCCAGCTTTTTCGAGAATCATTACTTGAACTACTTGAAGGTATCGAAAATTTAGGATTTGTTGCGCAAGATGATGCTACTCGAATCAAGCAAATGGGAGAAGCTTTTGCAAAACAAGATAAATCCATCAGCCAGAAGATGAATTTGGAGGTGCGTTAAGTGGATAAACGTACCCAAGAATTAGGTGAAATAAAAAAAGAAATGAAGCGAGAAGATGACGCTCTATGCGCTATTAAAAATAAAATTAGACATTTAGAGGATGTGGAAGAAGATGTTCATCAAGCTAGACGTGAAATGGATGACATCCTTTATCATATGAAAGAAGTTTGGCGAGGAGAACACGCAGAGGATAATTTTTGGCAAATAGAAGACGAGGTAAATCATTACAACCGGAAAACTGCTTGCATGACTAACGATATTCAAACCGAACTAAATAATGAGCAAAAAAAGCATCGACAAAATCTCCACGCGCTCGAAACTAAACAACAGGATATCACAAAGGAGATGCGTTTATGACTCGAATAGATATTGCTGAAGTAAACCATTTTTCACATGAATTAAAAATAGCCAATCAACAGGCTAAAACACAAATTACAGCAATCCAAAATGCTATCACTGCTTATTTGCAAGATGATTCGCTCTCTGGAGAAGCAATTAGTGCGTCTAAAGGATATTATGCAGCGACTTATTTACCGCTTTGTGCTTCTATCAAACAAGCACTACATGTCAGCGAGGAATCTTTAAGGAAATATATTACCGACTTTCACAGTCAAGTAGATAGTTCTCCAAGTGCAAAAATTGATGCAGAAGGTCTGTATGAATTGGATCAGAAAATAAATCGTTTAGAAAATAAATTAGAACACATTCAATTAGAATTAAGTTCGATGACAGCAGTTTCTAGGCAGGGCGAAATTAATGCGCTTCAAACGCAAATATTTGCCAGTTATAAAAAAGAACAACTTTTAGAAAAATTTCTTGATTTTGAACGTACTCATAGTCATTTTTTTCAAGAATTAAGTGACTTAGCTCAAGCAATCAATCGTGGTGTGCGTGATATTCAGTCGAACATTTCTTTTAATAGCCAAACTGGGATGTACAAAGTAGATAAATTAAATGCTTCAAATTTTGAACGACTTGTGGATTTATACGCTTCTCAAAAAGCAATAGATGACAAAGTAAAAGCTATGGAAGATATTGGAATGCTTCCATATATTCCAGAGGGAAATCGTGCCGGATATGTTACGACTAATGGCAAACTAAATACGGAAGCCACATTAGATTTAGTTAATCAACAGATGATTTATTGGCAAAATGAAACCGGTATGCGCGAGTTGTTTGGCGTTGGAGCTTTTTATCGCGCAGTTTATGGTTTGGATGCAGTTACTGCTGAAAGAATCGGTGGTGGACAGAGGCTAGTAGATGGCTCAACTGTGTTTTTTCAATATGTAGGAGCTTTTGGAGTGAGTGGCTTTTATGCTGAGTTTGGACAAGTGGAAAAATTAAAATATATAACTACCACTGGAGTTAAACTAAAAGGAAACCCATGGGAGACTACAACTGTTTTAGGCACATATACCGAAGATACTCGAAATATACTAACTGAGCTTGGAAATAAGAAAAGCGTGAACTTCGGAATGAAAAAAGGAAAGCTAAATTTATTGAATACTCCTGACGAGTTTTATATAACTCCTTTGCAATTTTGGGATGAATATAATCAACCTTGGTTAGATGAGGTTATTAAAAGAAGAGATCCTGTAAAAATTGCTACAAGTCCCATAAATGATAACTTATATAGATTTAATGAAAAAACTTTTGAACAGGAATTGACTGGTTTTGGTAAAGAATATTTTTATTTAAAAGAACATGGTTATGAATTTGATTCTAAAACATCTGAAATGAAATATAAAAAATAACAAAGTTGGTGAAATTAATGGAGTTTAAGCACGAAGTAGAGAATAACTTTGCGAATATAATTCAAGAATATCGATTTAACTTAATTAAAGTAAATGAAGACGAAATAATGTTATTACATCCTAATTATGCTCTAACTATTTGGAAAAGTAGAGAAGGTATTGATATTTATTACCTGTTTCTTCATAGCTTAGAAAAAGTGAAAATAACCAATTTCTTATTTTCAAATTATGAAAAAGATTTGTTAGCCGATATAACTCCTGCAAATAATTTGACCGACCAAATTTCTAACAGCTTACTTATTCATGCGAGAGGTTTAAGTAAATATTTCCCTGAATTGTTATCTGGTCAAAATGACTGGGTAAAGGAGTTTAAAGAGAATAAGTTTTATAATGAGCCGAGAGCTATTAACAAAGACGAGTATTCAGCCTACCAAACTATTATAAAAAATATCAGTGGTAAAAAAATTGAAGGATTTCAAAATGAAATATGAAGCTGATTTTATAAATAGATTCAAATCATTAATAGAAGAATTCCAGTTAAATTATAAAGTTATATCTGAAGAGGAGCTAGCAATTTTTGGTTCTAATTTTGCGCTTGTTTTTTTAATTCATTTTGATGAAGTTTCTTTGAATTATGTATGCCGTGATAAAGATAATTCACTTGTTAGTTATGATGTATGGTCTTATTTTTTGCATGTCTTTGATGATAAAGATAGGAATAATTTGCCAAAATATAATTCAGTGCAGGAACGGGTTGATATTTCGTTTTTAATACTTGCAAGAGGTCTTCCGCGTCATTGGAGCAGCGTACTTAATGGAGATGATAAATGGTTGGAAGATTATAAGCAATATGAATTATCCGGTGTTCCTAGAGAAGTAATCGGGGACTTGAAGAATAGTTTGAGTTTATATATTTGACCAAGAAAAGTTGAGAATGTAACAGCAAAGAGGAGTTCAAGCATGAAATTAGACGATAATGCAAAAGAAATAATCCTTAAAAAAAGTGAATTTCTACTCCATAATAATTTTAAATTAATAGAAATAACGGACACTACTATCACATTTTCAAACAAGAAAATTGCTTTTGTCATCGGTTATGAAAGATATGATAATGTAAGTAATATTAATATAAAGTTTTTGGGAGAAAATGAGATGTTTAATCTTGGGTGGATTGCTTTTGTAAGAAGAAATCAGATACCGCTCCCTCAGAATAAATTAGATAATATATTAGAGTTACTTGATTATGCTGAAAAAAATTATGCTAAAGTTATTAACTTACAATTTTGCCAAGAAAGTAGAGGAATGGTAGAAGACTTCTTGAAAGAATAATAACTGGAATTATAGTAAAAAAAGGACTGTGATCAATTGGATTTTCACAAAGAAGTTGAAAAAATATTCAAAGGATATGAGCAAAATTATCAATTAAAGCTAACTAAAATAGATAATAATGAAGTTGCTTTCATCGGAAAAAATTATGCTTTAGGTATAGGCTGGAGCACGGACGGGATTGATTTGCATTATTTCAAACTAGATAATTCGACGCTCTGTAAATTTAGTTTGGATAATTTATTGAATGCAAAGTTAACTCAAATCGAACGAGAAGTGCTACTTCCCAGTACGGCAATTTACGAGAAAATAATGAATGAATTAATAATCTGCGAAAGAGGATTCAATAATCATTTTCAAGAATTATTAATGGGTCAAACATTAAGTGACTATGGTAATAAAGAATTTGTTTCGAATTTGGAGAAGAGTATTATTGGACGTGAACTGTTGACGTGATAATACTCCTTTAATAAGAAAACGGTATTATTTACCTAAATTATTATCTGGTCAAAAGACTGGAAAGAAAATTTTAAAGAGAACAAGTTTTAAAATGGGCCGATAGCTATTAATGAGGATGAGTTGTAGTTAGAAAACAAGCAATTAGGAAAAATCCAGCAATTAATTAAATATTTAGTGTTAGTCAAGACTTGTTAACTTTCATGGGATTCAAACAAAGCTATTAAAATACTCTAACGCCTAGCAATTTATTCTTATGTTAAATAAAAAGTTATGTCATCCAAGACTTGAGACAAAACCATTTTAAATACAGGATTTTATAAGAAATAAGTACTCATCAACGTTTGAGTTTGTTACAATTAGTAACTAAGAGATGATGAACAGTCTTGAGCCAAGAAATGAAATAGAAAGTATTATTATAGAGCATAATATTGATCGAAAAACTTTTTTTGAAGTTGATAAAATTTATATACAAATAGAAAATAAAATAATCTCTAAATTTATCAATCTGGAAGATGGTTTTGATTTTAATTTGCCTCGAGGGTAACTTAAGATATAATCATAAATTAAGATGTATTGGAATCAGTTACCAAAAAAATGATTGGTGGGAATGGTTTAAATTAGCTCCAATCATTGTAGAACAAACAGCACCAGTATATATTGTTTTTACGGGCGATTATGTTACTTGGTCAATAACAGATTGTTCTTTTCTATAGCTAAAATGTTCCTTCTGAATACATATACATCTATTGCCAGTACTAGTTTGCTAATTAATTATCCATTATTTATGCTGAAAAAAGTGAATAAGAAAGAATTTCTGATTGTGTTAATGCTCTTGTGAAATACTGATATATTAGAGAAAAGAGAGGAATTTAAAATGAATATAAAAATAAGAAATGAACAACCTAGTGACTATAGAAAAGTGGAAGAGATAACCAGAGAGGCTTTCTGGAACTTATATTGTCCTGGTTGTAATGAGCATTTTATCGTGCATAATCTTAGAAAACACGAGGATTTTATTGAAGAATTAGCATTTGTTATAATGGTTGATGATGAAATAATTGGTAGCATACATTATTCTAAATCTAAAATAATAGCTAAGGATGGGAATGAATATGAAGCAATAACGTTTGGACCAGTAAGCATTTTGCCAAAATTACATAGGCAAGGATTTGGTCGATTATTAATTGCACATTCAATACAAGCGGCAAGAAATTTAGGTTATAAATCTATTATTATTGGAGGGTATCCGTACCACTATGAAACGTATGGTTTTGTGGGGGCTAAAAAATATGGTTTATCTTTGCCGGATGGGAATTTTTATACTGGTATAATGGCATTACCTCTTGAAGAGGGAGCTCTTGATGGAATAAGTGGCATGGTTTACTTTAGTGAAGCAATGGAACCTGATGAAACACGGCTAGCAGACTTCGATAAAACATTTCCTTATAAAGAAAAGAAAATACAAGATAGTCAACTCCAATTTGAACGAACAATAAGTCAGCTAGATACAAAGAATTATAATTGACAGAGTACATTATATGAAAGAACAGAAAATGCTCTGAAATAGATAAATTAGGTGAAAAATTAGAAAAGCTAAACTACTAGTCTTAAAACATGACAATATGAGTAATACGCAAACTAAGTTATGTAATAGGAAAGAAAGTATTCTCAAACAAAATAAAATAATCTAGCAAAAAACCTGTCTTTTAAATCAAAAGGTGATATGGAATCATTGCTTGATTTGATCAAGATTTTGTATATAAATAATAATTATGAAGAGGCGCTTTTGTGTTGCTGACTAACGAACGACGTAGAATTTGCTAGTGATTTTGATGTTGGGACATTTATTCATAGGATTTGGATGTTTGAAAAGCAAATACTTGTGCATTTTAGAAAAAAGAAGTGGCCGAAGAAATTGCTACTAAAAATGACTTTGAACAATATAACTGGAGTTCCAGTGGAAGAAGCAGAAGAAATATTTAGACAATATCCAGGAGAGTTACAGCAAACGAAAAAGTATGGAGTTTCATTGTAATTGCAGATGTCTCATGTATTTGTAGCTAACTAATATCGGAGTGGCCGTCGATTTAATTAAAGAGAATAACCAAAACGCCTTTTTATATCACAAATAATAATGTAAAATGAAAACATGGGAAATTCAATTACGAGAGGAGAAAAGAAAATCAATCATACACAAAAGGGCAAAATTGATTTCACTTTCTTTATGTTTATGCTTTAAAACCTTTAACAATTCAAAAACATCATGGGATTTTTGTGTTTCAAACAACAACGTATAAACAGCAGTGTAATCCAGCATACTAATTTTAAAGAAGCGTAACTTTATGAACGAATTTCCAGTTGTATTTGAACCAGAATTTATGACAATTTATTTACTTGTTATCATAGGTATATTTTCTACAACATTGGCTTTATCGCTTGAAAAATATAAGTTCTCTTTAGCGGGGAAAGCGTTGATTGGGATGTGTATTATATCCCTGTTCGTATTATTTGTTTATGTATGGGGGGGGATTTCTTCAGAAACAAACGAATTAATTTTTAGCCCTATTGGTATTCTTAGTGTATTGCTCTTTACTACACATCCATATATTTTCCTAATACTTGCAATCATGCTCGGTGGGG
This sequence comes from Listeria monocytogenes, assembly GCF_013282665.1. GTDB lineage: Bacteria > Bacillota > Bacilli > Lactobacillales > Listeriaceae > Listeria > Listeria monocytogenes_C. Next base: position 2,240,549 of record NZ_CP054041.1, read on the forward strand.
AAAAGAAACCGCCACATGTGCCCAAACCTAAAAAATAAACTATCTAAGTCGGCGGGATGGGAAGATGGTTTTCCTCTAGGATTGTGAGAACGGTATAATCAGCTAGCTGAATCAGTGGAAGAGTAAGCTTGATTCGGTATTATTCAAAAAGGAATTTAAAGTCGAAAATCGTTTGATAGGTTTTCGGTTTTTTTATTATTGGTGCTTTGAAAATATTAAAGCAGATTAGGAGGAATAATATGAAGTCGCAGCAGAGCTTTATGGTAGAGGTTACCTTTTACTCTAATGCAAGAAAAACGGTTCCGGAAGCGGGGTATCGGCCGCATTTTGTGATGGAGTTGGATGAGGATCGGGAATATTTAGGAGTTGAAATTTATGATATAGAAGTGGATACGCTGGATTCGACGGGGTATGCAATGTGTTCTTTTTTATATGAACAAGAGGGCGTTGGTTATAGTAAGATTCAGCCAAATAAGTCTTTTATGGTTATGGAGGGCGCGAGTGTAGTTGGGAGAGGGAAGATAGTGTCATTTCATTTGTAAATGACAGTTAAATTGATTTATGCATTTTACACAGTATAATTAAACTATAAGAAGAGGTTTTTCGGTGTAGATAGCAAATATTAGTGACTATAAAAAAAATCAGGTTATAACAAGCATACACCATTACGGAGGAGGGGAAATGTTGATTCCATCATATTTGAAAAACACAGCTAAAAAGCTAAGTATCAATGATTTCCTTAATGTAGAAATTGAAACAATAAATAAAGAGGAAACTTTTGAGATTTTATATTGTGGAACGCTTAAAAAAATAGATGGTGATCAGTTAATTACTAGTGAAGCATATGAAATCCCATTAAAAATTATAGCGAAAAGCACTTTATCTGGGAAAGAAATTTTGCTTTATGATGGTGCATATTATGGGTATGATAGTATGTTTTGCGATGAGTTTGATACAGAAGTTAGGCAAAATAGAGAATTAAAAAAATATCCTATAAATAATTTATCTAACATTCGTTTATCTATTGGAATTGGCATTGATTATGAAACGGAAAAAGAAGATTATGAATTTGATGAAAACGGGCATGTCGTTTTAATTGATGGTAGGCATATACCATGGGAACAAGTAAAAACGGATGGTTTTGATTTTATAGAAATAACGGCAACAGATGAAAATGGGGAGTCTTTATTAATCTTGACCGAAGAACTTGCATAAATAAAAAATAAATAGGAAGTTGAAAAAATGATACTTATAAATAAACGAGCGAAAAAACAAGATTACCAGACAATTTTAGCGATTTGGGAAAAGTCAGTTATTGAAACGCATAATTTTTTAACTGCGGAAGATAGGCAGTTTTACAAAGAACAAATTCCTTTGTTTCTAGATAATGTGGAACTGTTCTTATGGTTCGCTGGTGAAGAGGTTGTTGGTTTTAGTGGGACGAGCGAGCGGGAACTAGATATGTTGTTTCTGGATCCGGTAGCCACGGGTAATGGTTATGGGAGTCAGATTCTGGGTTGGCTAATAGAAAATAAGCGGATAAACCTGGTGGATGTGAATGAACAAAATGAAAATGCAACGAGATTTTATTTGAAGCATGGATTTGTGGTTTCTTCTAGAAGTGACGCGGACGGTTTTAGGAAGCCTTATCCAATTCTTCATTTGCAACTGAAGGGAGAGAGTTAATGGAGTATGAACAGCTGTTACAAAGCGAACTTGGTGAACTTGAAATAATTCGGGAAGAACTACAAAACAAAGAATATCGAGGAATGATTGTAAAAACGGCTAAAGATGGCACAATGACTCGTACGCGTTTGGCGAAGAAAACAGATAAAAAAGCAGGGTACTTTGTTGCTTTTTGGGAGAAAGATGAATTGGGTAAGAATTGTCCTTTTGATGAGAATGATAATGCTGATTTTTTAAGCATTGTTGTTATGGATGATGATTTGAACGGTATATTTGTTTTTCCAAGGCAGTGTTTAATTGAAAAGGGAATTTTAACTAGTGAAGCTGGTATTGGAAAAATGGCTGCTAGATTTTATCCATCGTGGTATCAGAATTTAAATAAAACAGCGAAAAAAACACAAGTTTGGCAACAGGCGTATTTTAGAAATTATTCTATAAGAAAAGAAGACCATTAATTGGGTCTTCTTTTTATTGTTTAGAAACTACTTGCTCGCAGTAATCTAGGTAAGCGCCATTTACTAAAAAATATTTTGGAATCATTAACCCAACAATATTGGTGAGCAAATCTGAATTAGCGATGGCAGGATTAATCATTTGATGCGAGACATTTGGGATGGTTTGGATTTCTAGTTTTTCTTTTTTGATTTGTTGGGTGTAAACATCTTTTGTTTCTGCTGAATCAACATTTTTATCTTTTTCAGCTAAGACGAGATAGATTTTTGCTTTTATTTTTGAAAGGTCTAGGGTGGCATCTTGGTTCATGTTTTTGCGGATAAAGTTGTAGCGATCCGGGGTCATTTTTTCTTTGCCGCCATTTTGTTTGTAGCTTTCGTAGGTGTTATTTTTAGAAATAAGGGCGCTGTCGGTGAGAAAATTTTGTTGTGCTTGCTTGACTTCTTTAGTTGTTTTACCAGCGTCTTTCGCTTGCCAGCTGGTGTTATATTCTCCTTGACGCATCCAGTTGATAGCAGGGGCGGCAAGGATTGAGAAAGCAATCTCATTATTTGCATTCATTGCTTTTGGGATTACCCAGCCGGCTTGACTAGCGCCCCATAAGCCGATTTTGGCGGTGCTATCAGGATACTTCACTTTCATCCAATCAATCACTTGGTTGACTTCGTTTGCGCGGTCATCCATGGACTGATTTAGCCAATTGCCTGAGGATTTACCAACGCCTAATTTATCCCAAGAAACAGATATATATCCTTGTTGGGCAAAGCGTTCCATTAGCGGTTTATAGCCACCGTTTTGAGTTGCTTCTTGTGCCCCGTCACCATGAACAAACACAATAATGCCTTTTGGTTTCTCGTGTTTTGGAGTTGTCACGACCGCAGAAAGTTTTCCACCAGTAGTTGGGATTGCGACGCTTGTTTCGTTCATTTCGAAATTGTTTCCGATGAAAAGAATCGCTACTAATATGACGATGATTGCACTCATTATGATAGTTATTTTTTTCCAACGTTTCATTGTATCCACTCCATTTTTTGCCATTTTTTGATACCGGTGAGTACTCCCATCAATGTGCTATTTTCTTTTTGAATCACTTGGAAACCTAAAGCTCTATACAGCTTGCAAGCGCGATTATTGTTCTTGGCAACGTATAGAGTAATCTGTTCATCATGAAAAGTTTCTAGGCAATGAGAAATTAGCATTTTTCCAATGCCTTGACCACGAAAATTTGGCGAAACGGTTATAAAATCAATATATCGTTCATTTTGAACAGGTTTGTGTGATAGAAGACTGAGTAAGAAAATCAATTTGAGGCACTGTGAAAATGATAAAAATTTTCTTAGTGCTTGATATAGTTTTTGATGAGAGTCACTCTTGCTCGTTACAAACATGCAACCGCAAACTAGCTTATCTTGTATTGCAATTAGTAGGTTTTCGTCTTGTTCTGTGTAAATGTAATGGCAAAAAGCGTATATAATGTCATGTACTTCTGTTTCTTTGAATAGCGTTTTTGTGAACTTTGATTTGAACCCTGCGACAACTAAAGAAGCTACTTCTTCAACGATACTTTCTTTTTCAAATGAATCGATGTTTTTAATGGAAAGGATCATAACGGCACTTCCATTGTGTAAACCATTGCGTCCGGATAGGCGAGTGAAGGGTAGATGTTTTCGTATAATATCATGCTTGTTGTAGGATATTTTAATTCTTCTAAAAATAGTTGGATTTGCGTTTCAATAGTTGCTTCATCTTTGGTAATAAAAGATTTACGAGCATATTCGCCAGCCGGAAAAGTATAATCACTCCTTTTTTTAATGCTCTTAAGGCAGATTACACCAGTGTTTTGCTTGCAGAAAATGTAAAAAGGTTCCTCTAAATCCGGTAGATTGTGTTTTGCGGCTTGGGAGTAGTTGATAGTGTTTTTATCAACTATTTGGTTAGGAACTTTTTTAAAATAACGGTCTTCTTTAGCTACAAACGTGATTTCATTTAAACGCATTTCTTTTTGCGAATGAATGATTTTCTGAATCGTTTTCTGAATTCCTACTAATTCTTCTATTTGTTGTTGCAAATCTTGTTCAGCCTGCTCTAACATGGGAGTCACTTTTTCACCAAGCAAACTTTCTTTTATTTCTTGAATAGAAAAGCCAATTTTTCTAAAAAGAATAATTTGATATAAACGGTAAATATCTGTTTCTTCAAAATAATAATAGCCATTTTCAGGATTTCGTTTGGGAACTAGAATACCTTCATCAATATAATGACGGATTTTATATTTAGATATTTGAAAAAGTTGCGCGATTTCGCCACTGGAAAGAGTATGCATCTGAATACCTCCTTGTGATTTAGTTTTAGTATAAACTATGTGGTTACCACGCAGTCAAATAAAAGTATAAAAAAATAACGCTGAAAACAAATGAAATATGTTTTCAACGTTATTTTTTAAAATAAACTTATTGATAATATAAAGCGTATAAAAAACCATAAAGATAGTACAAAAAACACCAGATTTATTACTTTTATTTCTTTGGGATGTGTTTTATTATAATCAAAAATTTTGATGAGGTTAAGTAAAACAATCCATACTGCAATAATAATGATTAAAATATTTAGTAAAGAATTACCAAAAATATTTTCAAAACTATATAATGTACTCATACATTCATTCACCTTCTAACGATTATTTACATAATCCAACCATACTTTATCTTTGCCTACTCGGATGTAGTTGTAAACGGTATAATTTCCACCACTAGTATTGTTGATTACCATTTTCACCCCACCATATGCAGAATAGCCGGATTTTTCATTTTTTCTGAAGACACCTTTTGACAAAATACTTCCACCATTATTTGTACTATAATTTATCCCGTAAATACGATCTAAACGATCCGCATATTTCGAACCCCATTCGATTTTACCATATATAGTAGTATAATCAGCTTTATAAGAAAAACTATAGCCTGAGAAATTTTGTTTTACTGTTACTCCTTTATATATCATTCCACCTGGAATGACAGTTTTTGTTCCAGTTGTTTTACTGCTTTTTTTGAGTAAGGGTCTAGTATTACTCTGTGATTCTTCGCTAATTTCCTTTGCTTCAGAATATGTAACTTTTGCCCCTTCCACTGTTTCTATATTTGCGTTGGAGTAATCTATTTCTGTTTGAATTATCTCCCCATATTGATTATTTTCAACATAAACTTCTTTGTCTTTTGTACTAAATATATTTTCTTTAGCCGAAACTTGGACACTACCTATTAATATAGATAAAACCAAAGACATCCCTAGTACATATAATATTTTTATCATGTTGCCATCTCCTTTTTATGTTTATAGTACAAAATGATTATAACATATTACTTTTTTGTTTAAAAATTATATAAGAGAATTTGAGGTTCTTCTTGTAATTTTTACTTAAATATCTTTTTATAGCATTTTATAAAATACTTATTATTTTGATTGATAAATTTAAATATAAATAAAGTTTACCTTAAGAAGATAAAATAATAACTTTTTAGTAAAATAAAAACCAAAATAGGAGCTGCTAATAATTTGAAAACCACAAATGACAATGAGAATCATTATCAAACACAGATTTTTGTGATATAATAAACAAAGATTTATTAATGGGGGTTAGCGATCAAATGGGAAAAGTAGTATTTAAAATGGCTCATACTGCCAAAAAACCAAAGAAAGTATTAAGGTATCTTGAAACGAACCTTATTGTAACTCGGGGGGAAGTGCAATGATTGATAAGCGTTTGTTTCAATTGGTTGAAAAGAAATCTTTAGTGTTATTAATTCTTTATCGTGTGCTGAGTTTGGGGTTGATGATTGGTCTTTGGCTTGTTTTTGCTCAACAATTAACGCATTATTTAGAGGGCCAAAGTGTCGATTGGTTATGGCTTATTGGAACGGTTTTAGTCGTTTTAGTTGGCAAAGCGATACTTACCAAATTAGCGGAGAAACAAATTTACCAAGCATCAGCAGAACTGCGTTTATCAATGAGGCGCGCTGTGATGGAAAAAGCTTTTCGGTTAGGCAACAACGAAGGACAGCTACCGGCATCAACTTTAACGCAGCTCGCGGTAGATGGGATCGAACAATTAGAAATTTATTATTCACGTTTTTTACCGCAATTATTTTATTGTCTCATCGCTTCTTTGATGATTTTTGGAAGTTTAGTTGGATTTGCGTGGCAGCCGGCGATTGTGCTATTAATTTGTATGCCGATGATTCCGGTTGTTATTATAGCAGTGATGAAAATTGCTAAACGGATTTTGAGTGGCTATTGGTCGGATTATACGAATTTAGGAACCAAATTTCATGAAAATTTAAGTGGCTTGAGTATTTTGAAGGCTTATGAACAAGATAAATATAAGCAAGAGGAAATTGTTTCTGATGCGGAACGTTTCCGTAAAGCTACGATGAGTTTGTTATCGATGCAACTGAATTCGATTACGATTATGGATATTATTTCGTATAGTGGGGCGGCACTTGGTATCGGTATGTCGTTAATTATGTTCACAAATGGGAATATAAGCATGACTGGCATGCTGATGTTCTTACTACTAAGCGCTGAATTCTTTATTCCAATGCGTCAACTTGGGTCTTTATTCCATGTGGCGATGAATGGAATTAGTGCTTGCAGTAAATTGTTCGCTTATTTAGAGTTAAAAGAGCAAGTTTATGGCTCAGAAGAATTAGCTAAACCGTTAGAAAAAATGGAAGTTCGTCATTTGACATATACATATGAAGAGGGTAAAGCTAAAGCACTTCAAGATATATCAGCTCTTTTCAATAAAGGAAGTTTTTCAGCACTTGTCGGAAAGTCTGGTTCAGGAAAAAGTACGTTTGTCCGAGTGTTATTAAACCAATTGCCTGATTATCAAGGGGATATTGTTTGGAATGATGTATCGTTAGCTAATTTGAGCGGGGAAGCTATTCGTAAACAAGCTGTGTTAGTAGATAATCATGGTTATCTTTATGCAAATAGTATTCGGGAAAATTTATTAATTGGTAATCCAGCCGCAAATGATAGTGATTTATGGAATGTTTTGGAGCAAGTTAGTTTGGCTGATTTTGTTCGGAAACTACCGGGGCAATTAAGTGAGAATTTAGAAGAGAACGGAAGTAATTTATCTGGTGGGCAAAGGCAGCGGTTGTTACTAGCGAGAGCATTGCTGTGTCAAGCTGAAGTCTATGTTTTTGATGAAATTACGTCTGGTGTGGATTTGGAAAGTGAAAAAATTATTCTTTTGGTGTTGCAAGAATTAGCTAAAGAAAAAATTGTGCTCTTTATTTCGCATCGCTTATATAATATTTTGGACGCGGATCAGGTACTCGTTTTTGACGCGGGAAAATTGGTAGAAGTGGCGAGCCCAGAACGATTGCAACAAGAATCCAATTACTTCAAAAATTACTTTTTAGAAGAAGAAGCGTTGCTGAAAGGGGGAGCATGATATGTCAGAATGGACGATTATTGGCTGGTTATTAAAGTTTGTTAAGCCGTTACGAGGAAAGATGATTTTGGCGATTTTACTTGGTACTATAAGTAATTTATCGGTTATCATGATTTCTCTGATTGGTACGTATGGCATTATCGCGGTAATTTTACAGCAGCCACTGAATCCGTATAAATGGCTCTTTGTAATGGTTGCTTGTGGGGTGGTTCGCGGTTTGGCACGATATTTGGAACAGTATTTAAATCATGATATTGCCTTTCGTTTGCTTGCGATTATTCGTGAACGTATTTTTGTGACGTTGCGAAAATTAGGACCTGCTCGTTTATCCGGAAAGAAAAGTGGTGATTTAGTTGCCGCGATTACAACAGACGTCGAGGCTTTGGAAGTGTTTTTCGCACATACAATCTCACCGGTTTTTATTGCACTTGGTACGACGATAGCAACAGTTGGCTTTTTGGCGACCTATGATGTTCGTTTAGCGCTCATACTTTTGTTAGGACAAATCTTGGTTGGTGTCGTTTTGCCGATGATTAGTTATAAACGAAATAAAAAAATCGGAACTGCTTATCAAAAAGAATTCGTTGGGCTCAATCAGATGATAATGGAAAATATTGCAAGTTTACAAGATATATTCCAGTTTAAATTGGGCGAAGAGCGTTTGAGTAAATTAGAAACACAAGGCGAAAAGCTCAATAAGCAGTATAAAAAAAGAATAAGACAAGGAAGCGAGCTCCAAATATTTGGTGAATGGGTGCTAATTGGTACGGCGACTTTAATTTTAGTGTTAGGTAGTCTTTTGCAATTACCGCTTGAAACAGTATTAATTGGAACCGTGCTTAGTCTGAGTTCTTTTGGATCGGTATTGGCATTAAATGCTTTAGGAACAGCGCTGTTAACTACTTTTGCTAGTGGTAAGCGATTATATACATTAACAGAAGAAAAACCTGTGGTATTATTTAACGGTCGGCTTGAACTAGCGAATTTTGAAAGTGCGGAGTTAGATAAAGTGACTTTTAGCTATGATGGAAAACAACCACTTTTAAACGAAATTTCGCTAGCACTACCTAAGGGAAAATGGCTTGGCATCGGTGGGGAAAGTGGCAGCGGGAAAAGTACCTTAGTAAAACTACTGATGCGTTACTGGGATCCAAAAGGCGAGGTTAAATTAAATGATAACGAACTCCCTGAAATTACAGAGTCTTCGCTTCATAGGCTCGAAGGTGTAATGGAGCAAAGTACGTTTTTGTTTGAAGACACACTTGGTAATAATATTCGTTTAGGAAAAAAAGATGCTACTTTGAAAGAAGTTAAAGAGGCGGCCCGAAAAGCTGCTATCGATACATGGATTGAGACTTTGCCAGAAGGTTATGACACGATCATTGGCGGGCAATCACGAAATTTATCAGACGGCGAACGCCAGCGGATTGGCTTAGCTAGACTATTTCTCCATGGTGCTCCGTTATTATTATTAGATGAACCAACAAGCAATTTGGATTACATTAATGAACAAGCGATTTTAAACACGCTCCGTTCAGAAATTCAAGATAAAACGGTGCTCGTAATTTCTCACCGAGCAACAACATTAGACTTGGCAGAAGAACAATTATTTATAGAAAATGGTGCATTAAAAAGTGTAGCAAAATAAATAAAAACAGCTTGTATAGTTTACAAGCTGTTTTTTATTCATAAATCTACTTTCTCTGAGCTTTCGAAAAATTCAACCGTGTCAAGTGCTGCCCATCTGCTGTGTAATATAAATAATTCGTGTTTTATAGAACCGCTCAAAATATTTTATCTATTTGATAGAAAATAATGTCCAAAGTAAATGGAAGCTGGTTTTTCATTATATTTGACGTATTATACAAAAACTTTTCCAATTTGCTCAAATAGAAATTCTCGTCCAAACAAAAGAATGAGCATCAAGAAGAGCACGACAACACCAAAAATAAAAATACCGAATGTAAAATCGCGTGGATAGCTATAGTCATGTTTTTTTATATCTTCTCTTAATGAGGCTAATTTGGCATCAAATTGGTTAATTAATTCAACGAAATTGCTTCGGCCGATAAAGGCGCAGTCGATTTTCTCCATCTTGTCTTCTGTTTGAAAGAATAGTTCCATCGTTTCTGGAATAGGATGTCCAAAGCTCGGACGAGAAGGTTGGAAGTTATAACTTATTCTCTTCACATTTGCAAGATGAATCGTTTTTGTTTTGTTGCGTGTGTGAATAATAAAATCGTTCTTGGTGACTTGGCTCCATTCTTTTGGCGGGAGTAGAAGTTTCACAATTAAATATCCTATAAATAATAGAGTAATAAGACCATAGTAAAATGACTCTGGTTTTTCTATTGACAATAAAGTTAATAAGCCAAACATGAGAATAAAAGATAAAGAAGTTAAAGCTGTTCCGATTGTTTTAAGTTTATCTTTGTAATATATCATGATACACCTGCTTGGTTGAATTTATGTTGAATTTAATGATAACATTGTAAAATATAATCATCAAGTTCATTAGTGAACTTTTAACTACTAAGTAAACAAGGGGGAACTTCATGGAAATCACATTACAACAACCTACAACAGCTGACTTTCCTTTCATTGAATGGTTGTGGGGAGATTTGGCAACAACAGAAGTGCTTGGCGGACCATTTCCTTTTCCGGAAGAAACGCGCATGGACTGGTTAAAGTCAAAATCACAACCGAGCAATGCTTATTTTATTATAAAAAAAGACACAGAATCCGTTGGTGAAGTTAGCTTTCGCGATTTTGAAAAAGGAACAGCTCATTTAAATATTAAAGTGGCTGCATGTTACAGAGGCCAGCGAATCGCTCAAAAAGCTTTGCAATTATTCTTGGATTTTTTTCAAACTGATTGTGGCGGGATAGTTATGTTGGATGAAGTTAGACGGAAAAATGAAGCTGGTATTGCATTTCTTGTAAATGCTGGTTTTGAAATTATAGAAGAAAACGAACTGACGGTGTTACTCAAGTGGACTGTACAATTGAGAAAAGAGGAATTAAATGCCTAAATATAGATGCGCTTGTTGTAATAGTTTAACTATTGATGTTAGGGGCGAGTTTGAAATTTGTCAGGTATGTTACTAGGAAGATGAGGCTTATTTCGTTTTTGATGAAGCGGAGATTTATTCGCACTATTAAACTATTTCCACGATAGAAGATTTGTTAAATATTCGCTCTAGTGCTAATAATGGTTTAACTTTATTAGAAGCACGCCAAAATTTCAAACAGTTTGGTGCTTGTGAACTGGCAATGAAGCAATATGTTAGAGAGCCAACTGCAGACGAATTATAAAGAAGGAAAAGGTAAGTGTAGAATTTATATCTAACTTACCTTTTCTAGTAGTGAAAAAAAGCTGTTTTTTTGCTTAGGTTCATTTTTTAGACACAACTAAAAAAAGATATACCAATCGCGGAAATTCTAGTAATGTGATGGTAGCAAGGTTAGTCGATGAAAAAGCTTGCTAATAATGAAGTGTCGTGAATTTATTAAAACAAGAAAAATTTCCTCCTAGTTCCGTTGATTTGAGTGTATAGACAAAGTATGATGTTGATTGAAACTCAAGGAGGATATCATGAAAATAATGAAACTTATTACTAGCTTACTTTTAGTTTTAACTGTTGCTTTTAGTATCGGAAATTTTACTAACCCGCATCCTGTTGAAGCAGAGGTAACTTATACACTCACCAATCCAACACCAATCAATGAAATATTTCCAGATCCAAAGCTTGCAAAAGTGGTAGCTGATTGGATGAAACAACCATCCGTAACTAGCTCCGTTACTCAAAGCCAATTGAACAAGGTTGGAGCATTACATTTCACATCAGCAGGGGTACAAAGCCTTGAAGGCGTGCAGTATTTGAAGAACCTTACGCAATTATTTGGTTATGGAAATCAAGTAAGTGATTTAACGCCACTTAGTAATTTAACACAATTAGAAACGCTTTATATACCCAAAAATCAAATAAGCGATTTAACTCCAATTGCGAATCTATCTACATTAACAACACTAGATGTTGAATTTAACAATGTACAAACAATCGACCAACTAAAGAACTTAACCAACCTAATAGAACTTAATATTAGTGCTAATCCAGTTTCAGATATTAGTGCAGTTAAAAACATGACTCAGTTAGAGTTTTTGACAATGCGAGATTGCAATGTAAGTGATTTGACACCCACCCAAAATTTATCCAATATGATGATGTTTTGGGCTGGTGGAAATCATATTACGGATATTACACCACTTAAGAACATGTCGAATTTGCTCGGATTAAGTTTATTTGGAAATAATATAACAGATATTAGTGTGGTTGAAAATCTTACAAGCCTTGAAGATTTTGATATAAAAGCAAATCAGGTTAAAGATATTAGCAGTTTGGCAAAAATACCAAATTTGGAGACTTTGACACTCAGTTTTAACCATATTATAGATATTTCCCCACTGAAAAGTTTGACTAACTTAACAAGGTTAGAACTCGACAATCAAACTCGAGTTTTAGATGCAGTCGAAGTGGATGATCCGTTGACATTACCAGCACCAGTTACGGACGAAAATGGTAATAGGGCGAAACCAACAAAAGTTAATCATGCAGGTGTTTATGAGAATGGCGAGATTACCTGGTTAGGACTGGAAAGTAATTATATTTTAAACTACGAGTATAATTTGCCAGTAACAATTGGCTCTTTAACAACCACGTATTCGGGTAAAATCACGCAGGCATTGTTGGAGAAACCTGTTAATCCAGTAGATCCAGTAGATCCAGTAGATCCAGTAGATCCAGTAGACCCAGTAGATCCAGTAGACCCAGTAGACCCAGTAAAACCTGTAGACCCAGTAAAACTAGTAGAGCCAACGAATCCAGTAGAATCAGTTCCTACTGAAAGCGAAGTTACTCCAATAAATTCGGCTATTTCTATTAATTCCGTGGCAACAGAAAATGCGAGTTTACCAAAAACAGGGGACCGAGGAATAACGGCTAGTTTTTTTGGAGGCATCATGCTAACAATAACTAGTGCGGTTCTTCTACGTAAACGAAAATAATGAAAAGGAATTTGGCGATTAGTCAAATTCCTTTTTTTATACAATTTTAGTCCCTTGATGAAAAGTGAGTTTCCATGAATTATTTTCAAAAATCCAGATATTACTTCGCATTGTATAGCTATTTTCGCTTAGATTTTTGAGTTTATAATAAGAGAGGACTTTTGTTTCGTCTAAAATTTTTATGTCATATTCTATGATTTCTAAACTACTATCACCAAGTGTTGTTAACGATTTGTAATAAGTATAATCCTTAACAACACCACTTTGCGTGATTTCAATGTAGGATTCGCTTAAAATATCGATAATCGCGGACATAGAGTGGCGATTTTCTAGTGATAAATGTATTTCGTCGAGTTTTTGGAAATTTTTTTTCGTTAAGTTCATTGTAAGTCCTCCTTCTTAAAGCGAATAAAAAAGGTTCACTTCATTTTGCAAGTGAACCTTTTAGTATTATTTTAAACTGTCTCGGTTTTCAATGATTTCATTTACGATGCCGTAATCTTTCGCTTCCTTAACAGAAAGCCAGAAGTTACGATCTGTATCTTTAGAAATTTGTTCGTATGATTGACCGGTTGCTTCGGCGATTAAGCGGTTAATTCTTTCACGCATCCGAATAATTTCTTTTGCTTCGATTTCGATTTCGGTACTTTGACCTTGAACGCCGCCAGCAGGTTGGTGAATCATGTAGCGCGTATTTGGAAGGCTAAAGCGATTTTCTTTTTTAGCAGCTAAGTAAATCGTAATACCAGCGCTTGCAACCCAGCCAGTTCCAACGACTTTCACTGTTGGTTTAATAAATTTAATCATATCGTGAATCGTATCGCCAGCTTCGACGTGTCCGCCTTGGCTATTAATAAAAATGGTAATAGGATCATTACTAATAGATTCCAAAAGTAACAGCTGCTTAGAAACGTCTTCGGCTAACTCCTGATTGATCTCCCCGTAAATTAACACCGTGCGTGTATCGATCAATTTTTGGGTAAGGATGTTGGTGATATTTTCATTATTTTTATTCTCTGCCATGAAAAATTCCTCCTTAAAAAGCCTTCGTTTATTTGTAATACAGGTATCTTATCATAATGGTCGAAAATGGTCAAACATTTTGAATGCAAAAAGAAAACGCTTTAGGACGGCGTTTTCTTCTCGTTTTTATACAAATGCGAGTTGCCAAGTAATGCCATATTTATCCGTGACCCAAGCCACTTTTCGAAGCGCTTCTACTGCTTCTGGTCCCATCATAACCGTGCCTTCTTTCGCCAGTTTTTCAAAAAGGGTGTCGAATTCATCTTCCGTATCTGCAAAATAAAGGGTTGTTGTGGCCCAGCTAAAGTCAGGGGAGGCATTGTTTGTCATATCCATAATCATGAACGAAGCACCTTTCATTTCAAAAGTAGCATTTAGTACTTTGCCGATATCGCCACCTTGCTCTGGTTTCGTGAAGTAAGTGAGGCCGACTTTTTTTGCATCTGGAAAAGTGTTTAAATAAAAGTTAAACGCTTCCTCGCCATTACCATTAAAAGTAAAAAATGTGGAGATTTGTTTCGCTTGATTAAACATTTATTTTACCTCCTTTTGAATTATTTTAACTATACCCGAAAAATATTTCAATTATGTGTTAAAATGAAGAAAAATGTGCGGAGGTTTGCTGATGAAATACCCGATAATGCTTGATATTACAGGGAGAAAGGTTGTCATAATCGGAGGCGGGAAAGTAGCGCTTCGGAAAATTATGGGCTTGCTGGACGCGGGTGCAGATATTTTGGTAGTTGGACTAAAGATTTTGCCAGAGATTAAGGCGCTGGATGTGCAGATAATGGAAGAAGCTTATCGCTCGGAACATCTTAAATCGGCATTTATGATATTTATTTGCACAGATAACTTGGAAGTAAATCAACTCGTTTTACGCGACCGGACGCCTGGACAGCTCGTGAATGATACAACTAACCAAGCTAATTCCGATTTTTTCAATATGGCAACAGTGACGAAAAATGAGCTGACTGTTGGTATCTCAACAGGCGGAAACAACCCGGGATACGCGAAGAAAGTGAAGCGTGAAGTGAGCGAGCTAGTGGACAATTTAGAAACGGAAGAAATCGGAAGTCGTAATAAAAATGATAAAACCTGCTAATTTTAGTAGGTTTTTTATTCTATTATATTGCTCTCTTTTAGGCTGCAAAATTTTACTATAGATTTTGGAATGTAAACGCTCTATCATTGAAGTATACTGAAAAACTATTAAGAGGGTGTTGAGCCAAATGTCCATTTTAGAAAAGATTAAAGATGCTGGCGTTGTTGGTTGTGGTGGAGCGGGCTTTCCGACCCATGCCAAATTTAGCGGTGAAGTGGAATACTTAATTATCAATGCGGCAGAATGTGAGCCGTTATTAAAAACCGATCATTTTGTTATGAGAAACCATGCAGTAGAAACGATTAAAGCAATTGAAATGGTTAAAAGCCAAGTCGGAGCAGAATTTGCTGTTATTGCGACAAAACGATATTACACAGAGGAAATTGCGGCTTTGCGGTCAGCAATTTCAGAACTAGATGCAAGCGTTACTATTCATGAGATGGATAATGTCTATCCGACTGGTGATGAGCAAGTCATGGTGTTTGAAGTGACTGGGCGAGTAGTACCACCAAGCGGCATTCCATTAATGGTTGGTTGTATTGTATCGAATGTTTCAACGATGTGGAATGTTTTTCATGCAATTCAAGATGACGCACCAGTTGTTCGCAAGCAGCTAACAGTTACAGGCGCAGTAGGCGAGCCAAAACTTTTAGATGTACCAGTTGGAACGCCATTTGAAGTATGTTTAGCAGCAGCAGGTGGAACCACTTTAAACGAGTATTTATTCTTAGACGGTGGGCCAATGATGGGTAAATTAAATGACCAATCAACAATCGCCGACAAAGTAGTAACGAAAACAACTTCTGGTTTGATTGTGGCAGAGGATACAGGCTACTTGCATAAGCTTCATTACCAAACAGTGGAGCAAATTTTCAATGAAACAAAATCAGCTTGTATTCAGTGCTCGCTTTGCTCTGATTTATGCCCGAGACAACAATTAGGTCATGATATTCACCCCCACAAAGTCATGCGCCATTTCGCGGTTGCAGAAGTTATAACAGACATCAAGCCGGATCCAATTTGGGAAGAAGCAATGATTTGTTGTGAATGTGGTATTTGTGAGGTAATCGCTTGTCCGATGGGGCTTTCCCCGCGCCAAGTAAATATTCACGTCAAAAAAGAACTTTTAAAACAAGGTGTACGTTATCAAACGGATAAGAAAGAATTCACACCAGACCCGATGCGTGAATATAAATCGATTGCACCCAAAAATATTTTGATTAAAATGGGCTTACAGCAATATGCTGATGTTCATTTAGAAAAAATGCATTATTTAGAAGTGGATGAAGTATTTATCCCAACAAAAATGCATATTGGTGCACCGTCTATTCCAGTTGTGAGTGAGGGAGACATCGTGAAAAAAGGTGACTTAATTGCGAAAATTCCGGATGCTGCTCTTGGAGCCAATATCCATGCAAGTATTGATGGTCAAATTGTTCGTATAACTGAAGAACAAGTTCATATTAAGAAGGTGATGTCATGAAAATGGATACGTTAGGATTTCTGGAATTAAATAGTATTTCGAAAGGCATTGAGGCAGTTGATACGATGTTAAAAGCGGCCAATTCCGAATTAATTTATGCAAAAGCAAGTTGTCCAGGGAAGTATTATATTTTAATCGCTGGGACAGTGGACTCAGTGGCACAATCCATCGAAGCAGGAACAAAAATTGGTGCGGCGAATATCGTTGGTAACCTAGTGATTCCACGTGTGTCAGACCAAGTAATCAAAGCGATTAACAAAACAGAAGTTCCAGACGAAATGAATGCAGTAGGCGTTATGGAATATTATTCTTGCTCTGGTTCGATTATTGCGGCCGATGCTGCGGTAAAAGCGGCCGATGTGCAGTTACTAGATATTCGTTTGGCAACGGGGATTGCTGGTAAATCGTTTGTCGTTTTAACTGGTGACACAGCAGCTTGTGAAGCAGCAGTGGAAGCAGGCCTTGCAGCAGCGAAAGAAGAAGCACTTTTAATTAATAAAGTAGTTATTCCAAGACCGCGTAAAGAAGTCTTCGAGAGTTTGATTTATTAAAAAGATAACAATATATTGTCATAGAGTTTTGGGAGAAGGCGTGCACTGACTGAGGTTGCGCGCCTTTTGAACAAGCTGACAAAATAGTGGCGCCTAAATATGATAGGATTATTTTGAGATAGTTTGTCTAGATGAGGAGTGGGAAAAATGGGTTTTGATGATAATAAAGAACGTGTAATACAAGAATATGTACCAGGTAAACAGGTGACGCTTGCGCATTTAATCGCCAATCCGAACCGTGATATTTATACGAAATTAGGACTAGAAGACGGCGCAAGTGCAATTGGGATTTTAACTATTACGCCAAGTGAAGCTTCCATTATTGCAAGTGATATCGCGACTAAATCCGGCGATGTACGAATTGGCTTTATTGACCGTTTTAGTGGTTCGGTTGTACTAACAGGCGATGTTTCTTCTGTTGAATCAGCTTTACAACAAGTAGTTTTTTCATTAAACGAAATTTTGGACTTCTCGATTCCAAAAATTACTAGGAGCTGAGTTGCTTGAAGAAAATGATGGTAATGGGCTCGGTTGGATGTGGTAAAACAACCCTGTGCCAAAAATTGCATGGTTATGATATTTTATATAAAAAAACACAAGCTGTGGAGTATTTTCAAGAAATGATTGATACTCCTGGTGAGTTTGTGCAGCATAGACAACTTTACAGTGCGCTCACAGTGACCGCAGCAGATGCGTCAGTGATCGCAATTTTACAAAGTGTGACAGAGAAAAAGCAGACGTTTTCACCAATGTTTGCCAGCATTTTTGCTAAACCGGTTATTGGGATTGTTACAAAAGTGGATTTGGCGGAATCGGACAAAGACATGGAACGAGCAGAACGAGAGTTACGCATGGCTGGCGCGAAGCATATATTTTATATATCCTCGGTGGAAGAAACTGGAATAGAAGAACTGCGCGCATATTTGGAAGATTAATTTTAACTAAGTGGAGGTTTTTTTATGCCTCAAGTGAGGGATTTATCTGTAATTGATGTGCCAGGAGGTTGTATTTTAACAAGCTGTGATATTAGTGCTGGCTTTGGCGAAAAAGCGCATGATGGCTTAATGGTTGCCCCAGAAGTGACAGCTCGTTTGACTTTGAGAGTGGCTTTAATGGAAATGATTGCTTCTGGTGCAGAGGTTGTAGCTGTTAGTGATGTTGTCGGAGCGGAAATGGAGCCCACTGGCAGACGTGTTATAGCTGGATTAAAGGATGAACTTATTAAAGCAAATTTAAGCCATATTGAATTAAATGGCAGTACAGAAGAAAATATGAAAGTAACCCAGACTAGCGTAGGGGTTCTCGTAACTGGTTTTGCGACTAAAGCTGCACTTAAGCTGATAAATGTGCATGAAGCTGCGGTCTTATTTGCGTTTGGCGAACCCTTTGTAGGTCCAGAAGTCCTGCAAAAAATGACGGAAATGCCAGATTATCGTTTAGTGAAGAAGTTGGCCGCACATAGCTCGGTGCTTGAAGTAGTACCAGTTGGTTCGAAAGGAATGGCTTATGAGGCAAATCTTTTAGCGCGATTAAATGATGGCGTTTTTTCCGCGATGGATACTTTTAGCGAAGAAATCATGAACAAAACTGCGGGACCAGCATCGGTTATTTTGGCAGCAGTAAAAGCAAATAGTGTAACCGTTTTTGAACGGGAATTTTTAGGTGCTAAACGTATAGGGGAGTTTCGTAGGAATGAGGAATGGACATGAGTGAAATGATGCTTGTTACTGGTGGAGCTAGGAGCGGAAAGAGTAATTTTGCTGAAAAAGAGGCGGCTAAGTATAATCGTGTTTTATACGTGGCGACTGGCATTGCGTATGAGAACGATACGGAGTTTCAAGCTAGAATCCAAAAACATCAAGCAACTCGTCCAGCAAATTGGGATACATTCGAAAGTTTTCAAGCTATCGCTAATTATTTGAATCAGCATGCGAATCAATATGAGCTAATTATGCTTGATTGTGTGACGATGTTAGTGACTAATTTATTTTTCACTATGCTTGGTGAGCGTGAATTGACTAATGAAGTTGCAGATGAAGTCGAAGCGGAAATTCAGTCGGAAGTGGCTGCCATTTTAACTGCTGGAAGAAATTCTTCTGCTAAACTTATTTTTGTGACGAATGAAATTGGGCTTGGTGTCGTACCTGAAAATAAACTCACGCGTGTTTTTAGAGATATTATTGGTCGAGTAAATCAGCAAATTGCGGCTCAAGTAGAAGAAGTTTATTTTGTCGTAAGCGGCATTCCGAAAAGGTGGAAGTAATATGAAAACATTGATTTTATTAATTCAATTTTTTACGCGAATTCCACTACCTATCCAAATAAATATGGATGAAATTAACTTGAAAAAAGGGAGTGCTTTGCTACCATTTGTCGGGGTGATTATTGGTGCTTGGAATTGGCTCATTTTTACTTTGGTGGCGCTTGTTATGCCTTTGCCGGTTGCGATTATTGCAGGACTTTTTGCAGAAATTATCATTACTGGCGGTTTTCATGTTGATGCACTGGCGGATACGGCGGACGGGCTTTTTTCTTCTCGTAAAAGAGAGCGGATGCTGGAAATCATGAAGGATAGTCGTGTAGGCGCGAACGGCGTGATTGCGATTTGCTTTTATTTTCTTTTTTATGGTGCTTTATTCTTATCTGTTCCTGATACGCAACAAATTGGTTGGTTATTTTTCGTTTTACCGATTGTTGCTAAAGGCGTGACAATGTTGCTTTTTGCAAAAATGACCTACGCGGGATCAAAAGAAGGGTTAGGGGCGATTTTTCTAGGAGTTCCTTGGTGGCCAATTGTGATTGCACAAGTGATTGTGTTGGTTGTTTTAGGGATGTTTTTCTCTTATATTGGCGTCATTGCTTATGCTGGCGTGATTCTGTTTGCGATTATTTACCGGGCATTTGTTTATAAACGGATTGGTGGTATGAATGGGGACACACTTGGTGCTGGTGGACAAATGGGGCAACTTATGTGTTTATTTTGTTTAGTGCTACTTTGGGGGTTGATGTAAGTGCAACTTATTTTTGTGCGACACGGGGAAACGGACTGGAATGTAGCGAAAAAATATTGTGGTCAGTTAGATGTTGCGTTAAATGAAAATGGCGTTCGACAAATGGAGCAACTCCGCGAAAAGCTGGGGAGTTACTCGGTCGATTTAGTTGTTACGAGTGATCTTACTCGTGTGAAACAATCAGCAAATATTTTAAGTAATGCAAAGGTGCTGCGCTTTTCTGCGTTAAATGAAATGGATTTCGGTGATTTTGAAGGGTATACGTATCAAGAAATTAGCGCTAAGTTTCCAGATGCTTGGAACGAATACTGTAATCACTGGCAAACGGCACTATTTCCAAATGGGGAAAGTTTTCCGATATTTTATGAACGAGTGGTTGCGGTATTGGAAGCAGAAATGGAAAAATGGCAGCAACTTGATACGGTGTTGCTCGTAGGTCATCTTGGTGTTTTACGAGTCATTGCGCTTTTTTTACAAAAACAAACTATAGCACAATATTGGGATATCGATTTTAAGCAAGGATGTTATTCGCTCTGGGACAATGAATCTCAACGTTTTCTTATTTCTAATCAATAGTAGATTTTTGTTGTTTCTGTTGAAACCGCTTTTTTTATAAATACTTTGTGGTAAGATGTAGGTAGTTAAATAGGTCTTATGTTGGTGGAATGTATGTGCATTTCTGAAAGAGGAATTCGGTGCGATGCCGAAACTGCCCCCGCAACTGTAAGGTGGACAAAAATAGATATAACCACTGTACGTTTTAATGTATGGGAAGGTGCTATTGTTGGATGAAGCCAAGTCAGGATACTCGCCAAATAAGCCGGAAGCAACTCTTTTTCGGGGTCCTAAAAAGCGTGTGCGGGTAGTATAGCTTATTTGCTGTGCATAAACTCTCATTCGATGACGGATGAAAGTTTTTTTGTTTTTCAGGCAACAAAAAAGTCATATTCTTAAAGTAAAGAGAACATGACTTTTAGATACTACTTATTTTAATGTTTCACGGTAGCCTTTTGGTGTGACTTCAAACTCTTTTCGGAAGACTTTGCAGAAATAACTTGTTTGTGTGAAACCTAGGTTACGAGCGATATTATCAATGGACAAACGTGGATTTTTCAACATTTCTTTGGCAAGGGACATTTTCTTCTGGTTCACATAATTGATGAAATTCACATTCATTTCTTTTTTGAATAACTTACTAAAATAATAAGAACTAAGATACACATGACTTGCCACTTCATCAAGTGTAATCGGTCGGTTGAGATTTTTCTCGATATACTTCAGTGCTTTACGGATTTCTTTATTATCTTCATGGTGTGTTGATTTATTGTGGTGGAAGACGATTTTTTGTTTTTGTTCTTCGCGGCTTTTTTCCATTTCAGATTTCAAGTAATACTGGGAGATAATTGTAAGCATTTCGGCAGAAGAGTTGATTTTTTTAGAGCTGAAAACAGGGACAGATCGAAACGCGGAGATGAGCTCTTTATCATTTTTCCAATCGGTTTCTTCTGTTTGAATATTACCAACTTCGCTACTTTCTTCACAAATAACCTGGCCACTAAGTAAAAACCCACTCAGTTGGTTTTCGACGACAATTGGAACTGAAAAATCAGTTAATCCAGCATGACATCGATAAATTAAGGGCTTTCCGGTTTTGGAGGCTTCCAGTCCACCAAACATATCACATTTTTGGCAAAGGGAGCGATATTTGGGATTGGAGCGAATAAGTTGGCAAAAAGGAGTAAAGTTACATAATCTAGAAACTTCGGTACCGTGTATATCTACAACAACGGAGGCTAAACTGGTTGCGGCTGAGAACTCATCCATTACTTTTTCAATGAGCATTTCGTTGCTTTTGGACTGTAGTAACATAGCTATTCCCCTTTCGGCGAGACTTGGCGTGTTTCTGTCGTTCTTAGTATAGCATATTTATAATGCGCTTACATTTTCTTGCCATGAAGATAACAATATATTGCTAAGAGTAATTTCATATGAGAAAGCCCAAACCATGCACTACTGGATGGCTTTTTGTCGTTATTTTTTTTGGAGGCGCAAAATTGTGTTAAAACACGATTGACGTCTTCTTTTTTTCTGTTTGGAAGCGGCAACTATTTATATTACAGATTGCCTATACTGAGAGAGTAAAATACTTATTTTGAGAAGGAGGTACACCCATGCAAGAAGCACTAGGATTAGTTGAAACTAAAGGGCTAGTCGGCGCCATTGAAGCCGCTGACGCCATGGTTAAATCAGCTAACGTAACATTAACAGGGTACGAAAAAATCGGGTCTGGACTGGTGACTGTCATGGTTCGTGGTGATGTTGGTGCGGTGAAAGCAGCGACAGAAGCAGGAGCGGCAGCAGCTAGAAATGTAGGTACCGTGATGAGTACACATGTTATTCCTCGTCCGCATACTGATGTGGAAGAAATTTTACCAGTGAGGGTGAAGTCAGATGAGTGAGCAAAATAAACTAATTGACGAAATTCTAAAACAGGTAATGGAAACGGTTAATGATGCCCCGGAAAAATTAGTAGAGGATGGAGGATCACGTCAAATGAGTGAAAAAGCAGTTCAATTAACAGAGTTTGTAGGAACAGCAATAGGAGATACAATCGGCCTAGTGATTGCGAATGTAGACGGACAACTTTTAGAAGCAATGAAGCTTGAAAAGTCTTACCGTTCTATAGGTATTTTAGGAGCCCGTACTGGTGCAGGTCCACATATTATGGCAGCAGATGAAGCTGTAAAAGCAACAAATACAGAAGTAGTAAAAATTGAATTACCACGTGATACAAAAGGCGGTGCGGGCCACGGTTCTTTAATTATCTTTGGTGGGGATGATGTTTCTGATGTCAAACGTGCAGTAGAAGTGGCACTGAATGAATTAGATAAAACTTTCGGAGATGTATATGGCAACGAAGCTGGACACATCGAACTTCAATATACAGCGCGAGCAAGTCATGCACTTAATACAGCATTCGGGGCACCTGTAGGAAAAGCATTCGGACTTATGGTTGGTGCACCGGCTGGGATTGGTGTTGTTATGGCTGATACGGCAGTGAAATCCGCTAACGTAGATGTCGTTGCATATTCCTCGCCAGCAGATGGAACAAGTTTCTCCAATGAAGTGATTCTTTGTATTTCTGGAGATTCTGGTGCAGTACGTCAAGCTGTTATTTCAGCACGTGAAATTGGTAAAAAATTACTTGGAGCTTTAGGGGATGAACCGAAAAATGATCGTCCATCCTACATTTAGAACGGAGGGTAACGACTGATGAAATCAAAACGCTTTGAAGAATTAGCAAAACGCCCGGTCAATCAAGATGGTTTTGTAAAGGAATGGATTGAAGAAGGCCTAATCGCAATGGAAAGCCCGAATGATCCAAAACCAAGCATTAAAATAGAAAATGGCAAAGTAGTCGAAATGGATAGCAAAAAACTAGCTGATTTTGATTTAATTGACCATTTCATCGCTAGGTATGGCGTCGATTTATCTCGTGCGGAAGAAGTTATGCAAATGGATTCGGTGAAGCTAGCCAATATGCTTTGTGACCCAAATGTGCCACGTGAAAAAATCGTTTTACTTACAACTGCAATGACACCGGCAAAAATAGTAGAAGTAGTTTCACAAATGAACGTTGTCGAAATGATGATGTCGATGCAAAAAATGCGCTCTCGTAGAACGCCGACAACGCAAGCACACGTAACAAACTTGCGTGATAATCCTGTTCAAATCGCAGCAGATGCGGCAGAAGCAGCAATTCGTGGTTTTGATGAGCAAGAAACAACGGTTGCGGTAGTTCGTTATGCACCTTTTAACGCACTTAGCTTATTAGTGGGTTCGCAAACGGGTCGCGGAGGTGTATTAACGCAATGTTCTCTTGAAGAAGCAACGGAATTAGAACTAGGCATGCGTGGTTTAACTTGTTACGCTGAAACGATTTCTGTGTATGGAACGGAGCCTGTATTTACAGACGGAGACGATACACCTTGGTCCAAAGGTATTTTGGCAAGCGCCTATGCATCTCGTGGTCTGAAAATGCGTTTCACATCTGGAACTGGTTCTGAGGTTCAAATGGGTTACGCAGAAGGCAAATCGATGCTATATCTTGAATCTCGCTGCATTTTCATTACGAAAGCGGCTGGTGTTCAAGGTTTACAAAATGGTTCTATTAGTTGTATCGGAATTCCAGGTGCTGTACCAAGTGGTATTAGAGCAGTTCTTGCCGAGAATTTAATTGCCGTTATGTTAGATCTAGAAGTAGCTTCTGGAAATGACCAAACGTTCTCTCACTCGGATATTCGCCGTACAGCTCGTTTACTGATGCAATTTTTACCAGGAACAGATTATATTTCCTCTGGTTACAGCGCAACACCTAACTATGACAATATGTTTGCTGGTTCCAATTTTGATGCAGATGACTTTGATGATTACAATATTTTACAACGCGATTTAAAAGTGGACGGTGGGTTAACACCGGTTACCGAAGAAGAAGTTGTTGCAGTTAGAAACAAAGCGGCACGGGTAATTCAAGCTGTTTTTGATAAATTGGGCCTTCCAGAAGTTACCGATGCAGAAGTAGAAGCAGCAACGTATGCACGTGGAAGTAAAGATATGCCAGAACGTAACATGGTAGAAGATATTAAGGCAGCAGCTGAAATGATGGACCGTGGTGTAACTGGTTTAGATGTAGTGAAAGCTTTATCTGCTGGTGGATTTGATGATGTTGCTGAAAGTGTACTAAATATGTTGAAACAACGTGTATCTGGAGACTTCCTTCATACATCTGCCATCATTGACAAAGATTGGAATGTCATTAGTTCCGTCAATGACTTAAATGATTATGCAGGTCCTGGAACTGGTTATCGTTTAGAGGGCGAACGCTGGGAGAAACTAAAAGATATCGCTGTTGCAGTTGATGCAAACGAATTAGAATAAGCTACTTCCCATTTTTTATAAAGGAGGACTAAGAGACATGGTTGAAATTAACGAAAAAGTACTTCGCGGAATTATCGCAGAAGTACTAGATGAATTACAGCTAAAAGAAGATAAAGTTTCTTTCCAAAAAGAACAGCCAAGTGTTACCGTTTCAGATGAAAGCTTTTTAACAGAAGTTGGGGATGCGAAGCCGGGTAGACAAAAAGATGAAGTTGTTATTGCGGTCGCACCGGCTTTTGGTAAATATCAAACAAAAAACATTGTGGGCGTTCCACATAAACAAATTTTACGAGAAGTGATTGCAGGTATTGAAGAAGAAGGGTTAAAAGCACGCGTTGTTCGTGTATTCCGTTCTTCTGATGTAGCTTTCGTCGCAGTAGAAGGCGACAAATTAAGTGGTTCTGGTATTTGTATCGGCATTCAGTCGCGTGGTACAGCCTTAATCCATCAAAAAGATTTACAACCACTTTCTAACTTAGAGTTATTCCCGCAAGCACCACTAATTACGCTAGAAACATACCGAGCAATCGGTAAAAATGCGGCAAAATATGCCAAAGGGGAATCACCAAATCCAGTGCCAATGGTAAACGATCAAATGGCACGTCCGAAATTCCAAGCCAAAGCAGCTTTACTTCATATCAAAGAAACAAAACATGTTGTTCAAGGAAAAAACGCAGTCGAATTACAAGTAAACTAATAGTGAGGTGAAAATGATGAATCAAGAAGCACTAGAAAATATGGTCAGAAATATTTTACAAGAAGTAAATAGTGGCGCAGTATCCACAACTACGTCTCAAAAAGTGAGCGGAGATACACTGACAGTACGAGATTATCCACTCGGAACAAAACGTCCAGAACTTGTAAAAACATCGACATCAAAATCATTAGACGACATTACATTGAAAAGTGTTCTAGATGGCACAATCAAACCGGAAGATGTTCGTGTAACAGCGGAAACGCTTAAAATGCAAGCACAAGTAGCAAGAGATGCCGGACGTGCAACACTTGCAAATAATTTCGAACGTGCAGCTGAGCTAACCATCGTTCCAGATGAACGCATTTTAGAAATTTATAATGCGATGCGTCCTTATCGTTCCTCAAGAGAAGAATTGCTTGCGATTGCAGATGAATTAGAGAGTGTTTATCATGCAACGATTTGCTCTAATTATGTTCGTGAAGCAGCACAGCTTTATCAAGAGCGTAAGAAATTAAAAGGCGATAATTAAAACGCTCCTTTTGCTCGCGATTATGTAGGAAATGCGGTGAAATGAATGAAGTATATTGCAGGGATTGATATCGGGAATTCTACAACGGAAGTGGCACTTGCTATGGCAAACTCCTCGGAGGAAGCAGCGTTTGTTGCTAGTGCTATTACGGACACAACCGGTATCAAAGGAACAAAACAAAATCTTCACGGGATTTTTAAAGCATTGCGACTTGCTTTAGAAAAAGTAAATGCGACGACCGAGAACTTGGTTGAAATCCGTATTAATGAAGCGACACCAGTGATTGGCGATGTGGCAATGGAAACTATTACGGAAACAATCATTACTGAGTCTACGATGATTGGTCACAACCCTAAAACACCAGGAGGACTTGGTATGGGGGCAGGTATGACGGTGCTTTTGGATGACCTGACATCTAAACCAAAAGACGCAGATTACATTGTAATTATCCCGAAAACGGTTGATTTTGAAGATGCAGCAAAGCAAATGAATGATTACGCCGAAAATGGCTATCAAATAACGGCTGCGATTCTTCAAGCAGATGACGGTGTTCTCGTGCATAACCGACTAAACCATAAGATTCCGATTGTCGATGAAGTAGGGTTTATTGATAAAGTACCAGTCAATATGTTAGCAGCTGTCGAAGTCGCAGCTCCCGGAAAAGTTATTGAAACCATTTCTAACCCATATGGTATTGCGACCGTCTTTCATTTGAATTCAGATGAAACGAAAAATATTATTCCTGTAGCACGAGCTTTAATTGGCAATCGTTCGGCGGTTGTGATTAAAACGCCAGAAGGTGATGTCAAAGCTCGAACAATACCAGCGGGACATATCGAACTTCAATCAGGATCCAGAACGCAACGTGTCAATGTCGCAGAAGGTTCTGAGAAAATCATGCAAGCCATTATGTCACTTCCAAAACTCGACAATGCTAGCGGAGAACCAGGAACAAATATCGGCGGTATGCTAGAAAAAGTGCGCCAAACGATGGCCGGACTAACAGATAAATTGCCAGCAGATATTTTTATTCAAGATTTACTAGCTGTGGATACATTTGTTCCAGTAGATGTTCAAGGTGGGCTTGCAGGTGAGTTTTCCATGGAACAAGCAGTTGGTATTGCCTCCATGGTAAAAAGTGATCACTTGCAAATGGCAGCTATCGCCTCAGAAATCGAACAAGAACTGCAAGTAACCGTCAAAATTGGTGGTGCAGAGGCAGAAGCTGCTATTCTCGGAGCGCTTACTACACCGGGAACTAATACTCCACTTGCCATTTTAGATTTAGGCGCTGGATCCACAGATGCCTCGATTATCAACGGAAAAGGAGAAATTATCGCAACTCATTTAGCCGGCGCAGGCGATATGGTAACGATGATTATCCAGTCAGAAATTGGCTTGGAAGACCGTTATTTAGCCGAAGATATTAAAAAATATCCGCTTGCTAAAGTCGAAAGTATTTTCCACATTCGGCATGAAGATGGCACGGTGCAATTTTTCGATACGCCGCTTTCTCCAACTGTTTTTGCCAAAGTGGTAATTGTAAAACCAGATGGCTTTGTGCCAATACCTGGGGATGTGTCGATTGAAAAAATCAAGTTAATTCGCCGTTCAGCTAAGGAGCGTGTCTTTGTAACGAATACCATCCGCGCATTAAAATATGTCAGCCCAACTGGGAACATTCGAGATATTCCATTTGTCGTAATTGTTGGAGGATCAGCCCTTGATTTTGAGATTCCACAATTAATTACCGATGCACTTTCTCATTATTCACTCGTTGCTGGCCGTGGGAATATTCGTGGCGAAGAAGGCCCGAGAAATGCAGTTGCAACAGGCTTGATTCTAGCTGGAGGTGCTAAGGCATGATTCCAGTTGTTAGTAAGCCAGCCATTTATTTTCATGCAGATGTGGACGCGAACCCAGACAGTATTAAACAAGTTTTATTTGGAATAGAGGAAGAAGGCATTCCATGTGAATTAGAAATGATGCCCTTGAAAGACGAAGTGCAAGCAGCATTTCGAGCATCTGCGAGTTCCCCGCTTCTAGTAGGGGTTACGCTGAAAAATGATCATTTAGTGATTCATTATCGTAATTTACCCCCAGATAAACCACTATTTTCAGCATATCGTTTTTGCGCAACCACACTAGAAAACCAGCGAAATATGGGAATGAATGCAGCGCGACTTGTCAAGGGTGTACCTTTTAAATAAGGAGGTGAAGGAATGCATCAAGCAATTGGAATGATTGAAATTAAAGGACTTGCTTCAGCGATAACCGTAGCAGATACAATGGCAAAAGTAGCAAATATCCAACTTGTAGACACGGAAAAAGCAAAAGGTTTTGGCTGGATTACCGTGAAAGTGGAAGGTGATGTTGCTGCTGTGAACGCGGCACTTGAAGCAGGTGAACAAACCGCAATAGCCTCAGACAGTTTTATTGCGAAAAAAGTCATTCCTCGACCAGGGGAAGAGATTTTTACAGTATTTTGGCCGAAAGAAGAAATAGAGCCAGAACAGCCGGAAGTGATGGTTGAAATAGAAAAAGTGGAGGAAACCGAAGTACCGACAGAAGCGACTTGCAATCTATGCCATGACCCACTTTGCCCACGAGTAAAAGGGGATCCAAGACAAGATTGTATCCATTTTGAAGAAGAAAAGTAAACCCAATTTGAGGAGGAAATAATAATGAATAATGCACTTGGAATGATTGAAACTAAAGGTCTTGTTGGCGCAATTGAAGCAGCTGACGCAATGGTAAAAGCAGCAAATGTATCATTAGTAGGGTATGAAAAAATCGGTTCAGGTCTTGTAACTGTTATGGTTCGCGGTGATGTAGGCGCAGTAAAAGCAGCAACAGATGCAGGCGCAGCAGCAGCTCGTAACGTTGGTGAAGTACAATCTATCCACGTTATCCCACGTCCACACAATGATGTAGAAACGTTGCTACCAAAAGGTCTATAAGCCGTGGAAAGAGAAGAATTAAAAGCAATAATCAAGCAAATAGTATCAGATAAACTTAGTGGTGCGAAAACAGAGATTCCTATTGGAGTCTCTAACCGCCACATCCATCTAACAGTAAATGACTATAACCAACTTTTTCCAAATGAACCTATTCAAGTGAAAAAATGGCTCAAACAACCAGGTGAATTCGCTGCCGAGCAAACCCTTACTGTTGTTTCAGAAAAAGGGGAACTGCAACGTGTTCGCATTTTAGGACCACTTCGGAAATTTTCGCAAGTAGAACTTTCTAAAACGGATGCAAGAATGCTTGGTATGAAGATTCCAATCCGCGTTTCCGGAGATATTGACGGGACACCTGGAATCAAACTCGTTTCGAAACATCGCGAAATTTGCTTATCAAAAGGCGCAATTATCGCGAAACGTCATATCCATTTACCAGAAAGTGTGGCGCATGAATATGGTGTGAAACAAGGCGATGAAGTCTCCGTTCTAGTAGGTTCAGAAATGCGAAGTCTTGTTTTAAATCATTGTACGATTCGAGTAAACAATCAATTTATACCAGAAATGCATATTGATACGGATGAAGCAAATGCAGCAGATATTGCTGGCACGTGCTTTGCAAAAATAATCAAGTCGTGACGAGATAAGGAGGTGCGGAAATGGATATTCTACAAACAGCAAATGAACGAATGGAACAGCTTGCAACGCTAATGAATAAAGATATTAAACAAAAAGTTTCTGCTGATCAGAAAGTGAAAGTTGGCGTCGATTTAGGTACTTCCTCCATCGTGTTTGTTGTTCTAGATGAACATGATGTGCCACTTTTTGGAGCGTTTGAATTCGCAGATGCTGTTCGCGATGGTCTCGTTGTCAATTACCGCGAGTCTGTAGAGGTTGTGACACGACTAAAAAACCGCGCAGAAAAATGTTTAGGTATAACTTTAACACATGCTTCTGGAGCTATCCCGCCAGGTACAGTAGGAAACAATAAAAAGGTGGTCGCCAATGTTATTGAGAGCGCCGGAATGGAAGCCTTATACACAATTGATGAACCGACCGCAGCGGCAGCCGTTCTAGGATTACAAGATGGCGCAGTTGTAGATGTTGGTGGTGGGACAACTGGAATCAGCGTTTTTGAAAATGGTGAAGTAATTTATACCGCAGATGAACCAACTGGGGGAACGCATATGACGCTTGTTCTCGCGGGATATTACGGCATTCCAGTAGAAGAAGCCGAGCAGAATAAACGCGAGCAAAAAGATTCTAGCGAGCATTTTTCAGTGATGCGTCCAGTAGTGGAAAAAATGGCAGAAATTACCCGTGTTCATCTTGAGAAATCTCCCTCAGAGCCACTTTATATTGTTGGCGGTGCTTCCGCATATAGCCAGTTCAAAGATACGTTTGAAAGCTATTTGAAGATGCCTGTTTTTCAACCGAATTATCCGCAGTATGTCACGCCACTTGGTATTGCTATGAGTTCAGGGAGCGAGAATCTATGATAGAAAAATTAGTGCCAATCATTATCCAGCGCTTGAAACTTCGTGCAACAAGTAAAACTTCTATCGCTATCAGCAAACTTCCACGTGATCCAGTTGCGATTTTTATAGAAAATGAAACGATTCGATTAACACAAGTAAACAAACATTTTCTTGAGCGAATTCTCGGTGGAAATCGAGCAGAATCACTAACTGTTTGGTTTGATAAAGCTGCGGATTATGGAGTGACGATTGAGCTTGAATTGTACGATAACGGCGAACCTTGGTTGGATTATACAATGCTTAGTCAGCTAGATTACCCTATTTTCACAAGTAAAGGGGAGCGACTTTTTCATTCCAGTAGTCAAGTAGTTTGTTATAGTGATAGCGCGGTAATTCCAAGCGGAAGTACACTTTGCAAATATAAAAAGCAGCTTATTACACCGCTTGCAAATGAATATTTAACGAAAAATAATATTGCAGTGCGGGAAAGGCAGTGACGTTATGTTTATGGCAAAAATAACAGGAAGTGTAGTTTCAACAAAAAAAGAAGACTCGCTTACTGGTAAAAAGTTAATGATTGTGCAACCGGTTGATGCAAATGGAGAAAATGTGCGATCAGAAGAAGTAGCATGTGACTCTGTTGGAGCAGGAATTGGGGAGTATGTACTTGTTGCTCGTGGAAATGCAGCTAGAAGTGTTTTTGCAGAACCAAATAGTGCGATTGATTCGGCAATTATTGCAATTGTCGATAGCTTTGATAAGTAAGGAGTGAATAACTCGTGAGTATTTATACCAAAACTGGCGATAAGGGAACGACTGCACTATTTGATGGAAATCGTGTGAAAAAATATGATGACCGTGTCGAAACGTATGGCTCATTTGATGAGCTTAATGCAGAAATTAGTGTAGCTGAAAAATTCGTTACATCTACTGAAAACAAGTCTCTACTCAGAAACATCGAACGGCAGCTATTTTACGTTTGTGCAGAGCTTGCAACAGAGCACGAAGCAGCCCTCGCCAGCAAAATTATTATTACAGAAAACGACATCAATCAACTTGAAAAAGTCGTTGATGATTACACTGCAAAGTTACCAAAAGTCGATAGTTTTGTTCTGCCTGGATCAAGCACAGCCGGAGCATTTCTTCATAGTGCAAGGACTGTCGCTAGACGTGGTGAGCGATTATTAGTTCGTTTGTCAGAACAAACAGCTATCCGAAAAGAGTTATTAAAATACGTAAATCGGTTATCGGATTTCTTGTACATCCTTGCTAGAGAAGAGGATTTTAGGCAAATGCTCGATAAAGCGACCAAGCTAATTGTTGCCAAATACTTAGAGCAAACGTGTCAAGAAAAGCCAGCTACAAGCGATTTATCTTTTTCCTTTTGTGAAAAATTAATGCACCAAGTTTGTAACGTATCGGAAGAAATTGGCGTTCCAGTAACACTTGCTATTGTTGATGCGCACGGTAATGCGAGATTTAATTATCGAATGGAGCACGCTCTTTTAGTAAGTGCAGAATTGGCAACGAAAAAAGCCTATTCCGCAGTAGCGATGAAAACAAGCACAGAAAAATTAACAGAAGCAGTTCAGCCAGGAGCCCCACTTTATCAATTAGAAACGCTGACAAATGGTGACATTGTTACCTTTGGTGGTGGTGTTCCAATCTACGGTAAAGATGGAGTTATTATTGGTGGAATGGGGATTAGCGGCGGATCAGTGGAAGAGGATATCCACATTGCGAAAAAAGCATTATCAATGATAGAGAAGGGGTAATTCTGTATGGAATCATTAGAACTCGAACAATTGGTGAAAAAAGTTCTCTTAGAAAAATTAACAGAACAAAAAGATGCACCAGTAAAAACAATGACCAAAGGCGCGAAAAGTGGAGTTTTTGAAACGGTTGATGAGGCTATTCAAGCAGCCGTTATAGCACAAAATAGCTATAAAGAAAAATCACTAGAAGAGCGTCGTAATGTTGTGAAGGCTATTCGAGAAGCACTTTATCCAGAAATTGAATCCATTGCAACACGAGCAGTTGCAGAAACTGGTATGGGAAATGTCACAGATAAAATTTTGAAAAACACGTTAGCAATTGAAAAAACGCCAGGTGTGGAAGATTTATATACAGAAGTCGCTACTGGAGATAACGGCATGACGCTTTATGAACTTTCTCCATATGGTGTAATCGGGGCTGTTGCACCAAGCACGAACCCAACGGAAACCTTGATTTGCAATACAATCGGCATGCTCGCAGCTGGGAATGCAGTATTTTATAGCCCACATCCAGGTGCCAAAGATATTTCTCTTTGGTTGATTGAAAAGTTGAATACGATTGTCCGCGAAAGTTGTGGTGTTGATAATTTAGTTGTCACCGTCGAAAAACCATCCATTCAAGCAGCGCAAGAAATGATGAATCATCCGAAAGTGCCGCTGCTTGTTATTACAGGTGGTCCAGGTGTAGTTCTTCAAGCCATGCAATCTGGTAAAAAAGTTATTGGCGCAGGTGCCGGGAATCCGCCATCCATTGTTGACGAGACAGCAAATATCGAAAAAGCAGCTGCTGATATCGTTGACGGCGCTTCTTTTGACCATAATATTCTCTGTATTGCGGAGAAAAGTATTGTTGCAGTTGATAGTATAGCCGATTTCTTAATGTTCCAAATGGAAAAAAATGGTGCACTACATGTGACCAATCCAAGCGATATTCAAAAACTAGAAAAAGTAGCTGTCACAGATAAAGGCGTGACAAACAAAAAATTAGTCGGAAAAAGTGCTTCAGAAATTTTAAAAGAAGCGGGGATTGTTTGTGATTTTTCACCACGTTTAATTATTGTGGAAACAGAAAAAACACATCCGTTTGCAACAGTAGAATTATTGATGCCGATTGTTCCTGTTGTCAGAGTTCCTAATTTTGACGAAGCGCTTGATGTCGCTATTGAGTTAGAGCAAGGCTTGCATCACACAGCAACGATGCATTCGCAAAATATTTCTAGATTAAACAAAGCTGCACGAGACATGCAAACATCCATCTTTGTCAAAAATGGTCCTTCATTTGCGGGATTGGGCTTTAGAGGAGAAGGTAGCACTACTTTCACCATTGCAACGCCTACGGGTGAAGGAACAACTACTGCGCGCCATTTTGCTAGACGTCGCCGTTGTGTTTTAACAGATGGTTTTTCGATTCGTTAAGAGGAGGCAAACTGAATGAACAGCTTTCAAATTAAAACAAAAGTAGCTTTTGGTTCGAATAGTTTACAAGTTTTACAAGAAATTAAAAATAAAAATGTCTGGATTATTTGTGACCGCTTTTTGGCTGATGGGGAAGGTCTTCAAGGATTAACAGGACAATTAGATGCATCCAATAATGTGCATATTTTCACCGATGTTGTTCCAGATCCGCCCATCTCAAAAGTAGCTGGAGGAGTTAGTGAGGCAGGCAAAATCCAACCGCAAGTCATGATAGCTTTTGGTGGTGGCTCTGCGATTGATACGGCCAAGGGAATCTACTACTTCGCCAAACGTTTGGAAAAAGTCAATATCAGTACTTTTATTGCAATTCCAACCACAAGCGGTACGGGTTCAGAAGTAACAGCCGCAACCGTTATCACTGATCCAACAACGAAAATTAAATATCCACTTTTCTTAGATGAACTAATTCCGGATATGGCTATTTTAGATGCGCAGCTGGTTGTTACCGTACCGCCAGCCATTACGGCGAACACGGGAATGGACGTCTTAACACACGCTATTGAAGCTTATGTCTCTAAAAATGCGAGCGATTATACCGATGCTCTTGGTGAAAAAAGTGTGCAATTGACGTTACGTTTCTTAACGAGCTGTTATGATGATGGTCGTAATTTAGCGAATCGGGAAAAAATGCATAATGCCTCTACTATGGCTGGAATGGCTTTTAACTGCGCTAATTTAGGGTTGAATCATAGTATTGCCCATCAACTTGGTGCACAGTTTCACGTACCACACGGTCTAGCTAATGCGATTTTACTGGATGCAGTGATTCGTTTTAACGCTTTTAAAAATCGCGAAACAGAACAAAAATATGCAGAAATGGCACGCATTTGTGGCATTGCTTCCAGATCAGACTCGAACGAAACAGCTGTCCGCTTACTTCGCGAAAGAATTGTAGCGATGATGGAACATATGCAAATGCCGCGCACGTTGACAGACGCCGGTGTAGCAAAAGAAAAAGTCTATGCAAAAATGGACGAAATTGCAACGAATGCACTGAAAGACGCTTGCTTACCAACTAGTCCTACGACACCGTCACATCAAGAACTAAAAGAAATTTTAGAACAAATCATTTAGAATTTACGTTAAAAAGGAGGATAAACTATGTCAGCATATTTGGCGGAATTTATTGGAACGATGGTTTTAATTATGTTTGGGAACGGCCTTTTAGCAGGATTGACATTAAATAAATCATTATCTCAAGGAGCAAACTGGGTAGTTGTTACATTTGGTTGGGGCTTTGCTGTAATGATCGGTATTTATGTAGCAGGAGCATATAGTGGGGCGCATTTAAATCCAGCTGTAACTATTGCGCTTGCAGTTGGAGGATCATTCCCTTGGGCAGATGTGGTGCCATATATTATCGCGCAAATCGCCGGAGCATTTGTCGGAGCATCCATCGTTATTTTACACTACTATCCGCATTTTAAAGCGACTCCCCCAGA
Source organism: Listeria monocytogenes (assembly GCF_013282665.1). Classification (GTDB taxonomy): domain Bacteria; phylum Bacillota; class Bacilli; order Lactobacillales; family Listeriaceae; genus Listeria; species Listeria monocytogenes_C. Next base: position 2,275,682 of record NZ_CP054041.1, read on the forward strand.
AATTGATACACATGGTATTTTTTCCACAGGACCAGCGATTAAAAATACACCTTTCAACTTAATCAGTGAAATTATCGCAACATTTGCTTTCATTTTTGGTTTACTTATGATTGGAGCGAACAGTTTCACAGATGGTTTAAATCCATTAATCCTTGGCTTCCTAGTAGTTGCTATCGGAATGAGTTTTGGACCAACGACAGGTTATGCGATTAACCCAGCTCGTGATTTAGGACCAAGACTTGCTTACTTTTTACTACCAGTACCAAATAAAAGTGGATCAGACTGGCGTTACGCTTGGATTCCAATTGTTGGACCAATCATTGGTGGTCTCTTAGCCATTGGACTATTTAACATTTTATTATAAAAAAGCATGGAGTAAACAAGAATGACTTTGTTTACTCCTTTAAAAATGAGAAAGGACTGAGCTATATGCACAAAATTATGGCGATAAACGCAGGGAGTTCTTCACTGAAATTCCAAATTTTTACGATGCCAGGAGAAGCAGTTTTAGTTAAAGGCTTAATTGAAAGAATTGGTCTACCAGACGCCATTTTCAACATGTCCTTTCAACATGAAAAAATCAAAGAAACACGAGCAATCAACAATCACGAGGAAGCAGTCGAGATTTTACTGGAGCAGCTAAAGGCACATCAAGTAATTAATGATCTGAATGAAATTACAGGAGTCGGACATCGTGTTGCACATGGCGGAGAAGATTTTGTTACGTCCTGTGTTGTAACGGATGAAGTGGTGAAGGGAATTGAAGCTGTGACAAACCTTGCGCCGCTACATAATCCAGCGAATATCATCGGAATCAAAACATTTCGTGAATTGCTGCCAAATGCGGTTTCAGTTGCAGTATTTGATACCGCATTTCATCAAACGATTCCAGAAGAAAACTTTTTATATGCGCTTCCTTATGAACTTTATGAAAAACATCATATTCGAAAATACGGTTTTCATGGAACGAGTCATAAATATGTGGCTGGAAAAGCAGCAGAAGTTCTCGAAAAACCTTTAGAAAAATTAAAAATTATTTCTTGTCATTTAGGTAATGGAGCGAGTGTTTGTGCGATTGAAGCTGGAAAATCAGTGAATACTTCCATGGGCTTTACACCAAATGCTGGCTTGATGATGGGAACACGTTCTGGTACAATTGACGCGACAATCATCCCGTATTTAGTGGATGAATTAGGCTATAGCTTGGATGAAGTAATGCATATGATGTCTAGTGAATCAGGTGTCCTTGGTGTATCGGGAATTTCAAGTGATTTCAGAGATATCGAAATGGCAGCCAAAGAAGGTAATCCACGCGCGCTATTAACACTTCGTATGTTTACTGGCCAAATATGCAACTACATCGGTGCTTATGCCTCCGCAATGAACGGTTGCGACGCATTATTATTTACAGCGGGTGTGGGTGAAAATTCGCCCTTAATCCGCCAAATGGTAACAGAACAGTTAAGTTATCTTGGTGTAACATGCCATGTGACAAAAAATAATGCGGGTGATATGATAATTAGCAATGACGACGAAGCAGTCAAAGTGTGTATTATTCCAACCAACGAAGAACTAATGATTGCTCGTGATGTAGAACAGTGTGCAAAACAAACAATAAGTTAAGGAGCGATTTGATGTGAAAATAACGACGGCTTCTCACGGTGGCAACTATAACGAACTAGCAAAACAACACGGATTAACGAAAGAAATGGTACTCGATTTCAGTGCGAATATTAATCCACTAGGAGTTCCAGCTAGTTTGAAACAAACCATAACAGCAAATTTGGATAAACTGGTAGAATATCCAGAACCAGATTACTTGGCGCTCCGTGCGCGAATTGCCTCGTTTCATCACCTCGACCTAGCGAATGTTATCCCTGGAAACGGGGCGACTGAGCTGATTTTTGGAATTGCAAAAGTAACCAAGGCGCAAAAAGTTCTCTTACTTGCGCCTACTTTTGCGGAATATGAACGTGCTTTTTTTGATGCCGAAAAGGTTTATGCAGAGTTAACGAAAGAAACCAATTTTGCTGCGGCAGAAATCGTACTAGAAATGCTCGAACGAGATACGGATATCGAAGCTGTTTGTTTATGTAATCCAAACAATCCAACAGGACAACTTATTTCTCAGAAGGAAATGGTGAAAATTGCTAATATATGTGAAAAGCGAAACATATATTTAATTATCGATGAGGCTTTTATGGATTTTTTAGAAGAAAATGAGGCAATATCAATGATTAACTATTTAGAAAGATTTCCTCATTTAGCTATCATTCGCGCCTTTACGAAATTTTTCGCAATTCCAGGGCTAAGACTTGGTTATTTACTAACAAAAAATAATTTATTAGCTGAAGCATTATTACAAATACGCGAACCTTGGTCGATTAATACATTCGCTGACTTAGCAGGACAAATACTATTAGAAGACAAAACTTATATTAAACAAACCTACCAATGGATTCACAAGGAACGAGAATTTTTATACACAGGTCTATGCGAATTTCCAGAACTTACGGTATTCGAACCAAGTGTAAATTACATATTTTTCCACCTCGAAAAACCGCTTGATTTACGAAAAGAATTGCTTTTAAAAGGGATTTTCATCCGAAGTTGCGCTAATTACCGAGGTCTCACGGAGAATTATTACCGAGTGGCAGTGAAAAGTAGAGAAGATAATCGCCAACTCTTAACAGCGCTTGAGGTGATTTTTAGTGGAAATTAAAGCGAGGTGTCCGGCATCTTGTGGGGAACTTTTGCAAGGCTGGATTTTAGGCGGAGAGAAGCTAATTTCTTACCCAATCAACTGGTATTCCGAAGTCACTTTATCTGATAAAGTAGGACTAAATAACTCTGGGCATACAAAAGCATGGCTCGCATTCCAAACCACTTGCGAGTATTTTGGTGTGGCTAAAAGAGACCTCCCGCAAGTATCTTTACAAGTGAAGTCAACTATTCCAGTCGCAAAAGGTATGGCAAGTTCCACCGCTGATATTGCTGCAACAATCGGCGCTACAGCAAAATGGCTGAATAAATCTATCACAGAAGCTGAAATTGCCAAGCTGTGTTTACAACTAGAACCAACGGATAGCACTATTTTTGAATCACTCACTTTATTCGATCACTTAAAAGGGGACATAATTCAAAGCTCCAATTGGATGCCAAAGCTTGGCGTCGTTGTGTTAGAACCACTCACCATTTTAGAAACAGCTACTTATCGGCAAGAAAATCATCAATCGCAATTACTGAAAAACGAAGGGCAATTAGCAAAAGGAATGGACTATTTTCAACAAGCCGTCACGCAAAAATCCATTCACTTACTTGGTAAAGCCGCATCAGTTAGTGCATCCTGCAACCAAACTATTTTGCCAAAACCATTTTGGCGAGAGATTGTGGAAGTGACGGAAAACTTGAATTTAGTGGGGCTAAATGTTTCACATAGTGGCACCGTTGTCGGTATACTTTATGAACTTGAAAAAAACGATCCACTCGAAATTTTATTTGAATTAGAACGGCGCTATGTCACGACTTTTTACAGTCGATATTATTTCCGTGAGTTTGTCAGTGGCGGGGTTCAAATTATGTCGTAAAGCAAATTCTTCTTGCAAGCGTTCTATTTTATGCTATAATAATTTTGATAAACGAATTCGTTCATACAAACAGTTAGATACTGGAAGTCTGGTGAAAGTCCAGCACGGTCCCGCCACTGTAAGGAGTTAGACACTCTAAGTCAGGTCTTTTATCTAATTGTTTTAACTGGTTGTACTGCTTCGAGGCAAAGCATGTATAATTCTTGGTTCCAGTGTAGTTGTCTCACTGGGGCTTTTTTATTTGTTTTTAAAACAAATAAGCCCACTGTAAATGGTTTGGTGCCGAGAAGCTGAACGAGCTACGTTTTATCAAGCACCATACGCACAAAGATGTGCACCGCTTCGTTTTATAGTGGGCAATGCTCTTTTCAACGACGAAAAGAGTGATACAAGGAATGTATCTTCATTGCCTATTTACAAAAAAGATTTGACATTTCCACATGTTTGGTTTTTAATAAAGTGGACAAATAAAATATTTTACGGTACAAAGGCGTACTGTTTACTTAGCAAAGAAGCTTTGGGTTGGAAGAGGATATTTCTCTACTCAAAGCTTCTTTTTTTATTTTAAAAAAACTAGGAGGTAATCTCATGCAAAAAGTTAGTTTTAAAACAGATCTTTATATTGGCCAAGGAGCAACAGATCGTTTACTCGATTTTAAAGACAAACAAATCTTTATCGTAACAGACCCATTTATGGTCAGTTCCGGAATGATTAACGCGATTACAGACAAAATTGATCCATCGAATACATATACGATTTTTAGCGAAATCATCCCAGATCCACCGATTGAAAACGTGGTAGCGGGAATTGAAGTTTTGAATGAATGTGATGCGAACTTGATGATCGCAATTGGTGGCGGCTCAGCGATTGATGCAGCGAAAGCGATGAAATTTTTCGGCCAAAAACTCGGTACAGTGCGCGCAATGCCTTTCATCGTCATTCCGACAACTAGTGGAACTGGCTCAGAAGTAACTAGTTTCTCTGTTATTACAAACAAAGAAAAAGCCATTAAATACCCACTAATTACAGATGCGATTTTGCCAGATGAAGCCATTTTAGATGCAGACTTAGTAAAATCTGTTCCACCGGCAATCACAGCAGATACTGGTATGGATGTGTTAACGCATGCGCTTGAAGCCTATGTATCTACAAAAGCCAATGACTACTCGGATGCAATGGCGGAAAAAGTTATCCAACTAGTTTTCACTTATTTAGAACGTGCTTATAAAGACGGTAATGATTTAGAAGCTCGTGAAAAAATGCATAATGCGTCTTGTCTTGCAGGAATGGCATTTAACATTACTTCACTTGGCTTAAATCACGGCATTGCACATACCGCTGGTGCGAAATTTAAAATTCCGCATGGTCGTATGAATACCTTACTCTTACCGCATGTAATTAGTTACAATGCTGGAATTACAAGTGATTTTGGTAACAATCCAGATAACCGAGCAGCAGAACGTTATACAGCGATTGCCAAATTATTAAAAATGCCAGCATCGAATACCCGTCTTGGTGTTCGTAGCTTAATTAATGCTATTAAACAACTTCAAAAGAAACTCAATATGCCAACTACCTTATCCGAATGTGGTGTTAGCCGCACAGATTTAAATGAAAATATCGCTCAAATCGCGGAAGGCGCACTAAATGATGGATGTACTGCAACCAATCCTAGAATACCGACAGAAACAGATGTTAGTGCGATTCTCGAAAAAATGTTGGCATAAAAGTTATTTATTTCACAACTGGAATCAAATAACCTATTGACATCGTTTTCATGCTACTTTATAATAGAACCGAGCACAAAGACGTGTGGAATTATAAATATAGCAGAGCAACGGGGCTCCCTCAAAAATATTGCACAATATTTTTAAGGGGCTCTTTCTATTTTCTTGGAGAATTTTTTCTCTAGCTCTTTTACTCTTTCGCTCAAGTAAATGCTTCTATAGAATGATTTTGTCCTTTATTGTGACGAATCAATCAATAGCAGAAGAAGAGGACGTGACAGGAATGAATGGAAGAATTGTAATAGCCGATGATGAACCTATTACAAGAATGGACATCCGCGACATCTTAGAAGAAGCGAACTACAATGTTGTAGGGGAAGCGACAGATGGTTTTGAAGCAATCGAACTTTGCAAAAGCCATCAACCAGATCTTGTTATCATGGACATTCAAATGCCACTCTTAGACGGCTTAAAAGCAGGAAAACGAATTATTTCAGAAGGTCTTGCTGGCGGAATTATCTTACTCACCGCCTTTAGTGATCCGAAAAACACCGAGAAAGCTAAAGGGTTTGGAGCATTAGGTTATTTAGTAAAGCCACTTGATGAAAAAAGTTTGATTCCAACTGTTGAAATGAGTATTGCCAAAGGGCGAGAAACAAGAAAATTAGAGCAGCAATTAGAAAAGCTCACCAAAAAATTAGAAGAACGAAAAGTGATTGAAAAAGCAAAAGGTGTGCTTATGATTGAGAACAACATCACAGAAGAAGAAGCTTACAACATGATTCGTAACCTGAGCATGGACAAACGCTGTCCAATGATGGAAATCGCAGAAACGATTGTGATGAGCGATGACTAAAACAATTCGAGAAATGTGCTTACGCTATACAGATTTATCGGAGCACGATATTGACGAATTAATTCACACAGCCAAGTCATTAAGTGTTTCAGCCATGTATCAAGATGTGGATGTATTTATTGATGTATACAACAAGCTAACTAGTGAAGCACTTGTCATCCATCATACACCACCAAAAACAACTAAATCACTTTACAAAAACAAAGTAGTCGGAGAAACCGCCCTAAGATCTAATGAACCAGGTGTACTTAGAACATTGGAAACAGGTATGAACTCTAACGATCTACTTGCAAAAACACAAGAAAACGTATTAATTCGCCAAAAAGTTTATCCAATTCGTAATAAACAGCGAGTTATTGCCGTGCTAATTCTAGAAAATGATATTAGCGCCGAAATTAAAGCTCATTTTGAAATTGACAATGAAGAAACGGCTTATCGAGATGTTTCTACCACGCTGTCTGCTATGAGTAAACTAACGGATTCGATTACTGATCAACTAGATGATGCCATTTTGATTTTTGACCGAAACGGGATTTTGCAGCAAAAGAATTGCGCTGCAGATCAGTATTACGAAAGACTTGGTTATATGGAAGACATCCAAGGTATGCATTATGATAATTTATCCCTCGACCAGATGATGTTTGACGCAATCATGTATCAAATTGAAACGGGAAAACAACCAATTCAGCTAAAAAAAGAAGTGGTTATCGCCGGGAATTACTTTATTATGAAGCAGATTTTCGTAAAAGAAGAGGACGAGCAGGAATGCCGTTTTATTCTCATCTTACATGACGTCACGGATATTAAAGTGAAAGAAGCAGAAATTGTTTCTAAATCCGTCGCCATTCGTGAAATTCATCATCGTGTCAAAAATAATTTGCAATCTGTTGTTTCCTTGTTACGAATTCAAGGCAGACGTTCTACAAGTGTGGAGGCACAGAAGATTCTAAATGAAAGTGTCAGCCGAATCCTTGCTATTGCAGCGACACACGAGCTTTTATCGAAGCAAATGGAAGATGGCATTAACCTCTATATGGTTATTGAAACAGTCGCCTACAATATTGAAAGATGTTGTACAGATTGTCCAAAAGTAGCTGTTAGAATGGATATTGATAAACGAATTTATTTGGACAGTGACCGAACTGTGGCGCTGGCGCTTGTCATGAATGAGCTTTTACAAAACTCCTATGATCACGCATTCCATCCAAATGAATCAGGCGAAATTTTACTACAAATAAAAGAAGAGAAAAATATTATTCACGCAGAAGTAACAGACAATGGTCATGGATTCAACGTTCGTAAAGTGTCCGAAAAAAGCTTAGGACTTTCCATTGTTAAGAGTTACATTAAAGATAAACTTCGAGGCAAAGTAACCATTGAATCGAATGAACATGGTACAAAAACAATGTTTGATTTTAAATACAATTCTATCCATGCTACAAAGAAGTAGCTATGAAAAAGCGATGAAGCTTAAAGCCAAGTAACGATACTGTTATTTGTCTTTAAGCTTTTTCTTTTTGCTAGAAAGGAGTGAGGGTTTTGACGGAAACAATTTTAAGTGTAGGGATTGACCTTGGTACGTCGACAACACAACTCATTTTATCCGAGTTAGAAATTCAAAATATGGCATCAAGTTTCACCGTGCCGCGTATTGTCATTTCAGATAAGCGGATTATTTTTAGAAGTGAGATTCTGTTCACACCGATTCTTGCTGATAATTTGATTGACGTGGAGGCAATTCGTGATTTTGTAACGAAAGAATATGCCAATGCAGGAATTAAAAAAGAAGAAATTGGTATGGGGGCAGTTATTATCACAGGTGAAACAGCTCGTAAAGATAACGCCAGCAACGTATTAGATGCAATGAGTGGTTTTGCTGGGGATTTTGTTGTAGCAACAGCAGGGCCTGACTTAGAAAGTATCATTGCTGGGAAAGGAGCAGGTGCCCATACCTATGCCAAAGAGAATAATACCTCTGTAGTGAATCTGGATATTGGCGGCGGAACCACGAACTTATCACTGTTTGATCGCGGGGAACTCATTGATACTGCTTGCTTAGATATTGGTGGTCGGTTAATTAAAGTAGACCGTGAAACAAGAAAAATCACCTATATTGCTCCCAAAATTCAAGCTTTAATAGAAAAACGAGGTTATCCGGTGAAACTTGGTGAAACAACTTCACCAGAAAACTTGCAACCCGTTTTAGGTGAAATGGTGGAGCTGCTTAAGAATAGTGTTGGCCTCGGGGCGCCAAATGATTTTTATGAAACAATCATTACGAATAAAGGATTGAAATTCTTAACGGAGATTGAATGTATCTCTTTTTCCGGAGGCGTTGCAGATTGCATCTCAACTGGTGCGCTAAGTGATCCTTTTAGATATGGAGATATTGGGTTATTGCTAGGAAAAGCGATTGCAGAATCTAGTTTAATGACTGAAAAAAAGTATATCGAATCTGTCGAAACCATACGGGCAACAGTGGTCGGAGCCGGTTCACACACAGCTGAAATTAGCGGTAGTACGATTACTTACACCGAGAAAATCTTCCCAGTAAAAAATATTCCCATTTTGAAACTTGCCAAACAAGAAGAAAATGAAAATATGGCAGAAGTCATCAAGGATAAACTTAACTGGTTCAAAATAGATAACGATATGGAACGTATTGCGCTTGCAATTGAAGGCGAAAATAGCCCAAGTTTCCAGCAAGTAACAGAATATGCGAAAGCCATTTGCGAAGGAATGAAAGAACCAATCGCACTTGGACATCCCTTAATTATCATTACTTGGCACGACATGGCAAAAGCCCTCGGACAAAGCATCTTCGGGCATTTACCAGCCGGTCATCCACTAATTTGCTTGGATAGTGTCAAAGTCGATAATGGTGATTATATTGATATAGGAAAACCAGTTGCTGACGGGAAAGTGCTACCAGTAGTAGTAAAAACCTTAGTCTTTAACTGATCCACATAAATAGCTTTAATTTTGAGAGGAGGATTTATCGAATGATTTTAAAAACGAATTTATTCGGCCATACATACCAGTTCAAATCCATCACTGATGTGTTGGCAAAAGCAAACGAAGAAAAATCAGGCGATCGCTTAGCCGGAGTTGCTGCTGAATCTGCAGAAGAACGTGTAGCTGCAAAAGTGGTGCTTTCTAAAATGACGCTTGGAGATTTACGTAATAATCCGGTTGTCCCATATGAAACAGATGAGGTAACGCGTATTATTCAAGACCAAGTAAATGACCGTATCCATGATTCCATCAAAAACTGGACAGTGGAAGAATTACGGGAATGGATTTTAGACCATAAAACAACAGATGCTGACATTAAACGTGTTGCACGCGGCCTAACATCAGAAATTATTGCTGCTGTTACAAAACTAATGTCCAATCTAGATTTAATTTATGGCGCGAAAAAAATCCGTGTAATCGCACATGCGAATACAACAATCGGTCTTCCTGGAACTTTCTCCGCTAGACTACAACCAAACCATCCAACTGATGATCCTGATGGTATCCTTGCTTCATTAATGGAAGGATTAACTTACGGGATTGGGGATGCGGTAATCGGACTTAACCCAGTAGATGATTCTACTGATAGCGTTGTTCGTTTACTTAATAAATTTGAAGAATTCCGCAGCAAATGGGATGTGCCAACACAAACTTGTGTACTTGCACACGTGAAGACTCAAATGGAAGCAATGCGTCGCGGCGCTCCAACTGGTCTTGTATTCCAATCTATCGCAGGTTCTGAAAAAGGTAATACAGCTTTCGGTTTTGACGGAGCAACTATTGAAGAAGCTAGACAATTAGCCCTTCAAAGCGGTGCTGCAACTGGACCAAACGTTATGTATTTTGAAACAGGACAAGGTTCTGAACTTTCTTCTGACGCTCATTTCGGCGTAGACCAAGTAACAATGGAAGCTCGTTGTTATGGATTCGCGAAGAAATTTGATCCATTCCTAGTAAATACAGTAGTTGGATTTATCGGACCCGAGTACTTATATGATTCCAAACAAGTAATTCGCGCTGGCCTTGAAGATCACTTCATGGGTAAATTAACTGGTATCTCTATGGGCTGTGACGTTTGTTACACAAACCATATGAAAGCCGATCAAAACGACGTAGAAAACTTGTCAGTACTTCTAACTGCAGCAGGATGTAACTTTATCATGGGTATTCCTCATGGTGATGACGTTATGCTTAACTACCAAACAACTGGTTATCACGAAACAGCCACTTTACGTGAATTATTTGGCCTAAAACCAATTAAAGAATTTGATCAGTGGATGGAAAAAATGGGATTCAGCGAAAATGGTAAATTAACTAGCCGTGCTGGAGATGCATCTATTTTCCTAAAATAAGGAAGGGAGGAACTAAGCGATGAACGAACAAGAATTAAAACAAATGATTGAAGGCATTTTAACAGAAATGTCCGGTGGTAAAACAACCGATACAGTAGCAGCTGCGCCAACTAAATCTGTAGTTGAAACAGTTGTAACAGAAGGTAGCATCCCGGATATTACTGAAGTAGATATCAAAAAACAATTACTAGTACCAGAACCAGCTGATCGTGAAGGTTATTTGAAAATGAAACAAATGACACCGGCTCGACTTGGTTTATGGCGTGCTGGTCCACGTTACAAAACAGAAACCATTCTTCGTTTCCGTGCGGACCATGCCGTAGCACAAGATTCCGTTTTCTCTTACGTTTCTGAGGATTTAGTCAAAGAAATGAACTTCATCCCAGTTAACACTAAATGTCAAGATAAAGATGAATACTTAACTCGCCCAGACTTAGGTCGTGAATTTGATAACGAAATGATAGAAGTGATTCGTGCGAATACAACGAAAAACGCTAAACTACAAATCGTTGTTGGTGATGGACTTAGCTCAGCGGCAATTGAAGCTAACATCAAAGATATCTTGCCATCCATTAAACAAGGTTTGAAAATGTATAACTTAGATTTTGATAACATTATTTTCGTTAAACATTGTCGTGTACCTTCTATGGATCAAATCGGTGAAATCACTGGGGCTGAAGTAGTTTGCTTACTTGTAGGTGAACGTCCAGGCCTAGTCACTGCTGAATCCATGAGTGCCTATATTGCATACAAACCAACAATTGGTATGCCAGAAGCTCGTCGTACGGTGATTTCTAACATCCATAGCGGCGGAACTCCACCAGTGGAAGCAGGCGCATACATTGCTGAATTAATTCACAATATGCTTGAGAAAAAATGTTCTGGTATTGATTTAAAATAAGCTAGTTAGAGGAGGAAACTTCATGAAAAATGATAAATTACCTGCATCCGTTTTAAGTGTCAAAGTTGTATCTAACGTAGACAATGGTCTATTTAAACAACTAGACTTAAAACCGCATCAAAGAAGCCTTGGTATTATTACATCTGATTGTGATGATGTAACTTACACAGCGCTTGACGAAGCAACAAAAGCAGCAGAAGTAGATGTTGTTTATGCGAAAAGTATGTATGCTGGTGCTGGAAATGCATCCACAAAATTCGCTGGTGAAGTTATCGGTATTATTGCCGGACCAAGCCCTGCGGAAGTAAAAAGTGGTCTTTCTGTAGCAGTAGATTTCATCGAAAATGGCGCTAGCTTTGTTAGTGCAAATGAAGATGATAGTGTTCCTTACTTCGCACACTGTGTTTCAAGAACTGGTTCATTCCTTTCAAAAGAAGCGAATGTTGCAGAAGGCGAAGCGATTGCTTACTTAATCGCCCCTCCACTTGAAGCGATGTATGCGTTAGATGCAGCACTAAAAGCAGCAGACGTAACAATTGGAGCTTTCTATGGCCCACCGTCCGAAACAAACTTCGGCGGAGCACTTTTGACTGGTAGCCAATCTGCATGTAAAGCAGCTTGTGACGCTTTCAAAATGGCGGTAGAAAATGTGGCTGAAAATCCACTTCAATATTAAGGTGGTGCTAAAAAATGCCAAATGAAGCGCTTGGTTTAATTGAAGTCACAGGTTTTCTTGGTGCTGTTGTTGCTGCTGATACTTGTTTAAAAGCAGCAAATGTCGAACTGATTCAATGTGAAGTCATTAGCGGCGGTTTAACAACGGTTGAATTAACTGGTGATGTAGGTGCAGTAAATGCAGCTATTGAAGCAGGGAAAGTTGCAACAGAAGACTTAGGTTGTTTAGTATCAAGCCATGTTATTGCAAGAATGAGCGAAGATACAAAGGCACTTTTTGTTCCTCAAGAAGAAGTTAAACCACAACCAAAAGAAGTCAAACAAGAAGAACCAAAAGAAGTTATTCAACAAGTCGTAGAAGTGAAAACAAACACGAAAAGTACAGAGAAAAAACTTCGCGCAATGAAAGTTATTGATCTAAGGAAACTTGCTTACACATTAGATAATGTGCCTATTCCAAAGAGCAAGATTAAATATGCGAACAAGGATAAACTTGTTCACGCACTAAAAGACATTTATGGAAGGAGTGAAAACTAGTGGCACTAGAAGATAGAGATTTACGCTCAATCCAAGAAGTTCGTAACCTCATTGACTCAGCTAACAAAGCACAAAAAGAACTTGCTGCAATGAGCCAACAACAAATTGATACAATTGTAAAAGCAATAGCTGATGCCGGTTATGGTGCTCGCGAAAAACTTGCGAAAATGGCCCATGAAGAAACTGGTTTCGGAATTTGGCAAGACAAAGTAATCAAAAACGTCTTTGCGTCGAAACATGTTTACAATTACATCAAAGATATGAAAACCATTGGTATGTTAAAAGAAGATAACGAAAAGAAAGTAATGGAGGTTGCAGTTCCACTTGGCGTAGTAGCAGGATTAATTCCTTCTACCAACCCTACATCCACTGTTATTTACAAAACACTTATTTCCATTAAAGCCGGAAATAGTATCGTATTTTCTCCACATCCAAACGCACTAAAAGCGATTCTTGAAACAGTAAGAATTATTAGTGAAGCAGCAGAAAAAGCTGGGTGTCCAAAAGGCGCTATCAGCTGTATGACTGTTCCAACCATCCAAGGAACAGATCAACTGATGAAACACAAAGATACAGCAGTTATCCTTGCAACAGGTGGTTCTGCAATGGTAAAAGCGGCTTATTCATCTGGTACTCCAGCAATTGGAGTTGGCCCAGGTAATGGCCCAGCATTTATCGAACGTAGTGCTAACATTCCTCGCGCAGTGAAACATATTCTTGATTCCAAAACATTCGATAACGGAACAATTTGCGCATCTGAGCAATCTGTCGTTGTTGAACGTGTGAATAAAGAAGCTGTCATTGCTGAATTTAGAAAACAAGGGGCACACTTCTTATCAGATGCAGAAGCTGTTCAACTTGGTAAATTCATCTTACGTCCAAATGGTTCGATGAATCCAGCAATCGTAGGTAAAAGCGTGCAACATATCGCTAACCTTGCTGGTCTAACTGTTCCAGCTGACGCAAGAGTACTTATCGCTGAAGAAACAAAAGTTGGCGCTAAAATCCCTTATTCAAGAGAAAAATTAGCTCCAATCTTGGCTTTCTATACAGCCGAAACTTGGCAAGAAGCTTGCGAACTTAGCATGGATATTCTTTATCATGAAGGAGCTGGACATACTTTAATCATCCACTCTGAAGATAAAGAAATCATCCGCGAATTCGCGCTGAAAAAACCAGTTTCCCGTCTCTTAGTTAATACACCAGGAGCACTTGGTGGAATTGGCGCAACAACCAATCTTGTACCTGCTTTAACACTTGGTTGTGGGGCAGTTGGAGGAAGTTCATCATCTGATAATATCGGACCTGAAAATCTTTTCAACATTCGTCGCATCGCTACTGGCGTTTTAGAGTTAGAAGATATTCGTAAAGAAGAAAACCAAGCAACATCTGAACTTCCGGTTGATGCAGACGCACTCATCCAAAGTTTAGTCGAAAAAGTTTTAGCAGAATTAAAATAAAAAATAAAACACTAATTGGAGGAATTTTAAAATGGCAAACGCAAACGCATTAGGTATGATCGAAACTAAAGGTTTAGTAGGAGCAGTAGAAGCAGCAGACGCAATGGTGAAAGCAGCTAACGTAACACTTATGGGTAAAGAACAAGTTGGTGGCGGTCTAGTAACAGTTATGGTTCGCGGCGATGTTGGCGCAGTGAAAGCAGCAACAGATGCAGGCGCAGCAGCAGCAGAACGCGTTGGTGAATTACTATCTGTACACGTAATCCCACGTCCACACAGCGAAGTAGATGCAATTCTACCAAAAAGCGCTGAATAAGACTATCTTTTAACATAAATCAGGAAAAAGCGTGAGCGTAAGGCAAAAGGGTTCCATCAGACTCGGAAATTGCCCGAAACTTTCGCTTTTTACCAGATTTAAGCAATACAAAGCTTCCCAACATTACTAACACCAATTGTAAATGGGACAAAAGGATGTGGTTCTTTGGCTATTTTGACAGAAGATGAGTTACGAAAAGCCTATTTACACACCGATTTAAAAACAACGAAAAAACTAGATATAAAAAAAGGAACAATTATCACACCTTCAGCGAAGAGTTTCTTATCTGAAAAGAAAATTGACCTTCATTATATTGATGAAATTGCAGAAACAAAAGTAGTAGTGGAGCCAGTGAAAAAAGAAACTACTACTAGAGCAAAGTTCCAAACGATTTATGGTGGAGCATTAGATGAGAAGCCTGAACATATGACGCATTTGCGTGGTAACCTGCTTGTGTTTAAAGACCATCCACAAATCGCTTTCCGCGGAAAATTAGATACACTGGAAGCTGAAATTCTGGAAACCCAATGTTCCGTTGCAGCTGAGTTTAAAGATCTGGCGGAAGATTTACAAGAAGTCCTCACCTTTGTAAGAAATATTGTACGATCGGAAGTTTTAAACGAGCAAATCGAATCAGTTCATTTGCTTGGAATGGATGAAAAAGAACTGCGGGAACGTAGTCATAATCCGAAAAAATACTATCAAATGACACATTTTATGCCTGATTATACGATGGGTAATGCGGTCATTCGATTAAACAAAATAAGAACGATGGTCCGCGAAACGGAATTAGCTGCCTTTTTAGCATTTAAGGAAGCCGATTATTCCATTAAACGACCAGACATCATTCAAGCGCTTAACCGATTGTCTAGTTTATTCTGGATACTGATGTTCCGCGTGAGAACAGGTGAATATAAAAAGTAAGGAGGCTTATTCATGAATAATGAGTTAATAACAAGCCTTATTGAAGAAGTCACTCGCCGTGCGTTACTTGAAACTGGCGTAGAAATAGAAGCATCTGGCCGCCACGTTCATTTAGATCGTGAAACTGTTGATGCACTATTTGGACCTGGGTATGAACTTACTCATTTCCGTGACCTATCTCAACCAGGTCAATATGTTTGTAAAGAAAGAATTAGCATCGTTGGACCAAAAAGCGTTATTCATAACGTGGTAATTTTAGGCCCAATCCGTAAAAAAACACAAGTAGAAATAAGCTCCACAGATGGCACGGCGCTGGGCATTAAAGCACCGGTTCGTGAAAGTGGAGACATAGCAGGGACACCAGGAATTTTACTATTATCCGCAAAAAACAGTGTTCAATTATCAGAAGGACTTATTGTTGCAAAACGCCATATTCATATGACGCCTGCTGATGCAGAAAAACAACAAGTATCCCAAAGTGAAATTGTTCAAGTGAAAATTAACGGTGACAGACCACTAATTTTTGATGATGTTGTTGTTCGGATTAGCCCTGATTTTGCTACATATATGCACATTGATTATGACGAAGCCAACGCATGTGGTTTTAAAAAGGGAATTCGAGGTCAAATAATCAAGAAAACAAAGGCTAAATGAGTATGGAACTAGATGCACTCATAAAAGCTGTCACCGAGGAAGTCATGAGACGATTGCAACTTCCAGAGAAAAAAATGATTATCATGGGACAAGATTCAGAACACACTCTCAGACAGTGTTATCAAAAAGAATATCAAGTTTCGCTTTATGATCGTTCTGAACGTGCATGCGACATTTTACTACTGGAAGAATTGGATATCGCTGAATTAGCTCGAATAAGTTTATTTGCACCGATGAATAAAAAAGAACAATTTATTACAGATCACCTTTTAGCAGGACGGCCAACTTGGATGATGAAGAGTGGCATCAAAGCGCATGCTTACAAACGTTCCGCTAAATATGGTATCAGACAACTTTTTCAAGAATATGAGGAGAAACTGAGCCGATTTGGTGTCGAATTTATCGAAAGTCCGGTAAAAGAGACCAAAGAAAGTAAAGTTATCACCGAACAGGATGTTGAAAAACTTACTAAAAACAAAAGCGAATTCATTTTGCCTAAAGGAAGTTTCTTAACACCACTTGCAAAAGATTACTTACAGGAAAATCGAATTAGCATTAAAGAAAGTTAGGAAGGAAGAGCGGCATGCAAATTGGAAAAGTTACCGGGAGTTTATGGGCAACAAGAAAAGACGAAAAACTGAATGGTTTAAAACTATTACTAGTAGAGATTTGTACCGATGAAACGGAAGATGTAAGACATTCCATAGTGGCAGCTGATAATGCCGGAGCAGGCAATGGCGATCTTGTGCTCGTTACAACTGGTAGCGCAGCACGAGCATCCACTGGTGACAACACGATCCCAGTCGACGCATGTATCGTCGGCATTATCGACTCGGTAGAACGTTATGGCTGAACAGTCCTTAGGTATTCTAGAACTCAGGAGTATAAGTAAAGGATACGAAATGGCCGATGTTTTCTTGAAAGCAGGCAATGTAACTTTATTTACTTTTCGTCCGACATGTCCCGGTAAATTTTTGATTATTTTGCAAGGCGCTTCCGGTGAACTTACTAGTGCGATGCAAGACGCAAAAGAAGAAGCTGGCAAATTTCATGTTTCTTCTTATATTTTGCATATGGCGCACGAAGAATTACTTGCTTTTCTAAACAATAAACACCCTAAAGTCGAAGTGGACGCAGTAGGAATTATCGAAATCAGTCAGTTGGGTGCTGGGCTAAATGCAGTGAATGAAGCGCTGAAAAAATCGGCTATTCATTTGAAACGCATGACGCTTGGTGCTTCGATTGGTGGGAAATTTGTGGCTGTTTTTACAGGGGAAGTTAGTGCTATTCAAGAAGGGATGCGGATTCTAATTGAAACCGCCGAACCAAAAAAGGTGATACATCATACGGTCATTCCTTCTCCTGATGAACTTTTAAAACGCTATCTATAGAATGGAGGAACACTTTTGAGCATTAATGAAATTATTATTTATTTAATGGTAATATTTATGGTTCTAGGAGCCATTGACAAAATTATCGGCAACAAATTTGGCTTAGGTGCACAATTTGAAGAAGGTATTATGGCAATGGGTTCGTTAACGCTAGCAATGGTCGGGATTATTACATTAGCACCAGTTTTAGCGAAAATTTTAAGCCCGATTGTTGTACCAATTTACACGGCGCTTGGTGCTGACCCAGCAATGTTTGCAACAACGTTACTTGCGAATGACATGGGTGGTTTTGCACTAGCGCAAGAACTAGCGCTCACACCTGATGCTGGTCTATTTGCAGGAGCTATTTTAGGATCCATGATGGGACCTACTATTGTTTTCACGATTCCAGTAGCACTAGGAATTATTAAAAAAGAAGATCATAAATATTTAGCAACTGGGGTATTATCTGGGATTATCACGATTCCAATCGGTTGTTTAATCGGTGGTCTGATTGCCGGTTTCTCTCCAATCATGATTTTCAAAAACTTAGTACCAATTATTCTTGTAGCTGTACTTATTATGTTAGGTCTTTGGTTCAAACCAGAAGGCATGATTAAAGGCTTCACGATTTTTGGAAAAGGAGTAGTAATCGTTGCTACTATTGGTCTTGTAGCTGGAGCTATTCAACAACTTACTGGGTTAACTATTATTCCAGGAATTGCACCAATTGGCGAAGGTATTGAAATCGTAGGTGGAATTGCACTAGTACTTGCTGGAGCATTTTGTTTAGTATTCGTTATTACGAAAGTTTTCAACAAGCCACTGATGAAAATGGGTAAATTGCTTGGTATGAATGAAGTTGCGGCAGCTGGTATGGTTGCTACACTTGCAAATAGTATCCCAATGTTCCAAATGCTAAAAGATATGGATGAGCGCGGTAAAATTATTAACGTGGCTTTTGCAGTATCTGCGGCCTTTGTTTTAGGTGATCATCTAGGCTTTACGGCTGGTGTTGCTAAAGATATGATTTTCCCCATGATTGTTGGGAAATTAGTCGGAGGGGTAACTGCTGTTGGTGTTGGTATCTACATGGCTAACCGAATGATGAAAAAAAATAAAACAAAAGAACAAACGGCGGTGAAAGATAATGGCTGATATTAGTAAAGAATTAATCGAACAATTGGTCAAACAAGTTGTTTTAGAAAAAATGGGCCAAAGTTCCAAACACGTTGATCCAAGTGGTATTCTTTCGATTAAACTTCCTGTAGTGAAAGTTTCAGAAGAAGATCGATTAGATACAGGAAAGTCAGGCGATGTTGTTTATACAAAAGACTTAGTAACGCTAGAAGAAAGTCAACGTCTAGGTTTTGGTCTAATGGAAATGAAAGATACAACATTCGATTGGTTCTTGGATTATGATGAAGTAGATTACGTTATCGAAGGCAGACTAGATGTTGTTATTGATGGCAGAACTGTTTCCGCAGGTCCAGGAGAAATTATTTTCATTCCTAAAGGTAGCCAAATCAAGTTTTCCGTAACTGGTGAAGCAAGATTTATTTATGTTACTTATCCGGCTGATTGGCAGTCGCAATAATAATAAAAAAAACGATTTCGGCTTAGGCTGAAATCGTTTTTTATTTTAAGGAGTCGCGATATTCCTTTGGTGTCATATCGAATTCTTTTTTAAAGACTTTGCAAAAGTAGCTGGCTCTTGAAAAACCCAAGTTCTTCGCAATCGTATGAACTGCCCAATCGCTTTTTGCTAGTTGTTCTTTCGCATAGAGCATTTTTTGTTCGTTAACGTAATTGATAAAATTGATATTTAATTCGTTTTTAAATAATTTACTTAAATAAAAGGGGCTTAGATAGACGTAATTAGCAACTTCTTCTAATGTGATGGAGCGATGAATATTTTTTTTAATGTAACGAATCGCTTGTTTGATTTCTTTATGCTCTCCGCCAGTTTTGTTGGCACTCGTAGTTTCTTTTTTAGGTTGTTTTTGTTTTTCATGTGCAGAGTAATAATCGCTTAGAACATCTAGCACTTCAACTGTTTCAAGAGAATGAAGTAGGGCGGAGTGATCTGGATTTTTTTTATGAAATTCTTCCTGAATTTGTTGTGTAAATTGATTTTCAACTTGATTCGTCATAAGTGGTTGAATATTGATTACTTTTTCTTTTTCCAAATGCAATTCCTCCTCCTTTTCTACTTGCATTAATTATACCATAAAATCGCTTTAAATAACGTTTAATCCTGCATTTTAAATAGAACAATAAATTCTTTTTTATAACAAAATATTGTCATTTTTTTTATCTCGAAAATAGAAATTGAGAAAAAGTTCACACTGGTGGCTATTTTTGCCATATAAAACAGAAAAAAAGGGATTTTAAAAGCTTGCACTATTTTGTTTTCAGTGCTCTAAGTGACCTTGTACCAGTGGTTTAACAGGGATATAATGAAATGGAAATAACGCTTTCATGAGAGGGTGATCTTTTCAATTGAAAATTCAAAAATTAGTCTTATGTGCGATGTTGATTGCGATGTGTGTAATTGGCGCGAACATAAAATTAATGGGTTCTGTTGCATTTGACGCAGCTCCAGCTTTTATTGGAACATTGCTGCTTGGTCCGATGTACGGCGCAGTGCTTGGGATTTTCGGTCATTTAACATCAGCATTACTGGCGGGTTTTCCGCTCACACTACCAATTCATTTGATCGTCGCTGGAATGATGGGCGTAACGATGATAGCTTACGGGTATACGCGCCAAAAACTAGCTGAAAAAAATCAATTACTTACCATTAGTGTATCTAGTGTAGTTGCTTTTGTTTTTAATTGTCCATTATCATTACTTGCACTTTATCCATTAATGCATCAAGCGGTGTTTGTTTTATTCCCAGTGCTCGCAATTGGTTCGATTTGTAACATTTTTGTTGCAGAGATTGTTTACCAAGTATTGCCAGAACGCTGGAAAAGACGAATTGCCGGGTACTAAACAACTAAATAGGTGAATATATTAATCCGGGAAAGAGGTGAAAATCCTCTACAGGCCCTAGCTACTGTAATACGGACGAAAACCAAACATATGTCACTGGAAGCGATTCCGGGAAGACTGGTGAGTAGGATGATGTTAAGTCAGGAGACCGCTTTTATATTCGATATCCAAAAACAACTTCTAAGGGAGCGAGTTGTCTTGATTAAGTAGATTTTCACGATGGGGAAGTTTCTTTGTGGTACAAGGAAATAGCTTATTTGTGTAAATCTCAAAAAGACGCCAAAGTTCTGTTTGGCGTCTTTTTTTATGGCTAAAATGAAAGGTGAAAAAAGATGAATAAAATCTTAATTGCAGCTGCATCAAGTGGGGCTGGTAAAACGACTGTCACGCTTGGCATTATGCATGCACTTAAAAAAAGAGGCTTGCGCGTTCAACCATTTAAAGTAGGTCCAGATTATATTGATACAAATTATCATCAAGCGATAACAGGCGTTGCATCCATTAATTTAGACAGTTTTCTGATTGATGATGATGCTATGCTTGCTGCTCTTTTTGAAAAACACGGGCAATCAGCTGATATTTCGGTGATTGAAGGTGTAATGGGGCTGTTTGATGGGCTTGGTATTGATCGTGATAATTCGAGTACATCTTTTATTGCTAAATGCACGAAAACGCCTGTAATTTTAGTCGTGGATGGTAAAGCGATATCCACTTCTGCGGCGGCAATTGTGGATGGATTTAATCGTTTTGATCCGGAATTAACCATTGCTGGGGTGATTATTAATCGGGTTGCTTCAGAAAACCATTTTTCATTGATAAAAGGGGCGATTGAACGCTATACGGATGTGCCTGTTTTAGGATATTTGCCGAAAAATGCGGCGGTGGCACTTCCAGAACGTCATCTCGGATTAGTGCCAAAAGAGGAAATGACGGAATTAGAAACGAAATGGGAGTTACTTGGTGATTTGATTACGGAATATGTTGATTTAGATAGGTTGTTAGCGATTAGTAAGACTGGTGCGAAATTGACCGTACGTCCACCAGAAATACAAGTACCGGACTTTTCGGGAATACGCGTTGCTTATGCGCTGGACGCTGCATTTCATTTTTACTATCAAGACAACTTGGATTTTATTCGCTCAACTGGAGCCACACTGATTCCATTTAGCCCGTTAGAAGAAAAGGAAGTTCCGGATGCTGATTTTATTTATATTGGTGGTGGATTTCCGGAGGTTTTTGCGGAACAGCTAGCGAAGAATAAGTCAATGCGCGAATCGATTTTGGCGGCGCATAAAAAAGGCAAGCCAATCTATGCCGAGTGTGGCGGATTGATGTATCTTGGTTCGAGCTTAGAAATGGCAGATGAACCTTATGAAATGGTAGGGGTTTTTGATGGCGTTAGTAAGATGACGACGCGGCTTCGGAAGTTTGGCTACTGTATCGCGGAACCTTTAGAAGACACACTTCTTGGTAAAAAAGGAACAGCTATACGCGGCCATGAATTTCATCATTCTGTTTTTGAAACGACAGAACCAACATGTATGAAATTGACGAAAAAGCGGGATGGCGAAATTGTCAAAGAATGGCACGGTGGTTATCAAAAAGGTAATACGTTCGCTAGTTACTTGCATATCCATTTTTATCAAAATCTTACCATGATAACGCATATGTTTGGAGCGATAGAGCGATGATATTGTTATTTTATACGTCATCATTCATTTTAGATTGCTTATTAGGGGACCCATATAGCTGGCCGCATCCTATCAAAGCAATCGGCAACTTGATTAAGTGGTTGACTATAATTTTACGAAAAATTTTTCATGGTAAATCACTGTATTTTGCCGGGGGAGTGCTCTTTGTTCTCACGGTTGGTATAACCGGAGTTGTATCCTGGTTCATTCTATTTCTTAGTGCCAAGATTGCTTATTGGCTTTACGTAACTATTTTTGTTTACTTAGGCTATACGACGCTTGCGATGACTTGCCTTGCGAAAGAGGCTCGGAAAATTCAGCGGACATTGGCGAACGATGATTTGGCAGCTGCAAGAGTGCAAGTGGGAATGATCGTTGGTCGTGATACTGACAAGTTAACCGCAGAAGAAATTAGTAAAGCAACGATAGAAACCGTGGCGGAAAATACAGCGGATGGGGTTGTCGCACCACTTTTTTACTTATTTATTGGTGGGCCGGTACTTGCTTTGATGTATAAGGCGGTCAATACCCTGGATTCAATGGTCGGTTATAAAAACGAAAAATACCGAGCAATTGGTTTTGTTTCCGCGAAAATGGATGATGTTGCCAATTTTATCCCAGCGAGATTAGCTTGGTTTTTCCTTGTCATTGCGAGTTTTATTTTAAGGTATGACGGGCGTGCTTCTTGGCAAATCGGGCTTCGGGATCGGAAAAATCATACGAGTCCAAATTGTGCTTATCCAGAAGGTGCAGTAGCAGGTGCGCTTGGAATCACACTTGGTGGGACGCATGAGTACTTCGGCGAAACAGTTGTTAAACCAACCATTGGAAGTGGAACTAAACCAGTTTCAGAAAAAGAAATTAGCCAAACGATTCATTTGCTATACACGGCTTCAACGGTCGCTTTTATCATTTTTGCAAGTATTTATCTACTATTATTTTAAAGGAGTGGAAAGATGAACTACATTAAGAATCCAGCAAAAATTGAAGAGAAAAGCTTTGAAATTATTCAACAAATTATTGATGATATTCGCCCAGATTATACATTTCAAAACAAGTTAGAGGAAGCGATTATCAAGCGTGCAATACATACGACGGCAGACTTTGATTACTTAGATAGCCTCGTTTTTCAACAAGATGCCATCGCGAAAATCATTCATGTTCTTCAAAATAAAGGAACTATTTTCACGGATACGAATATGGCACTTAGTGGAATTAATAAACGGCTTTTAGATGAACTGGGGTGTAAATATCATTGTTATGTGAGTGATCCAGAGACAATGGAGATTGCCAAACAGCATGGGATTACACGCTCTATGGCTGGAATTAAACTCGCTTCTTTAAAAGATGGACCGAAACTATTTGTCCTCGGAAATGCCCCAACTGCAGTGTATAAAATTATCGAGATGACAGAAAGTGGGCAATTGCAAGCGGATGCGGTTGTGGTAGTACCAGTTGGTTTTGTCGGAGCGGCTGAATGTAAAGAGGAGATTCTAGAAACTGACATCCCGGCTATTGTCGCACGTGGTAGAAAAGGTGGTAGTAATCTTGCTGCAGCAATCATTAATGCAATCTTGATTACGATGTAAAGAAGGCGATGAGTAATGGAAGATTTTATTTATTATAACGGTAAAAAATACCGTAAAGGCTATACGACTGGTACGTGTGCGACGGCTGCGGCTAAAGCTTGTGTGGAAATGATTCTAACGCAAGAAGAAGTGAGCTCGGTTCAAGTCACAACCACCGGTGGAACGATTCTGGAAATCCCCGTGGCGTATCAAAAGTTTTCAAAAAACCAAGCTACAGCAGCGGTTCAAAAAGATGGTGGCGATGATATTGATGCGACACACGGAATGTGGATTTTTGTGGATGTTGATTTAACTGATAACGCGGAAGTTGTATTAGATGGTGGCATTGGCATTGGTCGCGCTACGCAAAAAGGCATTTCTGTGGCAGTGGGAGAAGCGGCGATTAATCCGGCACCACGGAAAAACATTTTAGCAACCGTGCGCGAATCACTTGGCGAAAATCGTGGTGCAAAGATTTTAGTCTATGCACCAGAAGGAGAAGAGCGCGCGAAACGAACCATGAATAGTAACTTAGGTATTATTGGCGGAATTTCTATTTTAGGAACGACGGGTATTGTTACGCCCATGTCGGATGAGGGATGGAAAAAATCATTATCAATGGAACTAGAAATGAAGCGTAATCAAGGACTTGACCAAATTATTCTTGTTCCTGGTAATTACGGGGATGACTTTGTCCAAAATACGCTCGGCTTTTCAAGTAAAAATATCGTTTCCATGAGTAATTTCGTTGGTTATATGTTAAAAGAAACACAGCGTCTAGCTTTCAAAAAAGTGCTAATGGTTGGCCATTTTGGCAAATTGGTGAAGGTTTCAGCAGGGATTTTTACGACGTACAGTAAAGATGCAGATGCGCGGGCAGAAATTTTAGTTGCCAATTTAGCTTTGCTCGGCGCACCGTTATCGCTTTTACAAGCAGTGGAGAAGTGCAATACGACAGAGGCAGCAGGCGAATTAATTGAAGAAGCTGGCTTTACCCAAGTATATGACGTCATTGTGCAAAAAATCAAAGCAAGATCAGAACGCTTTTTGAAATTCACGAAACCGAGTGTGGAAGTCGATGTAGTCACTTTTTCGACCGAACGCGGGTTACTTGCGGCAACGAAAGATATCGATGTGCTCCGGGAGGAATGGCGATGATTACAGTAGTTGGGATTGGACCGGGAGATACAAAATTACTAATAAATGAAGCAAGACAAGCATTAAACTCAGCCGATATAGTTTACGGGTCAACTAGACAACTTCAAGAAATCGCAAAATTGACTGATGCTATCCCAATGCTTTTACCAAAAAAACTAGCAGATTTGAAAAACATTCGGCATCAAAATAAAAACGTGGTTATTTTAGCTTCCGGTGATCCATTATTATATGGAATTGGCAACTGGGCGCTAGCAAATTTTTCAGAAGATATCCGGATTGTTCCTGGAATTAGTGCGATTCAAATGATGTTTCATCGAATTCAATTACCGATGAATGATTGTTTTATTACGAGCAGCCACGGTAAAAAGCCAAACTTCGACTTCTTGTTACAACATGAAAAAGTTGCGATGGTAACAGATACAATCATTGGTCCGTATGAAATCGCTGCTGAAATTTTACAACGTGGCTTAAAAAAAATCCTATTTATTGGAGAAAATTTGAGTTCAAAAGAGGAACGAATTCATAAGTTGAAACCAGAACAAGTAGCAAAAAAATACGATATGAATGTAGTGGTGATTGTAGATGAAGGATGAGGTTTTTATTCGTGGTAAAGTACCGATGACAAAAGCAGAAGTGCGAGCGGCAAGTATTGATTTACTTAACTTAAATGAGGCGTCAAAAAAATTGTTGGATGTTGGTGCGGGGACTGGGAGCGTTGGTCTTCAAGTTGCTTGTAATTTCCCGAAAATCCAAGTTACTGCGATTGAACGAAACCCAGATGCAGTGGATTTAATTAAACAAAATCAAGTGAAGTTTGGCTTAGAAAATGTAGCAGTTACCCAAGCATACGCACCAATTGAATTGCCTGAAAAGGAAACATTTGATGCTATTTTTATTGGTGGAAGTGGTGGCAATTTAACCGATATTATCGACTGGTCGTTGGCATATTTGAACCCGGGAGGCAGTTTGGTACTTAATTTCATTTTGCTTGAAAATGCGTTAACTGCAATGAACCATTTGGAAAAATTAACAGTGAGCGAATTAACGATGAAACAAATCCAAGTTTCGAGTTGGCATAAACTTGGAGCGGGTCATTATTTTGAACCACAAAACCCAACCGTGATTATCGGCTGCAAAAAACTAGAGGAGTGAAGAAAATGGCAGAAGTACATTTCGTCGGAGCAGGACCAGGAGATAAAGAGTTAATTACATTAAAAGGATATCAATTATTAAAAGAGGCGGATGTCGTTATTTATGCAGGGTCTCTCGTAAATCCGGAGTTGCTAGACTATTGTAAACCAGACTGCGAAATCCATAATAGTGCAAGTATGAATTTAATCGAAATCATCGACTGCATGGAAGCGGGTGTGACTGCTGGGAAAGAAGTGGTTCGTTTGCAAACCGGAGACTTTTCTATTTATGGTTCGATTCGTGAACAAGTCGAGGAAATGAAAAAACGTTCAATTCCCTTCACTTGTACGCCGGGTGTGAGTTCATTCCTCGGTGCTGCGAGCAGTTTTGGGGTGGAGTATACGGTTCCTGAAGTAAGTCAAAGTGTGATTATTACTCGAATGGCTGGTAGAACGCCAGTGCCATCGCGCGAATCACTCCGTTCCTACGCGGCTCACCAAACCTCGATGGTTATTTTCTTGTCTGTTCAAGGTATTAGAAAAGTCGTTTCAGAATTAATCAAAGGCGGTTATAAACCTGAAACCCCGGCAGCAGTCATTTACAAAGCGACTTGGGTGGAAGAAAAGAAAGTAACAGGCACGTTAGAAGATATCGCAGAAAAAGTGACAGAAGCTGGAATTACGAAAACGGCGCTTATTATGGTCGGTGATTTCCTTGGAGAAGAGTTTTATTATTCTAAGCTATACGACAAGGATTTTAAGCATGAATACAGATAAACTGGCGATTATTGCAGTCACGGAACGTGGTCGCGATTTAGCAATAACGTTAACAAAAACGGTAGTAGCTACGATTTTTGTACCAGAAAAGCATTGCAATGAGGAAACGAATTCTTTAGCGCCAGATTTTGGAACAGCGATGCGCGAAATTTTCACAAAATATCAAGCGTTGATTTGTATTATGGCGACTGGAATTGCGGTTCGGACACTTGCTCCAGTGATAGAAGATAAGTTGTTAGATCCAGCAGTACTTGTCATGGATGAACAGGGGAAATTTATTATCAGTTTGCTTTCAGGACATGTTGGTGGAGCAAATGAACTAACCGAACAGATTGCTACCATAACAGGTGGTGTGGCAGTAATTACAACTGCAACAGACCGCGCGAATGTAGCTGCCATTGATAACATTGCCAAAGAACTAAATGGTTATCTACCTGATTTTAAAGCAACAACGAAACGCATCAATGGTTTACTAGCAGCTGGAAAAGAAGTTGGTTTATACATCGATGAGTCACTAGAAGTAGATACGCGCGGTTTTACCACAGAAGAAGTTAGCCCGCAAATTTACATTTCAACTAAATATAAACTACCGGTGGTGACACATGAACGCATCCAGCTGGTACCTAAGCAATTTATCCTTGGGGTCGGTTGTAGAAAAGGTATTTCAGTGGAAACGATAGATGCAGCATTTACACATTTTTGTGAACAAGAAAACATACATCCGCGGGCATTCCGTGAGATTCATAGCATTACTTTAAAAGCGGAAGAACCTGCAATTCTTCATTTAGCGGAGAAATGGGGTGTTCCATTTATAGTCCATCCAGCAGAAGAATTACAAACAGTTGCTGGAAAATATCCAACATCCGCTTTTGTTCAAAAAACTGTTCAAGTAGGGAATGTCGCCCTATCCTCAGCAGATATTGGTAGTCACGGAAACGTTGTTACAAGCCGATTTGCTGAAAATGGCGTGACTTTCGCAGCAGGGAAATTAACTATAAATAGTGAGGTGGCAAAATGATTTATGTAATCGGAATTGGCCCAGGAGATAAACGATTAATGACAGGTGAAGCACTGCAAGCAATAGAAGATGCGGAGGTGATTGTTGGTTACGTAACGTATATCAAACTAATCAAAGAGCTAATCAAAGATAAAGAAGTAGTAAAAACTGGCATGCGTCGCGAAATCGATCGTTGCCAAGAAGCCGTTGACATCGCACTAACAGGCAAAAAAGTAGCCGTTGTTTCAAGTGGGGATGCAGGAATTTACGGTATGGCTGGTCTAGTTTTAGAACTCGCAGAAAAAAGCAACCCAGATTTAGAAGTCAAAGTGATTCCAGGAATTACCGCAAGTATTGGAGCTGCTGCTGTTCTCGGTGCGCCAATCATGCACGATTTTTGTCATATTAGTTTAAGTGATTTAATGACACCGTGGGAAGTAATCGAAAAACGCTTGCTTCATGCTGCGATGGCCGATTTTGTTGTCTGTTTTTACAATCCAAGAAGTAAAGGTCGAGCCAATCATTTGGCAAATGCTTTTCAAAAGATGATGGAGCATAAATCAGAGGACACCGTTGTTGGCATTGTTAAAGATGTTGGTCGAAAAGAAGAGCGGAAAATCATTACAACGATACGAGATATTGATTATGAGCTAGTGGATATGACAACGATGGTGATTGTAGGAAACAAAGAAACCTATGTGAAAAATGGCAAAATGATCACACCACGAGGTTACACACTATGATTTTTGTGCTAGGAGGAACTT
Source organism: Listeria monocytogenes (assembly GCF_013282665.1). Lineage (GTDB taxonomy): Bacteria > Bacillota > Bacilli > Lactobacillales > Listeriaceae > Listeria > Listeria monocytogenes_C. The sequence continues at coordinate 2,304,139 of NZ_CP054041.1, forward strand.
CGGATAGCTTGGCGATTAGCGACTGGCTAACGGAAAAAAAGCAACCCTTTATCCTCTCTGTCGCAACCGATTACGGAGAAACTTTGGCGAAACAACATGCCAAAAACGTATTTTGTGGCAGATTATCGAAAGAAGAAATGCTCCTAAAATGGCACACTGAAAAGGTTCACCTCGTTATAGATGCAACTCATCCGTTTGCGATCATCGTGTCTGAAACAGCGATGGAAGCATGCAAAGAAGCGGACATTCCTTATATTCGTTTTGAACGCACTAGTGAACAAACAGCTAATACTTATTTGGTAGCAGATATTGAGGAAGCTTGTGCAGTTGCAAGGAAACTTGGGAAACGAATCTTTCTTACAACTGGTAGTAAAAATTTACCAGAATTCGTAGCTGGTTTAAAAAGGCGACATATCATCGCTCGTATTTTACCAGTGTCTGATGTAATTCGTTCAGCCGAAGAACTAGGCCTCGTTGCCGACCAAATTATTGGCATGAAAGGACCGTTCACCAAAGAAGCGAATCGAACACAACTAGAAATGACTGGGGCAGATGTATTAATCACTAAAGAGAGTGGCAAACAAGGTGGTTTTCAAGAAAAACTTGCAGCTGCCGTAGAATTAAATATTCCAGTTATTGTGATTCGTCGCAAAAAATTAAATTATCCAATCGAAATAAATCATTTAAACGAACTACCTGAAATTTTAACTCAATTGGAGGTCTACTAATGGGAAAAGTCATGTTAATTGGTGCAGGTCCTGGAGATGCACAACTGCTAACCGTGAAAGGTTTAGCGGCACTACAAAAGGCAGATGTTATTGTATACGATCGTCTCGTTGAACCAGCGATGCTCCAAGAACGAAAAGCTAGTTGTAAACTAATTTATGTTGGAAAAGAACCACTTCATCACCCAATTCCCCAAGAGGAAATCGAACAAATTCTTGTTAGAGAGGCTGCGACAAATGAGCTGGTTGTTCGTCTAAAAGCAGGAGACCCTTATGTGTTTGGTCGCGGCGGGGAAGAAGGAGAGACACTCTATAAAGTGGGTATTCCATTTGAAGTTATTCCTGGAATCACATCCGCGATTGGTGGGCTTGCCTACGCTGGAATTCCAGTCACACATCGTGATTTTGCTTCGAGTTTTCATGTGATTACCGGACATTTGAAAAAAGGACGTGATCCACTCGATTGGGAGGCACTTGCTAGACTGGAAGGTACGCTCGTTTTCCTGATGGGAATGACTAATTTGCCTAATATTTGTGCGAACTTACTAGAAAATGGTCGGAAATCCGAAACAGGTGTTGCGATTGTGCAATGGGCATCTCGCGGCAAACAATTAACAGTTACCGGGAACTTACAAAACATCGAACAAAAAGTGGCAGAGTCTGGTATTTCTTCGCCGGCACTCATCGTGGTTGGAGATGTGGTGAGCTTACGACCGCAACTTAATTTCTTTGAAGAGATGCCTCTTTTCCATACAAAAGTATTACTTCCAAGAGCACGAGCCGGAAAAAGTATGCTCGCGGAACAAATTCGCGATTTGGGCGGAGAAGTAACAATGTATCCAAATATTCAAGTAGTAGATGTTGCGCCAACGAAAACAAAGGAAGCGCTAATCGAAATAAACGAACTTCTTTTCACATCCAAAGAAGCGGTAGAACGGTTTTTCGACTATTTAACCAAGCTTGATTTAGATATTCGTTCTCTAAAAAATACCCATCTTACCGCTATTGGCAAGCAAACGAAAGAAGCTTTTAGTGAAAAAGGAATTATTCCAGATAGTTTCATTAAAAGACGGAGCACGGAATTAATTTTGGAGCATTTACCACGGTTACAGAAAAATGAGAGCAACTTAATTATCGGAAGCATAGTTGATACGGCGGAAGTTAACGCAATTTTAGCGGAAGTGGAAGCGATAGACATGATGCCATTATATGATATGCGACCTGTGACAGAACGCCCATTTGACCTCGAAAGCTTTGAACAAGTTTGTTTCTCCAGTTCGCGTTCCGTTCAAAATTTACTCGACGTACTAACAACCGAAGAAAAAGCCATTTTACAAACGAAAACAATTCTTTCCATTGGAAGGTTCACGAGCGCAACGTTAGCATCATTCGGTATCAACAATTTTATCGAAGCCGAAAGCGCCACGCCAGAGAGCTTAATCGAACTAATCCAAAAAACAAAATTAGAAGGAGTACCACAATGAAAAAAGCGATTTTAGTCGTTAGTTTTGGCACAAGTTATCCAGAAACAAGAGCAAAAACAATTGAAGCCTGTGAAAAAAAAGTGGCCCAAGAATTTCCAGATTATAACGTGTTTCGTGCATTCACATCCAATAAAATCATCAAAAAACTAAAAACGCGTGACAATATGCATATTAACACACCAAGCCAAGCATTAAACCAACTAAAAGAATTAGGCTACAAAGAAGTCATTATTCAGTCGCTACATATTATTAGCGGTGGTGAATTTGAAAAAATCACTGCACAGGTGGAAAAATTCAAGCCGGATTTCGATTCCATTATTGTCAGCCAACCGTTACTTGATTCGATGGAAGATTACGAAAAAGCAATCGAAGCCATTCGCCACCAAATGCCACCTTTAAAAGAACAAGAAGCGCTAATTCTCATGGGACATGGTTCGAAACATCATGCTTTCAGTGCTTATGCGTGCCTTGATCATATGTTATTAAACGAACCAATTTATCTTTGTGCAGTAGAAAGTTATCCTGGTCTTGACCAAGTAATTGAACGATTACAACAAGCAAATATAAAAAAAGCGCACCTAATGCCGTTTATGCTTGTAGCAGGTGATCACGCTACGAATGATATGGCTTCTGATGACGAGGATTCTTGGAAAAGCACACTGGAACAAGCCGGCATTCAAACCGAATGTCATTTGCAAGGTTTAGGCGAAAATCCACTTATTCAAGCCCAATTTATCGATCATATCCACACGGCAATAGAAAGGGTGAAAGCACGTGGCTAAATTTTACGGCATCGGTACAGGTCCTGGAGATAGCAAGTTAGTCACGATGGAAGCAGCAGAAAGACTCGGAAATTTAGCAATTCTCTACACGCCACAACCCAAAAAAGGCGGCGAAAGTTTAGCTAAGAAAATTGTCAGCCCTTATTTAAAAGATACATTAATCATTAAAGAACGCCATTTCCCAATGAGTTACAACAAAGAAGAAAAAATGCTTGCATGGAAAGAAATCGCCGAAGAAATCAAAGCAGATGTTCAAAATGGACATGATGTTGGTTTCATCACACTCGGCGACCCAATGGTTTACAGTACTTATAGCTATTTACTCGAATTATTAAAAGGAGAGATTGAAACAGTGACACTCGCAGGTATTTCGTCCTTTTCCAATATCGCCTCCAAGATTGAATTACCACTTGTAATGGACGAGGAAAGTTTCGCTGTCATCCCTGTAACAGCAGGTGCTGAAAAAATCGAACAAGCACTCACTCTATTTGATACCGTTGTCTTAATGAAAGCAGCAAGTAATTTACCGCTTCTTACGACATTACTAAAAAAGCTCAATTTACTTGATGCAGCAGTAGTAGTAAGCGATGTTTCTATGGCGACTGAAAAAATCACTTACGGCATGAGTGAGATAAATCCAGAAGAAAAAATGTCATACTTTACCACGATGATCGTGAAAAAAAGAAGGGAGCAATATAAATGAAAAAATTATGGAAGTTTCTACCATTTGTTTTAATCGGTGTTATTTATTTTACTTTAACGAACCCAGAATCCGCACACGCGATGCATATTATGGAGGGCTTTTTACCAGTTAAATGGGCTGTCTTTTGGTTCATTGTATTTATCCCATTCCTTGTACTTGGTTTGATTCGTATTCGTAAATTAATTGCTCTAGACAAAAATAACAAATTACTATTGGCACTATGCGCAGCTTTTATCTTCGTTCTTTCAGCGCTTAAAATTCCGTCCGTTACAGGATCTTGTTCTCATCCGACTGGTGTTGGACTTGCAACAGTTATGTTCGGACCGCTCGTTGTTAGTGTACTTGGCGTGATTGTCTTGCTTTTCCAAGCGCTACTACTTGCACACGGCGGTATTACAACACTTGGCGCGAACGCAATGTCGATGGCTGTTATTGGTCCAATGGTTGGTTTTGTTGTATACAAACTTGCTCGTAAATTAAACTGTAATAAAAGTGTATCGATTTTCTTATGTGCGATGACAGCTGACTTAGCAACCTACTTAACCACCAGCGTCCAGCTCGGAGTCGTTTTCCCAGATCCTGCATCCGGCATGATGGCATCCATTCTGAAATTCATGGCGATTTTCTGTGTGACACAAGTTCCAATTGCGATTGCAGAAGGATTGCTAACGGTAGTCATGTACAATCTTATTAGCAAAAATTTACCAGAAAAGGTGGCACAATTACGATGAAAAAAATAAATATCAATGTCATTTTAATTCTATTAGTTGTATTGTTAATGGTTAGTCCATTCTTCTTCAATAAAACGGGGGAATACGGCGGTTCAGACGGTGAAGCAGAAGCAGAAATCACCAAAATCGATCCAAGCTATGAACCATGGTTTGAACCTCTTTATGAACCAAAAAGTGGCGAAATTGAAAGCTTGTTATTTACGCTTCAAGGCTGTATTGGAACAGGAATTATCGCGTATGTCATTGGTGTAAGTCGTGGCAAGCGGAAAGCTGAGAACGATGTTAACCATTGATAAATATGCTTATCAAAACCGGTGGATAGCTTTTTCTCCGTCATTAAAAGCATTATTTTATGTCGCAATTCTAATACTCGCGTTAACTGGTCCCGTGCTAGTCCAAGCTATACTGTTCTTCTGCATGGTACCACTGACGCTCTATGTCGTTAAAATTCACTTTAAACAATATTTGAAATGGCTCCTTTTACCATTTTCATTTTTACTTTTTAGTTTACTTTCAATTCTCATTTCGATTTCTAAAGATCCAAGCAGTTTTCTCGCTTCGATTTCTATTGGGAGTTTGTATCTTGGTGTATCGGACGTGACTATTACAACGGCAACACAAGTCTTTTTCCGGAGTATCGCTTGCTTAGCAGCAACCTACTTTTTCGTCTTGACCGTTCCCGTGGTACAATTAACAAAAGTGATGAAGCGAATTTTTATTCCAAAAGTACTGATTGAACTGACCATTTTAATTTACCGTTTTATCTTTATTTTCTTAGAGGAAGCGGCGGCAATTCGAAAAGCGCAGAGCCTTCGTTTTGGTTATCACGGCATAAAAAATAGTTATCGTTCATTTGGAATGCTCGTAAATACTTTATTTAATCGTGTTATGAAAAGATATAATGAAATGGTTATAACACTTGATGTGAAGCTATATCAAGGAGAATTTCATATCTAGGAGGAAGCCAATTTGCTTAAAACAGAACATATTTCATTCCAATACGAAGATGGCAAACAAGCCTTAACGGATGTTTCAATCGATTTAGAAAAAGGCAATATTATCGGACTTATTGGTGCGAATGGCTCTGGTAAATCGACGCTTTTTATGCAGTTACTTGGAATTAACAAACCGAGCGATGGCACCGTTTATTTTGAAGGAAAACCACTTACGTATACGAAAAAAGCATTATTTGCTTTGCGAAAAAAAGTGAGTATCGTTTTCCAAGATCCTGACCAGCAAATTTTTTATTCGAATGTTCGTGATGATGTTGCTTTTGCACTTAGAAACTTAGGTGTGAGTGAAAGTGAAGTGGAGGCGCGAGTGACGAAAGTGTTAGACATTGTTGGGGCAAAGGATTTTCAGCATAAACCAGTCCAGTATTTAAGCTACGGTCAAAAAAAACGTGTCGCAATTGCCGGTGCCCTTGTTCTTGATACAGACTGGTTACTTTTAGATGAACCAACTGCTGGTCTTGATCCGATTGGCAAAAAAATCATGATGGAAATCATCGAACGCCTTGCAAGCCAAGGAAAGAAAATACTTATTTCCAGTCATGATATCGATTTAATTTATGAAATTTGTGATTATGTCTATATGTTGAAGGACGGAAGCGTTTTGACAGACGGGGAAACGAGCAGCGTTTTCTTAGAGAAAAGTAATATAGAACTAGCGGGATTAGTACAACCTTGGCTTATCAAATTACATCAACAAGCTGGCTATCCACTGTTCAAAAAAGAAGCCGATTTTTTCGTGCATACGGGGAGGGTGACTAATTAATGGTAAAGCAAATAATGATTCAAGGTACCGCTTCTGATGCTGGGAAAAGTGTACTGGTTGCAGGACTTTGCCGCCTGTTCAAAAATAAAGGCGAGCGAGTCGTTCCGTTCAAATCACAAAATATGTCTCTCAATTCTTTTATAACAGCAACCGGAGATGAAATGGGACGCGCGCAAGTTTTTCAAGCAGAAGCAGCTGGTGTTTTTCCGGATGTCCGGATGAATCCCGTGTTACTTAAACCGACCAATGACAGACAGTCGCAAGTGATTTTTATGGGCGCAATTTTAGATAATATGGATGCCGTAACGTACCACGATTTTAAACAAACCCTTATCCCGAAAATCCAGGCAGTTTACCAGAGTTTAGCCGATGAAAATGATATTATTGTATTAGAAGGTGCCGGCAGTCCAGCAGAAATCAACTTAAATGATCGCGATATCGTGAATATGGGTATGGCAAAAATGGTCGATGCCCCAGTTGTCTTAGTTGCTGATATTGACAAAGGTGGCGTTTTTGCTTCCATTTATGGCACGATTATGCTGTTAAAAGAAGAAGAGCGTGCTCGGATTAAAGGCGTTATTATTAATAAATTCCGCGGTGATGTAGCTCTTTTACAACCCGGAATTGATATGATTGAGGAACTCACAAACGTCCCGGTTATCGGTGTGATTCCCTATGACAATTTGCAACTGGAAGAAGAGGACAGTGTTTCTCTAAGTGGGAAAAACTACGTGCCAGATAGTAATGCACTGCTTGATATCGCGATTATTTGTTTACCACGTATTTCGAACTTTACAGACTTTCATAGTTTGGAAATCCAACCGGAAATAAGTTTGCGCTACATACGAAATCTAGCTGATTTTGGAAAACCTGATTTAGTCATCATTCCAGGCAGTAAAAATACGCTAGCAGACATGGCATTTCTCGAAGAATCAGGGCTGAAAAAAGCTATTCAAAATTTTGCAGAAAATGCCGGAAAAGTCATCGGGGTTTGCGGTGGTTATCAAATGCTCGGTCAAAAAATGCTCGATCCGAATCAAGTGGAAAGTAAACAACTAGAAATAGCCGGACTTGGTTTGCTAGATACCGAGACCATTTTTCTCAATCAAAAACGCACTACTCAAATTACAGGCGTGACGCATTCTGGTGAAGCCGTTGAAGGGTACGAAATCCATATGGGTGAGACGAAGCGCGGCGAGAGCACTAGTCCATTTTGTGAAATTAAAGCGGTGAACGGAAACGAAGAAACCCACCAAGATGGCGCTATTTCTGCTAACAAAAATATCATCGGCACATATATTCATGGTATTTTCGACAACGATGTTTTCTTAAGAAATCTATTTGACGAACTATTAATGTGCAAAAACAAAACCATTTATCCGCACGAAATCATCAAGCTGAGAGAACATAAAGAACAAGAATACGATAAACTAGCTGCCCTTTTAGAAGCAAATATTCAAATGGACCAACTAGAAAAAATCATGAAAGGAGAAAAAATATGCGTATCTACACAAAAACCGGCGATAAAGGAATGACAAGAATTATCGGAGGAAGCAAAGTAAGTAAAGATAATATCCGTATCGATGCATATGGTACTTTGGATGAACTTAACTCACTGATTGGCTACACGATAACGACGCTTGGGGCTGAGCCAGAAATCCAAGCCGAACTAGAACAAATTCAACAGCAATTATTTGATGCAGGAGGGGATCTTGCAACAGAGGAAGGCAAACGTGCGTATAAACTAACAAGTGAACCAGTGGCATGGCTAGAAGACCGAATTGACATTTATGCCGATGAACCACCAGAAATCGAAAAATTTATCTTGCCAGGCGGAACGCAAGCAGCCTCATTACTGCATATGGCAAGAACCGTAACAAGAAGAGCTGAACGAGAAATCGTCGGTATGTTAAAAATTGCTTCAAGTAACGAAGAAGTGTTAAAATACGTCAACCGTTTATCGGATTACTTTTTTGCTGTTGCCAGAGTCGTCAATTATCGCGCAGGTGAAACAGATATTTTCTATAAAAATTCCGAACTCGTTTTCCGCAATAAAAAGAAATAATAAAAAACCTCTCCAGACATTACAGCCGGAGAGGTTTTCCTTTTTTTAAAAATGTTGAATTAAAAATACACCAACGAGCATTAACAAAACACCAATCATTCGGTAGCGGTTAATTGGATGGGGAATAACCCCGAAAAAGCCAAAATGATCAATAATAAGTGCAATAATCATTTGCCCACAAAGCGCTAAAACAACCGTCATTGCTGAACCGAGTAAAGGTAAAAGTAAAATATTAGAAGTTACGAAGAGTACCCCAAGCGCCCCGCCAGTGAAAACCCACCAAGGAATTCGACCGACACCTTTTAGTTGGAAAGTCAAACGGCGCTCGACGATTAAACAAACCAGTGTAAGCAAAGTCGTTCCAACTAAAAAGGAAATAAATGATGCCACAAAAGGAGATCCGACAGTTAGCCGAAGTTGGCTATTAATCGACGTTTGAATCGGGGAAAGTAGTCCAGAAACAAGTCCCATTGCCATAAATAGTAATAATGATTTGGATGATCTTTTTGTCATGATTTCTCCTCCTTTTAAAAGCGTTGCATCAAGTAAATGCCGCCGAACATTAAGATAACGCCAAGAAGACGTTCAATATTAATCTCATGCATTGGTACTTGAAATAAACCAAAATTATCAATAATAATCGCCATAATCATTTGTCCACAAACCGTAATCATCACAAGTAGTGCTGAGCCAAGGCGAGGTAAAAGTAAAATATTGGCCGTTAAGAAAATGACGCCTAATGTTCCACCACCAACCCAAATATACCAAGGATTTGAGGCAATCATTTCTGAAGATATTGGCCATGATTTTTGTGTAAATAAGCAAACGATAAGTAAAACAGTTGTCCCTACCATAAAAGAAACCCACGAAGCTAAAAATGGGGATTTCGTATATGTACTAAGTCGTGTATTGATGGCGGTTTGAACTGGTAATACCATCCCAGCTAACAAACCTGATACAATAAATAATATAATCAAAAATTTCCCTCCCTTTTATCACAATGAGATAATTATAAAATAAAAACAGGGTAAAAAGATAGTATTTAATTTAAAGCGAGGTTTTTTTATGAAAATTCGTATTATCGGATCCGTCGGAAGTGGCAAAACCACGTTAGCTAAAAAGCTTTCCGAGTGGCAACAAATCGATTATTTTGAAACAAATCGCATTGTTTGGAAACGAGAAGAAACAGAGGTAAGGCGAACCGACATCGAAAAAACAGCAGTATTAAATAAGATTCTACACCAAGAAAACTGGATTATTGAGGGGGTTCATTTGGAAGCATGGGTGAATGAAAGCATTAACCAAGCGGACGTGATTATTTTTCTCGATTTACCTAAAAAACAAATTCGCTACCAACTTATTAAGCGCCAAATTAAACAATTACTACGATTAGAAGCAGCACATTACCCAATTCGATTCAAAATGTTAAAGAAAATGTTTTATTGGGACGATTTATTTGACCAACGTACAAAACCACTAATTGCTGAGAAAATGGCTCAAACCGCAACAAAATGGCTAGTCATCACCGAAAAAACAGCATTTCAAGAAATACAAAAAAGGCTATTGCAAATTATATCGAGTCGTGATATATTATGAGTATCAAATACATCGAGGTGCGATATAATTATGAATGAAAGATTACAGAAAGCCTATCTTCCAATGACCGAAACCGCTTTTTACATATTACTTTCGCTCGTCAAACCAAGACACGGTTATGCGATTATCGAAAACGTCGCAAAGATGACAGCTAATCGAATCAAGCTTGGACCCGGGACTATTTACGGAAGTTTATCCAAAATGAACAAAGATAATTTAATCCAAATTATTCAAGAAGAGAGTAATCGGAAAATCTATCAAATTACTAAAATTGGCACAGAGATTTTGCAATTAGAAAAAGCACGCATCGAAGAATTGTATAGAAACTCGAGGGAGGTCTAATAATGGAGAAAAAAGTCTTTAAGTTTTTTACAGTGGATAATATGGAAAAAGAAGAAGCTTATTTAAATGAAATGGCTCAAAATGGTTGGTTCTTTCAAAAATATAAATCTTTTAAATACCATTTCGAACAAGGGGAGCCTGCGAAATACAGCTATGCGATTGATTTTAAAGAAAATGAAGGGGACGAAGAAGCCTACAAAACACTTTTCGAAGATGCTGGCTGGGAGATTGTTTTCAGCTATCCAGTCTTAAATGGCAATTGGATGTATTTCCGCAAAGCCGTAGCTCCTGGAGATACAGAAGAAGCTATTTTTACGGATGAGACTTCCTTAATTCAACTTTACAAAAATATCCGCAAACGTTGGACCATTTTTGGGGCAATCGTAAGTTTGTTTTTATTCGTTGAATTACTAATTGTATTTCAAATGGAAAACAATATTGGGATTACTACTTTCATCTTCATTATCTTTCTTATTCTCGTTACACTATATGGTAAAATGTTTTTCAATCTGACTCGCAAAATAAATCATTTAGTTACAAGAAAAACTATCTAATATAAACAAAAAAAGATTACGCAAACTAATTCGTAATCTTTTTTTTGATAAATTCACTATTATATATAGAAGAAAAACGCTTTTTTTTCTTAGTAAATGATATTTTCCATCAATCATTTTATTTTTATATGACTAAATGATGGCAAATGTTACAAAACGAAGAATTATTAATGTCATATGTAGAACCATTGGCTATAAATCAATGTTTTTGTTAAATCATTTAAATGTTAAAGATTTCTTAAATTCACTAAAATAGACCCCTAGATGGATTGCAATTGTAATGAAAGTAACGTATTCTAGTACCATCAAGGGATTCGTATACAGAAAGGCGTGACGACATCTGAAATATAGAAAATTATCCAAAAAGAAAAAACAGAAAAGACTACTCGGTATAGCGGGAATTTTACTTCTAGTTATTTTAGTAGGTGTCATTGCATCGGTAGTTAGGCAACAATATTTAATTATGACCGCACCAGAACCGGATCCTGCATTCCATTCAAAAGAACAAAACTTTTTAAATAAACTTTCTCCTCGTGCACAGGAAATTCAAGCAGAACATGGTATTTTAACCAGTATCACTTTAGCACAAGCCATCCTTGAATCTGACTGGGGCCAAAGCGGTTTGGCGCAAGAAGGAAATAATTTATTTGGAGTAAAAGGGAAAGCGCCGCAGCCTATGGTAACTATGACAACGAAGGAATTTGTGGACGGAAAGTTTATTGAAATTAAAGCAAACTTTCGGAAATACAAAGATTGGAATGAATCATTAGACGCACATGCGGAACTATTTTTAAAAGGAACCTCCTGGAATAAAGATAAGTATAATGGCGTCATCGCTGCAGACGATTATAAAAAAGCAGCACAAGAATTACAATCAGCTGGCTATGCAACAGACCCAGACTATGCAGAAAAATTAATCAGCATCATTGAAAGATACGACCTAGAACTATATGATCGTATTAGTGATAAAATCCAATACGATACCAAATCAACAGGCTATGGAAAAGTGAAAAAAGACGTTTCTGGTGCGATTTGGACTAAACCATACGGACTAGCTGGAGCGTTAAAAGTAGAGGAAATTAACTATTACAAACGCGAAAATTTAAAGATATTACGAGAAGCAAAAACAGATAGCGGCGTTTGGTACCAAATTTCTGTAGAGAATGATCCTATAGGTTGGGTAAAACAAGAATTAATTGATAAAAAATAAGAAATAACCGAAAAAGAGCAAAAATGACTTGTCTTATTTATAGGCAAAAAGTCCTTTAGATGCTCTTTTTCTTTTTTATTTTCATAATAGCTAACTTTCAAAAGAAGCGTCATACTAGGCTTAAAGAAGACTTGTAACATAAGTAATGTAAAAGTAATGTGTATTACAAAGAAGTTTTGTTAGAATGAAGTGGTTGTTTTAAAGAACACACGTTTCTGGTTTTGATAAGCCAGAAAGATATTTCAAAGAAGGATGTGCAATAAATCATTATGTTACAACTCGCAAAGAAGCATTTGGTGACAATTGGACTTGGAATTACAATTACATTATTTGCAGTACCAATCCATTCCCAAGCTGCTGGTCTAGAGGACGGCCTGACTTCCAAGCAAGAGAAGTTTATTAATGAGATTGCGCCGCATGCTCAAAAAGTGCAAAAAGAACATGGTATTTTAGCTAGTATTACGATTTCGCAAGCCATCCTAGAGTCCAATTGGGGCGAAAGTAAATTAGCAAAAGACGGCAATAACTTATTCGGAATTAAAGGTTCCTATCAAGGAGCTTCTATTAAATTACCGACCAAAGAACATAATGGCGTTGTTTGGGTTGGAACAGATGCTGTTTTCCGTGCGTATCCTGGGTGGTATGAATCAATGAATGACCACGCACTTTTATTTGTCAATGGTCCGTCATGGAACCCTCATTTATACGGAGGACTAATCAAAGAATATGACTATGAAAAAGCAGCAATTGCACTTGGCAAAACAGGCTATTCATCTGATCCAGAGTATGCAGCAAAATTAATCGAACTCATCAAAAAAGCAAATTTAAATAAATATGATACCGTTTATAGTGAACGCGTATCAGACAAAGCAATTAAGGCTGCAGGGGAAGTAGCTGTCAAAGATAATTGCTATGTTTGGTCTGCTCCAGGTGGCACCAAAGGGGCGAAACCCATCTTAAGCACTAGCAAATATTTTGGCCGTCAAGTTTCTATTAATCAAGAAGTTAAAGTAACAGATTCCAATATTTCTTGGTATCATATCCATCAAAATGGTGAATCCATCGGTTGGATTGAAAGTACATCGATTGAAGACTTTTACCAATTAGAAGATTACGCACCAACAGTAGATGCATTACTAAAAACAGATGATAACAATCGTTTAGTAATCAATATGGATATCGACACATCGGAGTTACACAAAACAAAACTCGCAAAGGCTGATACAAAAGAAAAAACAGCTTTTAATTTACCTTTGCTTAATGTCCAATCCGTTGTATGGTAATAATCTTTGCAAAAAAAGCTGAATAGATTACTCGGCTTTTTTTGCGTTTTCAAAGGATTTTTAGAAAGAAACTGTTATAATGAAAAAGGAGTTTATAAGGAGGCTTATTTAAATGGATGAACAATTAAAGATGTTAAAAGCATTAACAGATGCAAACGGTATTCCTGGTAACGAGCGTGCAGTGAGAAACGTGTTCCGCGAATACATCGAACCGCTAGCGGATAGTTTTGAAACAGATGGCTTAGGAAGTGCTGTTGCAAAAAAAGTCGGAGTAGAAGATGGACCTAAAATCATGATTGCTGGCCATTTAGATGAAGTTGGATTTATGGTAACGCAAATTGACGATAAAGGTTTTATTAAATTTCAAACAGTGGGTGGCTGGGTTTCCCAAGTAATGCTCGCACAAAAAGTAACTATTGTGACGCGTTCTGGCGAAGAAATCACAGGCGTTATTGGTTCTAAACCACCACATGTGATGACAGCAGCTGAACGTCAAAAATCATTTGATATTAAAGATATGTTCATTGATGTCGGTGCAGTGGATAAAGCAGAGGTGGAGAGTTACGGAATCCGCCCTGGCGACATGATTGTACCTGCATTTGATTTTACCGTAATGAAAAACGAAAAATTCTTACTTGCAAAAGCATGGGATAATCGTATTGGTCTTGCAATTGCGATTGAAGTACTTAAAAATTTACAAAAAGAACAACATCCAAATATTGTTTACGGTGTGGGAACTGTTCAAGAAGAAGTTGGATTACGCGGTGCCAAAACAGCCGCACACTTCGTTCAACCAGATATTGGTTTTGCCGTTGATGTTGGTATTGCAGGAGATACACCTGGTGTTACTGACAAAGAAGCAATGAGCAAAATGGGCGAAGGTCCACAAATCGTCATTTACGATGCATCTATGGTAGCACATGCCGGACTGCGTGATTTTGTCACAGATGTAGCGGATGAACTATCTATCCCTTACCAATTTGAAGCAATCCCTATGGGCGGAACAGACTCTGGCTCCATCCACTTAACTGGAAACGGAATCCCGTCCCTATCCATTACAATTGCAACACGCTACATTCATTCTCATTCCTCGATGCTACATCGAGATGATTTTGAAAATGCAGTAAAATTAATTACTGAAGTAGTCAAACGTTTAGATAAAGAAAAAGTAACAGAAATTCGCTTAGGTTGAGTTTCGAGAAAAGAGGACAACTTTTATGGAACAGATTCAATCAGTAAAAAACGACCGTGTCAAAACATGGAAAAAACTACAAACGAGAAAAGGCCGCGATAAAACCGGAACTTATTTGGTGGAAGGCTTCCATTTAGTGGAAGAAGCATTACGTCAAGATGGTTTGGTACTGGAGCTGCTTGTTTCAAGTGGTGTTTCTGTTCCGGAAGAGTGGTTAAAAGGCGATTACGATGTATTTGAAATTAGTACAGAAATCAGCCACTTAATTAGCGAAACAATGACAGAGCAAGGCGTTTTTGCAGTAGTCGCAACATCTGAACCGGATATGATGCTTTTATATGGGAAAAAATTATTGCTGGTAGATGCAGTCCAAGATCCAGGCAATGTAGGCACATTAATTCGTACTGCTGATGCGGCTGGATATGATTGTGTTGTACTCGGCAAGGGAAGTGCAGATCTTTATAATCCTAAAGTAATTCGTAGTACACAAGGCAGTCACTTTCATATTCCTGTTATTCAAGCAGATTTATTTGAATGGATTGCGAATTTAGAAGAAGAGGGCGTTCC
Organism: Listeria monocytogenes; assembly: GCF_013282665.1. GTDB lineage: Bacteria > Bacillota > Bacilli > Lactobacillales > Listeriaceae > Listeria > Listeria monocytogenes_C. The sequence goes on from NZ_CP054041.1 coordinate 2,319,149, forward strand.
TGTTATTGGTGCAGTTCTTGATGACCAAGCGAAATCATTAAACGACATGACAAAACGGGACACGTTAGCGTTGATGGTCGGAAATGAAGGTAATGGTATTTCTCCTGAATTACAAGATCGTCTTTCTGAAAAAGTATATATTCCAATTTATGGCGACAGTGAATCATTGAATGTCGCAGTTGCCGCTGGAATTCTACTGTACGGTTTAAGAAAATAAAGAAAAAGTGGTGGCTAAGTCAACGTAACTTAGTCACCACTTTTTTAGATTTCTTCTTGTTCTTCAATAGCTACTTCTCGAATAGCAACGCGTTTTAGATCAGCTACCACACTATGCATATAATCCAATGCTGCACCCCAGTCAATTCCTGTGAAGAAGCCATTTGAACTGCCGGTAGAGATTATCGTTACTTCTGTTTCTCCGTGAAAATTATTAATCGTAACAAAAAGTGCTGCACGATTAGAAGAGCGGAAATAAAACTTTTCGCAAGCAAGTGTTGCAAGTTCTCCAAAATCAAAAGTTCTAACCTCAGAAAACACGATATTCGATCCCACTTGGCCAGCTTTAATAATTTCAAAAGTTTCTTTAACGTCCGTTTTAACAATATAGCGAATAGATGGCATAGCAGTACCTCCTTCTAAAAAACTATCTTATATGTAGTGTAAGTCAGAAGAAGAAGTTGGTCAATCGGGATGTAACTTACTAAATATAAGCAACATAATATTTATTAGTTACCTTCTGATGATAGATATGGTACAATAACGTTAGAGGTGAGAATTATGACTGATGCACATACAGTATGTCCAAAGTTTGAATCGGCGTTCCAATTACTAGGTAAACGCTGGACTGGACTTATCATCAATGTCTTACTGACTGGTCCAAAACGGTTTAAACAAGTTGCCGCTGAGATCCCACAAATGAGTGATCGGGTGCTTGCAGAACGTTTGAAGGAACTTGAGGAAATGGATATTTGCTTAAGACAAGTTTATCCAGAAACTCCTGTACGCATTGAATATGAATTAACCGAAAAAGGAAAAGCACTCCAAGAAGTAATGCTTGAAGTCCAGTGCTGGGCGGATAAATGGGTGGAAGTACCTAATTAAAAAAGAAATAATCTCTCCCACCAATATGGAGAGATTATTTTTTAGCTTGAATCTTTCCTAGAACCATACTATAATAGAAACTATCTAAATAACTAAAGACAATGAAAGAGCCAAGTAGCATAGTGAGTCTGTATAGGGAGAAGTGGTCATAGACTGAAAGCCACTTTACAAACGAATTTGTGAACATTTCACCTCTGGAGTCGCCCCCCGAGAAGCACGCAATGTGTGAAGGTGGTCCGGTTACTAAGCCGTTATCGAATTTTGAGTGGGAACAATTTTTTGTTCTTATTAGGGTGGTACCGCGAGAAGTCTCGTCCCTTTGTGGATAGAGCTTTTTTATTTTGTCTAAAAAGAAGGAGTGAACGGTATGTTAGAACAGTTACAGACGCTGAAAAGTGAAGCAGAAACACAAATCAACGAAGCATCAGACTTAAAAACATTAAACGACTTACGGGTAAAATATCTTGGTAAAAAAGGCCCGATGACCGAAATCATGAAACAAATGGGGAAACTTTCCGCAGAAGAAAGACCAAAAATGGGTTCACTTGCGAATGAAGTAAGAACCGCTCTAACAGAAGCGATTTCTAGTAAACAACAAATTTTAGAAACAGAAGCAATCAATGAAAAACTAAAATCAGAAACCATTGACGTTACATTACCAGGTACTGCGCCGAGTATTGGAACAAAACACCTACTAACTCAAGTAATTGAAGAAATGGAAGATATGTTCATCGGGATGGGTTACGAAATCGCAGAAGGGCCAGAAGTAGAGCTAGATTACTACAACTTCGAAGCGCTAAATTTACCGAAAGATCACCCAGCTCGTGATATGCAAGATAGCTTCTATATTACAGAAAATACTTTACTACGTACCCAAACTTCCCCTGTACAAGCAAGAACAATGGAGAAACATGACTTTTCTAAAGGACCAATCAAAGTTATCTGTCCAGGGAAAGTATATCGCCGTGATAATGATGATGCGACTCACTCCCACCAATTTACGCAAATTGAAGGCCTAGTTGTTGGCGAAAATATTACGTTTGCTGACTTAAAAGGTACGTTAACTGTTCTCGCAAAAACAATGTTTGGTGAAGAACGTGAAATTCGTCTTCGTCCATCCTTCTTCCCATTCACAGAACCATCCGTTGAAATGGATATCTCTTGTTTCAAATGTGGTGGTAAAGGTTGCCGCGTTTGTAAAGGAACAGGTTGGATTGAAATTTTAGGAAGCGGAATGGTACATCCAAACGTGCTTGAAATGTCCGGTATTGATTCCACTCGTTACAGCGGATTTGCTTTTGGCTTAGGACCTGAACGTGTTGCGATGTTGAAATACGCAGTGGACGATATTCGCCACCTTTATACAAATGATTTACGCTTTACGAAGCAATTCCAAAGTACAGAAACGGGGGAAATCTAATGTTAGTATCATATAATTGGGTCAAAGAATTTTTCCAAGACTTCCCGTTAACGGCGGAAGAGCTAGGAGAAGCAATTACGAGAACCGGGATTGAAATTGAAGGTGTAGAAGAATTAAGCGCTAGTTTGAAAAATGTCGTAGTTGGTGAAGTATTATCATGCGAACGTCACCCCGATGCAGAAAAATTGAATAAATGTCTCGTTCAAACAGACGAAGCAGAACCAGTTCAAATCATTTGTGGAGCTCCAAACGTTGCAGCTGGTCAAAAAGTAATCGTAGCCAAAGTTGGCGCAAGACTTCCAGGTGGACTTAAAATCAAACGCGCAAAACTACGCGGCGAAGTGTCAGAGGGAATGATTTGCTCTCTCGCAGAACTTGGCTTTGAGAGCAAAGTTGTACCAAAAGCATACGCAGAAGGCATTTATGTATTACCTGCGCACGTGGAAACGGGTGTCAGTGCAATCACGTTGCTTGGACTTGATGATGCAATTTTGGATATGGCAATCACGCCAAACCGTGCAGACGCATTGAGCATGAATGGTGTAGCTCATGAGGTTGGTGCAATTATTCATCAAAAACCAGCACAACCAACTGAGCCCGATGTATCTGAAAAAGGTAAAGCGGATGATTTCATTTCAGTAGAAGTAGAAAATCCAGCTGAGACTCCTTATTATGCTATTAAAATGGTAGAAAATATCGAAATCAAAGAATCGCCACTATGGCTTCAAACAAAACTAATGAAAGCTGGTATTCGACCACATAATAACGTGGTCGATGTCACTAATTACATCAATTTATTATACGGGCAACCTTTGCATTCCTTTGACTATGATAAAATTGGTAGCAAGAAAATCGTTGTACGTTCTGCAAAAGAGCAAGAAGAAATTACCACGCTTGATGGCGAGAAAAGAACTTTACAAGCTGGGCATACCGTCATCACTAACGGAGTTGAACCAATTGCTATTGCTGGCGTTATGGGTGGAGAATTTTCCGAAGTGACAGAGAACACAACCACTGTAGCGCTAGAAGGTGCCATTTTTAGCAGCTCTTCCATCGGTAAAGCATCTCGAGAATTATACCTACGTACAGAAGCAAGCATCCGTTACGATAAAGGTTCTGACGCATGGAAAGTAGAAAAAGCACTTGCGCACGGCGGAGCCCTAATCGCTGAATTAAGCGGCGGAACACTAGTTGGCGGTGTCGTAGAAGTAGATAATCGTGAAAAAGCAGTGAATAAAATTGAAACGAGCCTAACACGCATTAACCGCATTCTAGGAACCGCAATTACACTTGCAGAAATCGAAACAATTTTTGATCGTTTAGGTTTTGTATTAGAAGTGAAAAAGGATGCTCTAATCATTGAAGTACCGACAAGACGTTGGGACATCACTATTGAAGCAGATATTTTAGAAGAAGTAGCTCGTATTTACGGTTATGATGAAATTCCGGTAACACTTCCAGCGACAAGCACAACAGGTGGCTTATCAGACAGCCAAAAAGCTCGTCGTGTTATGCGTGCTTATTTGGAAGGAGCAGGACTTAACCAAGCATTGACATACTCTTTAACTTCCCAAAAAGATGCAACTCGTCTAGCGCTTTCTGATGAAAAAACAGTTGCACTATCGATGCCAATGAGTGAAGAACATAGCCATTTAAGAACAAGTATCGTTCCACAATTAATTCGTAGCGCAAGTTACAACATCGCTCGTAAAAATATGGACGTGGCACTTTACGAAATGGGTACCGTGTTCTACGCAACAGAAGGGGACAATTTACCAATTGAACAAGAACATTTGGCAGGCCTAATTACTGGGAACTGGCATACGGTTGATTGGCAAAAAACACCAAAACCAGTAGATTTCTTCGTTTTAAAAGGAATTGTCGAAGGTTTAGTGAATAAATTAGGTATTAAATCCGAACTTCACTGGAAACAAACAGAAAAAGAAGAACTTCATCCGGGAAGAACCGCTAGCCTTATTTTAGAAGGACAAGAAATTGGTTATCTTGGTGCACTTCACCCAGCAGTAGAAGCAAACTATGATTTAAAAGAAACATATGTATTCGAAATCAACGTGGAAGCTTTACTAGATGCAACCAAAGAAAAAGTTGTGTACCATCCAATTCCACGTTACCCAGAAATGACTCGCGACTTAGCATTACTTGTGGACAAAAATACTAACCACGCAGCAATTTCGCAAGTAATCAAAGAACACGGTGGGAAATTACTAGCTAATATCGAGCTATTTGATATTTTCGAAGGAGAAAGCCTTGGAGAAAATAAAAAATCGCTCGCTTACACCTTAACTTTCCTAGACAGTGAAAGAACATTAGTCGAAGAAGACGTTCAAAAAGCAACCAACAAAGTAGTGGAAGCATTACAAGAAAAACTAAATGCAATTATTCGCTAAATGAAGAAGAATCAAACTAGATGGAGAACATTTTCAACTAGTTTGGTTCTCTTTTTGTTTTTTTATTAAATAGTGGAAGTCTTTCCTTTTTTAGTACTTCACTAACTTAAATAACACATGTTATAATGATGGCACATGCCAGAGGAAAAAGGACGGGAAAAATGACCTATGTAGAAATGAAAGATGTCTCTAAATACTATCAAATGGGCGAGAACGTTGTCACTGCTAATGATAAAATCACTTTCGGGATAAGAAAAGGTGAATTTGTTGTTATAGTCGGGCCTTCTGGGGCCGGGAAATCTACCGTTTTGAACATTCTTGGTGGAATGGATACTGCAAGTGAAGGCAAAATTATGGTAGATGGGCAGGATATTGCTCAATATAATGCAAAACAATTAACCAAATATCGGCGAACCGATGTCGGTTTTGTATTCCAATTTTATAATTTGGTACCTAATTTGACTGCCAAAGAGAACGTAGAATTAGCTGCCCAAATTGCGCCAAATGCTTTAGATGCAGAAACTGTTTTAACCCAAGTTGGATTAAGTCACAGATTAGACAATTTTCCAGCACAACTATCTGGTGGGGAACAACAGCGTGTTGCTATTGCGCGTGCACTTGCTAAAGCACCTAAACTGTTACTCTGCGATGAACCAACCGGTGCACTTGATTACGATACTGGCAAATCAGTCTTGAAATTATTACAAGTAACTTGCCGCAACACAGGAACAACTGTTATTCTTATCACCCATAACACGGCGATTACACCAATTGCAGACCGAATTATTGAAATTAATAATGCAAAAGTTCGTAACATCAAAGAAAATCCAGAACCAATGTCCATTGATGATCTAGAATGGTAGGAAGGAGCAACCAGTGAAACGTTCCGCTTTATGGAAAGATATCTACCGCGAAATATGGCGTTCTAAGAGCCGCTTTATTTCCATTTTTATGCTGATTATGTTAGGTGTTGCTTTTTTCTCCGGACTTAAAGCAACTGGACCAGATATGCTCTTAACAGCAGATAATTATTTTAATAAGTATGAATTAGCTAATTTTAATGTGCAATCTACTTATGGATTAGATGAGTCAGACAAAGAAGCGCTAGAAGATATTTCTGGGATTGCACAAGTAGAATTCGGGTACACAGCAGACACTTTAATGAAGGACAAAAATATCGTTACAAAACTATTTTCTACATCTAAAAGCGATAATTTAAATAAATACAAGGTTGCTAGTGGTCGTTTACCAGAAAAATCAGGGGAAATTGCGCTGGATAATAATCAACTTGTTCATGAAAATGTCAAAATTGGCGACGAAGTAACCTTTGTTAAAAGTGATGGAAATAAGTTAACTGATACGCTTAAAAAACCAACTTATAAAGTAGTTGGCTTCGTTAGCTCACCAGCTTACATCCAGAAATCTGAACGCGGTTCGAGTACGGTAGGGAAAGGGAAGACAGATGCTTTCGGTATAATTCCAGAGCAAGATTTTAATTTACCAGCATACACTATTGCCAAACTTACTTTTAATAATTTAGCAGCAAAACAAGCGTTTAGCGACGCATATGTATCCACCGAAGAAAAAGACAAGAAAAGCGTCGAACAAACTTTAGTAAATCAACCAGAAAAACGATTAAATAAAATCAAGACGAATGAGCAAAAGAAATTAGACGATGCAACGGCAGAAATTAATAAAGGAAAAGCAAAACTAAAAGAAAATGAAGCTAAACTTGCAAATGCCAAAGCACAATTAGAAGAAGGTTTTTCTAAATACAATACTGCCAAAGCAAGCTATGACGCCAAAATTAAGCTAGGCGAAGCAGAGATTGCAAATGGGGAAGCAGAACTAAGCAATGCAAAAAAACAACTTGATACCGCAAAAACACAGATTGACCAAGGCGAAACAGCACTTTCACAAGCTGAGATGGAATTAGAAGAAGGGAGTGCGGCTTGGGAGGATGCTAATAATCTTCTTAATACAGCAAATGTTTTTTTGCGGAGTGCTAAGTCGACTTTAGAAAATGCTTTAAAACAACCAGATTTAACTGATTTTGAGCTAGACCGGAACAGCTTAACAAATTCATTTCAAATGCTTGCATCAGAACTTGATTTATCAAATGCGGAGCGCGCTGAATATGAAAATGCGATGAATCAGTTACTAGATGATTATGAAAATGGCGATATTAGTGATGCGGAGATTAGAGAAGCCTTAAACGCGGCACTTGCGCAAGTTGGTAACGCTGAAAATGAATACCAATCCGCCAGAGCTACTTTAGACGCTGAAAAACAAACAATAGAACAAGGCGAACAAACATTAGCTGCCAAAAAACAAGAACTTCAACAAGCAAAAAATGCCTACCAAGAAGGTCTTGCTAAATATCAAGCAGGTTTAGAAAAAATTTCGCAAGCAAAGCAACAACTCGTTGATGGAAAAGAAACAGGTTCCACAGAACTACAAAGCGCACTTGCCAAATTAAACGCTGGTCAAGCAGAATACGATAAAAATCTCGCTTTGTTTGAAAAAGAGAAAGCAAAAGTTGAAGGCAAACTAGCAAGTGCTGAAAAAGAAGTTAAAATCGGTCAAGAAAAATTAGATGCACTCGAACTTCCAAAATATTATGTCCTTGATCGAAACGATAATCCAGGATATAGCGAATATAAAGAAAATGCAGATCGCTTAACTTCCTTATCAACCGCATTCCCCATTTTCTTCTTCCTAATCGCAGCGCTCGTTTGTTTAACGACGATGACACGTATGGTAGAGGAACAGAGAACACAAATTGGAACGTTGAAAGCATTTGGTTATTCTAATGGTAGCATTATTTTGAAATACCTTGTATATGGCTCAACAGCGAGTGTAATCGGGAGCGTTCTTGGAATATTAATTGGCTTCCAGTTTTTCCCGAATATCATTTTTAACGCCTATAAATCGATGTATGAAATGCCACCAGTGGATATTGGCTTTTACTGGAGCTACAGTTTGCTATCCTTATTTGTTGCGTTATTCTGTACAACATTTACCGCTTATGTAGCTTGTCGAGCAGAACTCCGCGCCAATGCGGCAACGTTAATGCGTCCAAAAGCACCAAAAATCGGCAAACGTATTTTCCTTGAGCGGATTAGTTTTATTTGGAAACGAATGAATTTCACAAGTAAAGTGACTGCAAGAAATTTATTCCGCTACAAGCAGAGAATGCTTATGACGGTTCTTGGTGTTGCGGGATGTACAGCTTTAATTCTCACCGGTTTTGGTCTCCGGAATTCTATTAGTGATATCGCCAAAATGCAGTATGGCCAAATAATGAAATATGATGCGGCCATCTACGAAGATATGAGTGCGCCACCTACAGCCAAAGAAACTTTTGACGAGCTAATGGATGACTCCAATATCAAAGGTAAGCTTGCTATGGCACAAACCAATATAGATACTGTAAAATCAGGGCAATCAGCACAAACTACATCTGTTATTGTTCCTAAAAATGTAAATGAACTACCAGACTATATTGTGCTTCGCGACCGAGCTAGTCATACAACTGAAAAACTCACGGATGACGGGGCAATTATCACTGAAAAATTAGCTAAACTTTTTGACGTCAAACCAGGCGACACAATTACCGTCAAAAACGCGGAGAATGATAAGTTTCAAATAAAAGTCCGTGCTATTACCGAAAACTACGCAATGCACTACATTTATATGACTAAATCATATTACCAACAAGTTTTTAAAGAAAAACCAGTGTACAATTTAGATTTATTAATGTTAAAAGACACCTCTGAAAAAGTAGAGAGCGATTTTGCAGAAAAATTAACAGATAGTAAAGCGATATTAAATGTTACATTTTCTAATAATGTTAGTTCATTACTAAATGAAACACTGGATAGTCTCAATATTGTTATCGTGGTACTCATTACATCTGCTGCATTACTTGCGTTTGTCGTGCTCTACAACCTGACAAATATCAATGTATCAGAACGTATTCGAGAACTTTCCACTATCAAAGTACTCGGTTTTTATCCAAAAGAAGTGACGATGTATGTCTACCGAGAAAATATCATTTTGACCTTAATGGGTATTGTGACTGGATTTGTTCTCGGCTTCTTCTTGCACCGCTTTATCATTACCACAGCAGAAGTCGATCAAATGATGTTCAGCCCCGCAATTAGTTGGACAAGCTACCTGTTTTCCGGCATACTTACACTTGTTTTTGCAACTGTTGTCATGGTTGTTATGCACATTAAACTGAAACGCATTGACATGATCGAAGCGCTAAAATCAGTGGAATAATATAGAAAAGAACTTGCTATTTTTGAGCAAGTTCTTTTCGTTTGACTTAAAAATAAATAAAGCTTAAACTAAAAAATAGTTAAGGGGGTGAACTTTATTTGGAAAGGCAAAAAGTAAAACAACTAATAAAGAGTTACCAACAAACATACATATTTGCAATGAATCAAATACATCAAGCTATTTCAGAAATTTCAGCAAATACTCTGGATCTTTCCATTGAGCAGTTTTTTGTTTTGCGCGAGATTGCTGCCTGTAATGGCATTAGCGCAACAGAACTCGCAGCTTCTTTAGCAGTAAATAAGAGCGCTATTACACCGAAACTAAAAAAATTAGAAGAAAAAAGTTACATTAGACGAGAACGAAACCAACAAGATAAACGTGCTTTAGTTTTAACTATCACAGAAAAAGGGAATAGCGTTTACGAAGAATGTGAAAAACAATTAGAATTACTCGTGAATGAGTGGCTCGAAATACTAGGAGAAAAAGACAGCGAACAATTTTTTGAGTTATTTCAGAAGATTACCAAGTCAGTTGTTGAACCTAGACAATAAAAGGAGAGATTTGGCATGAAATGGATTATGAAACTCCGCTGGGCTGTTTTAGCGTTTTGGCTTGCAGCAGCAGTCGTACTAATGTTAATCGCACCACCCATGGCAGATCTCGTGCGCGAAAAAGGCGAATTAAAGCTGCCTGATGGCTATCCGTCATCACTAGCAACGGAAATGCAAAAGAAACATAATCCAGATGACAAAGGTTCAGCTTATATTGCTGTTTATACAGCCGACCATAAGTTAACTGGAACAGAATTAAACGATATCCAGAAATCACTGGACTCTATCGAAAAAGATAAAGACGAGTTACACGTAACGAATGTAGTATCAAGTTTTAACCAACCAGAACTCAAAGATAAGTTCTTATCAAAAGACGGTAAAACACTGGTAGCAAGTTTAACCGTGGATGATACTGACGCTTCCGTTAAAAGCATACGCAACGCACTAGACAAAAAAATGGATGTAAAAGGGGTTGACACGTATTTAACAGGTAATAAACTAATTCAAGAAGACGTAGTTCAAGGATCTGAAGACGGTTTACACAAAACAGAAGGAATTACCGTTGTTTTTATTTTAGTCGTATTATTCCTTGTATTCCGCTCAGCAGTGGCACCGTTTATTCCACTTATAACTGTGGGAATTAGTTACCTTGTGGCACAAAGCACAGTAGCATTTTTAATTGATGTCTTTAATTTCCCCGTTTCCACCTACACGCAAATCTTTATGGTTTGTATCATGTTTGGCATTGGGACCGACTATTGTATTCTCTTAATGAGTCGATTTAAAGAAGAAATGGGCGCTGGTCTCAATCCTCGAGAAGCGGTCCATGCAACGTATCGTACAGCAGGAAAAACAGTCATTTATAGTGGTGTAGCTGTTCTTGTAGCATTTACTTCGCTTTATTTTGTTCAATTTGATTTATACCGTTCCGCAGTAGCAGTCGGTGTTGGTATTGTCGTTTTACTTGCCGCGCTGTACACGCTTGTACCATTCTTTATGAGCACACTCGGAACCCATTTATTCTGGCCGCTAAATAAAAATATTAGTCATAAAGAAAATAAAGTATGGGGTGCTGCTGGTAAATTCACTTTTGCAAGACCGTGGATTGCTTTATTAATTGTTGCAGCTATCACATTGCCGCCAATCTTACTCCATACAGGAACAGAATCATTCAACTCACTAGACGAAATTAGTGACAAATATCCTTCTAAAAAAGGTTTTGAAATCGTATCAGATAGTTTCGGAGCAGGGCAAGTAGCACCGACACAAATCTTTATTGAAAATGACGATAATATGCGTACAACAGATTACATCGCGCAAATCGAAAAAATTTCCGATGATTTATCTCATTTAAAAGGTATCGATATGGTTATGAGTGCCTCACGTCCAGCCGGAAAACGAGTAGATGATATTTACATTAAAAACCAAGCTGGACAAGTAAACGACGGCGTAGGTCAAGCCACTGATGGCGTCGGAGAAGTAAAAAAAGGATTAGATTCAGCAAGTTCAGAACTCAAAAAATCTGAACCAGCCTTAGATAAAGCTGTTGCGGGAGTAAGCGACTTACAAAAAGGTACTGTCGCAACACAAGAAGGAATTAACCAACTACAAACTGCACTCGCACAAATCCAAACAGGCATCGAAAGCGGAGCAACTGGTGCTGGTGATTTAAAACAAGGCGTAGCAGAAGCCAAGGAACAACTAGCTACCTTACAAAATGGAGAGGCGCAAATTCAAGCAGGTTACGTTGAAATTCAGAAAAACTTACAAAATGTAGCTGACCAACTAAAAGGTTTTGAAAATCCAAGCTCTCAAGCAATTGATACTTCTAAACTAGAGGAGCAATTCAAAAAAATCGGTGTTTCTTTCCAAGCTTTCGCAGCAGCGCACCCAGAAGTCAGAAATGACCCTCGTTTCCAAAAACTAGCCGCAGATATTCAAGGCTTAGAAACAGCTGGAAACGAACTGAAAACTTCTGCTGGACAACAAATGGCAGCACTTCAAGCAAAAATGAAAGAACTAAATCAGGGCATTCAACAATTAGCAACAGCGATGAATCAATTAAATGAGCAGTCCAAACAAATTTCTGATGGACTGAGTGCTTTTAGTACAGGACTTGGTCAAATCGAAACGGGGCTAGATCAATTAGAAAAAGGCCTCAATCAAGCCGCAGATGGTCAAGGGCAAGTTGTTTCCAAAATGCCAGAAATCTCCAATGCGCTAACGCAAATCGCTGCTGGACAAGGTGCTCTAAAAGATGGCTTTGCAGGCATTAGCGGTCAAATGGGTCAATTAACAGATGGCTTAACTTCTGGCGCAAATGGCCTAGGAAAAGTAGAAAGCGGCCTAAATACTGCGAACGGACTTATAGATGATTGGTCCAAAGTTCCTTACGCAAGTTCCGGTATTTATGTACCGGATGCGCTACTAAAAAATGCTGATTTCCAAAAAGTATTAGATCAATACATCTCTTCTGACGGAAAACTGGCAACAATCAATGTGATTTTGACGAAAAATCCATATTCCAATGAAGCGATGGATTCAATCGATGACATTAATGAACAACTCGCAGCTAGTATGAAAGGAACAAAACTAGAAAATGCGAAAATTGGTATTGGTGGAATGACAAGCGCCAACTACGACACAAGAGATATGTCAACAGCTGACTATCATTTAGTGCTTGTCATTGTTCTAGCAAGTGTTTTCGTAACACTTGTCATCGTCTTGCGTTCCCTAGTAATGCCAATTTATCTAATTGCATCACTCGTATTAACATACTTTGCTGCACTCGGATTTGCAGAAATTATCTTCATGCGCATTCTCGGATATAGTGGTCTAACGTGGGCAACACCGTTCTTCGGATTTGTAGTACTTGTCGCGCTCGGTATCGATTATTCGATATTCTTGATGTCTAGATTTAACGAATATAACGGACTTTCTGTACGAGATAGAATGATAAAAGCCATGAAAAATATGGGTGGCGTTATCTTCTCAGCCGTCATTATCCTTGGTGGAACATTCGCCGCAATGATGCCAGCTGGCGTACTTTCCTTACTTGAAATTGCGACGGTCGTTTTAATCGGCTTAGTACTCTATGCCGTCGTTATTTTACCACTCTTCGTTCCCGTAATGGTTAAATTATTCGGACGAGGCAACTGGTGGCCATTTATCACAAGAAAAGGCGACCATCAAGAAAACGTACCACCGAAAAAATAAATCAATAAACCGCATTCCTTTAAAAAAGGGGATGCGGTTTTTAGTTTGCTTCCAAAGACAATTTTGCTAAGATATAGATAGATGAATGAAGGAGGAAAAAATCATGATAAAACTCGGAAATGACTGGGATGAGTTACTAAAAGATGAGTTTAACCAACCGTATTATTTAACCCTTCGCCAGTTCCTAAAAAAAGAATACCAAACGAAAAAAGTATTTCCGGATATGTACGACATTTTCAATGCTTTAAAACATACCGATTATAAAGATGTCAAAGTAGTAATACTCGGGCAAGATCCATATCACGGACCAGGTCAAGCGCACGGGTTCTCATTTTCCGTTCAACAGGGAGTGCAGATTCCACCATCGCTGCAGAATATTTATTTGGAATTACATAACGACTTAAATTGTGAGATTCCAAATAATGGTTATTTGATTCCATGGGCAGATCAAGGAGTGCTACTATTAAATACGGTTCTAACTGTTCGCGCCGGTCAAGCAAGCTCACATCGAGGACAAGGCTGGGAGATACTAACTAACCGGATTATTGAAATCATTAACCAAAAAGAAGAGCCAGTAGTCTTTTTGCTATGGGGAAACAATGCAAAAGAAAAGTTGCCATTATTAACCAACCCGAAGCATACTGTGTTTACATCTGTTCATCCCAGTCCACTTTCAGCATCGCGCGGTTTTATGGGGTGCAAACATTTTTCTAAGACGAATCAATTTTTAGAACAAAATGGTGTCAAACCAATTAATTGGCAAATTCCTTCTATATAAATAAAAACATCTCGCCATTAATTGACGAGATGTTTTTTTACTTTTTAACCATTTTTAATGCTTTCTCTGTATTAGCAAAATGCTGTTTTGTATATTTCGCTAATGTTTCCAGCCCAAATCGTTCGATGATTTCCGCTGCAACAGCATCCACATGAGGCCCTGCACCTTTTGGAAGTGGGATGCCAACTTCTTTTGACATCGCATCAAAAGCTTGTACAAACTTATAGCGAGCAATAATCGAAGCTGCAGCTACAGAAAGGTGTAACCCTTCTGCTTTTGTCGCAAAAAATACATCTTCTCGAATAATGCTTGGTTCTTTTGCTAAATAACGGTAATACGTATTTTTTTCAGCAAACTGATCAATTAAAATCGCTTCAGGTTTTACTGGAGCAAGCTTTTTCAAGACGTTTTCAATTGCGCGGTTATGTAGTAAAGCTTTCATTTGTCCTTGGTTCATGCCTCTTTTTTGGAGCTCGTTGTATTTAGGGTTAGGGCAAAGTAGCACACTGTGCGGAACAAGCGGCATGATTTTCTCAGCAATACGACAAATTTCTGGATCTTTCATTGCTTTCGAGTCCTTTACACCTAGCTCTTTTAACAGAGGCATCATTTCTGCGTCCACGTATGCGGCACAAACCGTAATCGGCCCAAAGAAATCACCAGTGCCAACTTCATCTGAACCAATGACATTTTTAGAGGCAAAGTTTGCTGGAAGAATCCCTTTAGAAGCAGACGGCGCTTTTGCTTTTGATTCTGGGAGAGTCGCCATCCATTTTTTTGCTTCTGCTTCTCCGTTTACTCCTTGAAACATGACTTTGCGCGACTTGTAGCCAGTGATGGAAACACCTGGTTTTTTAGCAGCGAAAACAGCTCCTGGTGGTAGTTTTGGATTAGAAAAAGGGAGATATGTTTGTTTCATTTTTTCAAGTGTTGGTTGATCAACTAAGATAACTGTATTTGCGATAAGGCATCATCCTTTCAAAGTTCTATTGTAACATACTAAGACGAAAGACTGAATATCGGCTAAACGGGTGGTTGAATCTTTTCTTTCCTGCTTTTTCGTGATAAGATTATGACAAGTAGCGGCCTAAATGAATTTGGGTGAGGAGGAATATACGTGACAAATGAGAGAAATAAAGTAGTGACAACAATTTACGGTAGAGAATATACGATTGTTGGCGTAGAGACAACAGACCACTTACGTAAAGTAGCTCGTGAGGTCGATGAAAAAATGCACGAAATCGGCTCCCAAAATCATGCACTAGATAGTGGCAGGCTCGCTGTACTGACAGCTGTTAATTCGATGCACGATTATCTAAAACTACAACAAAAATATCTAGAGTTGGAACAAGAACTAGCTCGAATCAAAGGAAGAGATTAATGATTTTAAATGCGATTATTTTAATTTTACTTGTTTGTGGCTTTTTCGCAGGATTTAGAACGGGTCTCATCAAACAACTTATCTTATTTTTAGGTTATATATTGGCATTTTTTATCTCGTATACGTATTACGAAGATTTAGCGCCACATCTAACTTTTATACCTTATCCAGGTAGTGATACTTCAGATGGATTATCTATTATTTTACAGGAATTACGAACAGAAACAGCATATTATAACGTACTCGGATTTGCGATTATTTTTATTGTCGCTATCATTGTTGTGCATATGCTAGCTTCCCTAGTTGGCGGTTTGACTAAAATACCAGTCTTACGCCAAATTAACGGATTATTAGCTGCTGTTTTTGGTGTTATTAAGTCTTACTTACTTATTTTTGTCGTATTGTTCATCATGGCAATTTATCCGGCAAATTGGTCTGAAAACTTGATTGATAGCTCAACGGTTGCACAGTGGATGCTAGAAAATACGCCAATTTTGTCCGAACAATTTTATGACTGGATGACAGACATTCTGCCAAAATAAAAGAAACATTCGATACCAGATGTATACTCTTAGCCAATTTTGGATAGGATTTCTCTGGTATTTTTTAATGATTTTACGGGGAGGAATAAAGATGGCTACTAATAAAAAAGAAATTATTCGTTTACTCGAAGAAATTGCCACTTACATGGAATTAAAAGGAGAAAATAGCTTTAAAATATCTGCGTTCCGCAAAGCTGCTCAGGCAATTGAATTAGATAGCAGAAGTCTATCGGAAATTGATGATTTCACAAAGATTAGCGGTATCGGAAAAACTACAGGCGAAATAATCCAACGTTATTTAGAGAGCGGGGAATGTCCTGAACTGGAGGAACTAAAAAAAGAAGTCCCAGCAGGTCTCGTTCCACTTTTAGATGTACCAGGGCTTGGAGGTAAGAAATTATCGCGTCTTTATCATGAGCTTGGTGTGGTGGATAAAGACACACTACTCCAAGAAGCAGAAAATGGTCATATCGAAGCATTGAAAGGCTTTGGTAAAAAGTCTGCTGAAAAAATGGCCGAAGCAGTGCGCGAAATGGGTGAGCGTCCTGATAGATATCCCCTAAATGATGTCTTACCAATTATTCAAAAAGTAGAAGCTTATCTTGCGGATATTGCTTCAATCGAAACTTATGCGCAAGCCGGCAGTTTACGTAGATTACGGGAAACGGTAAAAGATTTAGATTATGTTATTGCTACAGAAAAACCAGAAGAAGTACAAAAAGCTTTGCTCGCATTTCCATTAATTACGGACGTTATTGGAGCTGGTGAAACAAAAGTATCGGCTGTGTTAGAAGATAATATCACCATTTCCGTGGATTTCCGCTTAGTAGAAAAAAAGGCTTTCGCAACAACGCTACACCATTTTACGGGTTCTAAAGATCACAACATCAAAATGCGCCAATTAGCTAAACAATCCAATGAAAAAATAAGTGAATATGGAGTCGAGCAAGAAGATGGCAATGTTCGTCATTTTGAATCGGAAAAAACATTTTTCGAGCATTTTAACATTCCGTTTCTCCCACCTGAAGTGCGCCGAGATGGCACAGAAATTGAGCGCGTGACGAAAGATACAAAATTCCTTCAGTTAAGCGATATTCGCGGGGATTTGCACATGCATACCACTTGGTCTGACGGAGCTTACGCAATTCCAGAAATGATTGAAGCATGTATCGCAAAAGGATATGAATACATGGTTATTACAGATCACGGGAAATTTTTGCGAGTAGCTAATGGTCTGGATGAAAAAAGATTATTGGAACAGCAAGCAGAAATTAAAAAAATAGCAGCTAATTATCCGGAAATTGATGTTTATTCCGGCGTTGAAATGGATATTCTAGCAGATGGGTCGCTTGATTTTGATGATGAGACTTTGAAACAGTTGGATTTTGTTATTGCATCCATCCATTCCAGTTTCCAACAATCAGAAGAAGAAATTATGAAGCGATTAAAAACGGCCTGCGAAAATCCATATGTGCGTCTAATTGCGCATCCGACAGGTAGAATTGTCGTGAAAAGAAAGCCATATCATGTTAATATGAAAGAACTAATCCAGTTAGCAAAAAATACAGGAACTGCACTCGAATTAAATGCTAATCCGCAGCGTCTCGATCTAAACCGCGAGCACTTAGAAATGGCCCACGCAGCAGGAGTGCCGATTGCAATTAACACAGATGCGCACGACACGAAACACCTTGATTTCATGTCTATTGGCGTTCGAGCTGCCACGAAAGCTTGGCTCGATAAATCGGCCATTCTGAATACAAAAACAGCAGCTGAGTTCAAACAATTTTTACAGAATAAATAACTTTTAAAAAGAAGGATGACTAATGGAAAAAAAAGTAGAAGCCATTTTAGAATTTGATAAAATAAAAAAACAACTCACCGAATTTGCTTCTTCGTCACTAGGGGAGCAAGCGATTTTGGAACTCGAGCCAGCAACTGATTTTCAAGTAGTGCAAAAAACGCAACTTGAAACAGAAGAAGGGGCTAAAATTATTCGTTTACGGGGAAGTGCGCCAATTACTGGTCTAACAGATGTTTTTGCACATTTGAAACGGCTAGAGATTGGTGGCGATTTAAACGGCCTTGAAATCTATCAAATTGGTAGTAATTTACGAGTGAGTCGTCAAATGAAGAATTTTATGAACGATTTACTGGAAATAGGTGTGGAAATACCATTACTTGGCGCGCTTTCGGAGGAACTTTTAGTACTAAAAGAAGTAGAAGAAGATATTGCGATTTCAGTAGATGAAAGCGGGAAAGTGTTAGATACTGCGAGTGAAGCACTTAGCACGATTCGCCGAACACTCCGCCGTACCGAAGACCGCGTACGTGAAAAACTAGAATCTTATTTGCGCGATCGTAATGCCTCTAAAATGTTAAGCGATGCGGTTATTACAATTCGAAATGATCGTTACGTTATCCCAGTTAAGCAAGAATATAAAGGTCATTATGGCGGTATTGTTCATGACCAGTCCGCTTCCGGTCAAACGCTTTTCATTGAGCCACAAAGCGTAGTGGATTTAAACAACGAACGAAAAGCACTCCAAGCAAAGGAAAAACAAGAAATAGAACGCATTCTTGCTGAAATTTCTGCTTCACTAGCTGCTTGGATTAATGAAATTCATCATAATACTTTCATCCTAGGGCGCTTTGATTTTATTTTCGCCAAAGCGCGTTTCGGAAAAGCGATGAAAGCTGTAACGCCGCATTTGAGTGATGCTGGTGTCGTCCATTTAATCGCCGCACGCCACCCGCTTTTAGACGCCGCGAAAGTTGTTGCGAATGACATTTATTTAGGCGAAGATTTCACTACCATCGTTATCACCGGTCCAAATACAGGCGGTAAAACAATTACTCTAAAAACGTTGGGATTATTAACGCTTATGGCACAATCCGGACTGCAAATCCCAGCTCAAGAAGATTCTACTATCGCTGTTTTTGAGCATGTATTTGCCGATATTGGTGACGAACAATCCATCGAACAAAGTTTAAGTACGTTTTCTTCTCACATGACGAATATTGTTTCCATTTTGGAAAATGTTAATCAGAAATCGCTTATTTTGTACGATGAACTCGGAGCGGGAACAGACCCACAAGAAGGTGCGGCCTTAGCAATTGCTATTCTTGATGCAAGCCATGCAAAAGGCGCAAGTGTTGTTGCAACGACCCATTATCCGGAACTAAAAGCATATGGATATAATCGCGTTCATGCAACCAATGCTTCTGTTGAGTTCAATGTCGAAACACTTAGCCCAACTTATAAATTATTAATCGGTGTACCAGGCCGAAGTAACGCTTTTGATATTTCACGTCGCTTAGGACTGAGTGAAAATATTATCACCGAAGCAAGAAGCCTTGTCGATACCGAAAGTGCCGATTTAAATGATATGATTTCCAGCCTAGAAGAGAAACGGAACTTAGCGGAAACAGAGTATGAGGAAGCACGCGAATTAGCTCGCGGGGCCGATAGCCTTTTAAAAGATTTACAAAAAGAAATCACTAACTACTATCAACAAAAAGATAAATTAATCGAACAAGCGAGTGAAAAAGCAGCAACGATTGTGGAAAAAGCCGAAGCAGAGGCCGAAGAAATCATCCACGAATTGCGCACCATGCAATTAAACGGAGCGGCAGGCATCAAAGAACACGAACTTATCGATGCCAAAACAAGACTTGGGAAAGCAAAACCAAAAACAATAAATAAAACCATCCCCCAAGCACCAAAACAAAAACCACACGTATTCCAAGAAGGCGACAATGTTCGCGTCCTATCCCTTGGTCAAAAAGGTACACTTTTAAACAAAATTAGCGATAAAGAATGGAACGTCCAAATCGGCATTATCAAAATGAAAATCAAAACTGCCGACTTAGAATACATTCAACCAGAAAAACCAAAAAAACAACGGATCATTACATCAGTTCATAGTAGTGACTCCCCAGCTAAAAGCGAACTCGATTTACGAGGCGAACGGTATGAAGACGCGCTACAAAAAGTCGACAAGTATCTGGATGAAGCACTGCTCGCAGGATATCCACAAGTAGCCATTATTCATGGTAAAGGAACGGGCGCTCTTAGAACAGGTGTCACAGAATATCTGAAAAACCATCGCATGGTCAAATCAATTCGTTTTGGCGCAGCAGCAGAAGGTGGAAACGGCGTAACGATTGTCGAGTTCAAGTAAACAACTGAGCAAAAATATAGCTCCAAATAGGGTGTAAATGCTATACTGTGTGTACGAAAGTCATAAGGAGTGAATTAAATCATGGTAAAAGAAATTACAGATGCAACATTCGAACAAGAAACTAGCGAAGGCTTAGTATTAACAGATTTCTGGGCAACATGGTGTGGTCCTTGCCGCATGGTGGCTCCAGTTTTAGAAGAAATACAAGAAGAACGTGGCGAAGCACTTAAAATCGTCAAAATGGACGTAGATGAAAACCCAGAAACACCAGGAAGCTTTGGTGTGATGAGTATTCCGACACTTCTTATCAAAAAAGACGGCGAAGTAGTAGAAACAATTATCGGCTACCGTCCAAAAGAAGAACTGGATGAAGTCATCAACAAATACGTTTAAAATTATGCTAAAATGAAAGAAGCTTAGAACAAACATTCTAAGCTTCTTTTTAAATGTGTAACTGGAGTTGATAAAATGTCTTCTGAACATATCCAAAATAAACTAGCGCTTCTGCCGGACCAACCTGGCTGTTATTTGATGAAAGATAGACAAGGAACCATTATTTATGTTGGGAAAGCAAAAATTTTAAAAAATCGTGTTCGCTCCTATTTTTCAGGAACACACGATAGTAAAACGCAACGCTTAGTTCAAGAAATTGTGGACTTTGAATATATCGTAACATCATCTAACGTAGAAGCTTTGCTACTAGAAATCAATTTGATTAAAAAACATGATCCACGTTTTAATATTCGCCTAAAAGATGATAAAACTTATCCGTTTATTAAAATCACGAACGAACGGCATCCACGACTGATTATTACCCGCCAAGTAAAGAAAGATAAAGGGAAATATTTCGGTCCATATCCAAATGTGTATGCTGCCAATGAAGTAAAACGTATTTTAGATCGTCTGTATCCATTACGTAAATGCAGTACGCTACCAAATAAAGTGTGTTTGTACTATCACCTCGGACAATGCCTTGCCCCGTGTGTGTTTGACGTGGAAGCAAGTAAGTATAAAGAAATGCAAGATGAGATAGTCGCTTTCCTAAATGGTGGCTATAAAGCCGTCAAAAATGATTTAATGAAAAAAATGCAAGAAGCAGCAGAAAATATGGAGTTCGAAAAAGCTGGTGAATTCCGTGACCAAATTAACGCAATCGAAACAACGATGGAAAAACAAAAAATGACGATGAATGATTTCGTTGACCGCGATGTTTTCGGTTATGCGATTGATAAAGGTTGGATGTGTGTCCAAGTATTCTTCATTCGCCAAGGGAAACTGATTGAGCGCGACGTTTCCCAGTTTCCATTTTATAATGATGCGGATGAAGATTTCCTCACTTTTATTGGTCAATTTTACCAAAAAGCTAACCATATTCCACCCAAAGAAATTTATCTGCCAGATGATGTCGATAGTGAAGCCGTTCAAGCGGTCGTTCCTGATACAAAAATTATCGTTCCACAGCGCGGAAATAAGAAAGATCTCGTAAAACTTGCTTACAAAAATGCGAAAATCGCGCTAAACGAAAAATTCATGTTGCTTGAGCGCAATGAAGAACGTACAGTCGGCGCAGTTGAACGGCTTGGAGAAGCAATGGGAATCCCAACACCGTCGCGCGTCGAAGCCTTCGATAACTCGAATATTCACGGTACAGACCCAGTTTCCGCGATGGTTACTTTCCTTGACGGTAAACCAAGTAAAAACGATTACCGCAAATACAAAATCAAAACCGTCGAAGGTCCAGATGATTACGCGACGATGCGTGAAGTTATCCGCCGACGTTACTGGCGAGTTCTTAAAGAAGGACTACCAATGCCTGATTTAATCTTAATTGATGGTGGTAAAGGACAAATTGATAGTGCCAAAGATGTCTTAACGAATGAGCTGGGCTTAGATATTCCAGTAGCGGGACTTGCAAAAGATGACAAGCACCGAACGAGTCAACTATTATTCGGCGACCCACTTGAAATAGTCCCACTCGAACGAAACAGCCAAGAATTCTACCTTTTACAACGAATGCAAGATGAAGTCCACCGTTTCGCTATCACATTCCACCGCCAACTACGCAGCAAAACAGGCTTCCAATCCATTCTTGATGGCATTCCTGGAGTCGGCCCAGGTCGCAAGAAAAAATTACTTAAACACTTCGGCTCAATGAAAAAATTAAAAGAAGCTTCAGTGGAAGAAATAAAAGAAGCCGGCGTCCCGTTAAATGTAGCAGAAGAAGTGCACAAACACATTACCGCATTTAATGAAAAAGCCAAAAATACCGAGCAAAAATGATTTTTTACACAATTATAAAACGCCAATGACTTTGATGTTATTGGTGTTTTATTGCGTAAAAATTATTACATATACGAACTAACATGTCAGATAAAATAGCTTTTATATATAATAAACTTCCCTTCAACACATAAATGCGCTAAAATATAAACATTGATAAAAAGAATTACAAGGCAGGGGGGAACGAGATTGGGACTAGTCGTATTAAAATTTGGTGGAACGTCTGTGAGCACCGTTGATAAAATCGGGAAAACAGCGGATCAAGCCATTTATGAGAAAAAGCAAGGAAATAAAGTCATCGTCGTCGTTTCCGCAATGGGGAAATCAACCGACAAATTAGTCGCGATGGCAGAAGAAATTAGCGAGGCGCCAGATAAACGCGAAATGGATATGCTTCTTTCCACTGGAGAACAAATTACGATTGCACTACTTGCGATGACATTAAAAGAAAAAGGGCACGATGCTATTTCCTATACAGGATGGCAAGCGGGAATTGAAACAGAAGCCGTACATAGTAATGCGAGAATTGCTGATATTGATAGTGCGAGAATAGAAGAAGCGCTAGACACGGGAAAAATCGTTGTTGTTGCAGGCTTCCAAGGCTTCACAACGGACGGCGAAATTACTACATTAGGTCGAGGCGGATCAGACACAACCGCCGTTGCCATTGCCTCTGCTTTAAACGCAGAAAAATGCGCGATTTGCACGGATGTAGTTGGCGTATTTACCACAGATCCACGCTATGTCAAAAAAGCCCAAAAGCTAGAACAAATCACCTATGATGAAATGCTAGAATTAGCCAATCTCGGCGCCGGCGTCTTACATCCGCGCTCCGTTGAATATGCAAAAAATTTCCGAATTCCGCTTGAAGTTAGAGCGAGCCACGAACAAGTAGCAGGAACAATGATTGAGGAGGATTTAACAATGGAAAACACTAAAGTAGTCCGTGGAATTGCTTTTGAAGACCAAATCACCCGTGTCACTATCCACTGGAAACAAAAAGAAGCGATGCGTGTGTCTAAAGTCTTTACGAAATTAGCCGAAAATAATATTGATGTAGATATTATTATTCAAGGAATCACTGGACTAGGTCACGGTAATCTATCCTTCACTATTAAAACAAGCGCACTGTTAGCCACACTAGCAGTTTTAGAAGAAAGCAAAGAATTACTTCAAATCGAAAAACTAGAGTCCGAGCAAGAATTAGCGAAAGTATCTATCGTTGGCTCTGGAATGGTAAGTAATCCGGGTGTAGCCGCGCAAATGTTTGAAGCCTTAACAGAAAATAATATTCCTATTAAAATGATTAGCACATCCGAAATCAAAGTCTCCACAGTTGTACCAGCACGTAAAATGGTCGAAGCAGCCCAAGTATTACACGACCAATTTGAACTCGATAAATAAAAATAAGCTTGCCGCAACAAAGTGAATCTTCCCTTTGTCGCGGCAAGCTTATTATTTTAGTAACGCTCTTCGTTATCAATCGTTTCTTTACGATCCCATTTAACAATAATCGTTACTTGTTTTTTACGTTTATCAATTTCATCATAGCTCTCCGTATACAGTTTTTTCTGTGACTGCATTTGTTCCGCAATAAAACCAGCTTCTAGTTTAAACGTAGGTTCTTCTTGTGTACGGAAACGAGCAGCTACCATTTCACCTTCTAAAAGTAAACGCATTTCATCTTTCTTTTCTTTCAAAATGCTAAAACTACCCCAAGAGGCTTCCTCAAAAAATTCAGCTACTTCTTCTAGAGATGCTAGTGGAAATTTTCGCGCCAAGTCTTTTCCTGCCCAGTACATAATGTGAGGTGCTTCATCTCCAAGTAGTTCAGGAATTAAATAATCTCGTAGTAAATCTAAACCAAAACTTGGAACGAGCGTTTTTTCCTCGTTTTTATTCTGTTCATTTTCTGTCATTTCGGATACCCCACTTTCATACACCATTATAACCAAAATCACCCTAAAATGGAAAGCACAATAAATAAATTTCCATAAAAAACCATTTTTCTCAAAAAAGACTTGCGAAAAAACCGAAAAAATAAGAAAATGGAAGGTATAGATAAAAAAATTGGAAATTAATAAAGAAATTGAGGCGAGACTGTGAAACAAGCTATTGGCTTTATTGATTCGGGTGTAGGCGGTTTGACAGTAGTGCGAGAAGTGCTAAAACAGCTACCCCATGAACAAGTATATTATTTAGGTGATACCGCACGTTGCCCTTATGGACCACGCGACAAAGAAGAAGTAGCTAAGTTTACTTGGGAAATGACTGATTTTCTAGTAGATCGTGGCATCAAAATGCTTGTTATTGCATGTAATACCGCAACAGCAGCAGCATTATATGATATTCGTGAAAAATTGGATATTCCTGTGATTGGCGTTATCCAACCAGGTTCAAGAGCAGCACTCAAGGCAACCAGAAACAACAAAATTGGCGTATTAGGCACACTTGGTACAGTAGAAAGTATGGCCTATCCAACAGCGCTTAAAGGGCTTAACCGCCGAGTAGAAGTAGATTCACTTGCATGCCCCAAATTTGTATCTGTCGTAGAATCAGGTGAATACAAAAGTGCCATTGCTAAAAAAGTAGTAGCCGAATCTCTCTTACCACTGAAAAGTACCAAGATTGATACGGTGATTTTGGGTTGTACACATTACCCACTTTTAAAACCAATTATTGAGAACTTTATGGGAGATGGCGTTGCTGTTATTAACTCCGGAGAAGAAACTGCTAGTGAAGTTAGCGCGTTACTGGATTACCATAATTTATTAGATGCTACAGACGAAGAAATTGAGCACCGCTTTTTCACTACGGGCTCGACACAAATTTTTAAAGATATTGCAAAAGACTGGTTAAATATGCCAGATATGACTGTAGAACATATTAAATTAGGAAAATAAGAGGTGCCAATCATGAGAGTTGATGGAAGAGAAAGTAATGCATTACGAAATGTTGAAGTAACACCAGATTATTTAATGCATCCAGAAGGTTCTGTGCTAATTGCATCAGGAAATACAAAAGTTATCTGTTCTGCAAGTGTAGAAACAAAAGTGCCACCATTTATGCGAGGAGAAGGCCGCGGCTGGATTTCTGCAGAATACTCGATGTTACCTCGAGCAACAAACACTCGAAATATCCGCGAATCTTCAAAAGGTAAAGTTACTGGCAGAACAATGGAAATTCAGCGTTTAATCGGACGTGCGCTCCGTGCAGTTGTTGATTTAGATGCACTTGGCGAAAGAACGATTTGGCTCGATTGCGACGTTATCCAAGCAGATGGAGGTACCCGTACGGCTTCTATTACTGGCGCATTCATCGCCATGGTTATGGCAATTGCCAAACTAGACGAAGCAGTACCATTTGCTAAATTCCCAGTCAAAGATTTCCTAGCAGCAACGAGTGTAGGCGTTTTAGAAGAAGGCGGCACAGTGCTTGACCTTAACTACGTAGAAGACAGCGCAGCCCAAGTTGACATGAATATTATCATGACAGGCAGCGGTGCTTTTGTAGAACTTCAAGGAACTGGCGAAGAAGCTACATTCTCGGAAACAGAACTGGCTGAACTAATTGCTCTAGGTAAAAAAGGAATTAGCGAACTAATCGAAATCCAAAAAGAAACACTTGGAGACAAAGTCACAGCGCGGATTAAAGGAGAATAAGAAATGAGTAAAATTATTATCGCCACCGCAAACAAAGGAAAAGCAAAAGAATTCGAAAAAATCTTTGCGAAATTTAATATCGAAGTAGCAACCCTTGCCGATTTTCCGGAAATTGGTGAAATAGAAGAAACCGGAACAACCTTTGCAGAAAATGCCGCTCTTAAAGCAGAAACGGTCGCTAGCATGTTAAACCAAACCGTCATTGCTGATGATTCTGGTTTAATCGTAGACGCGCTTGACGGAGCTCCTGGCGTCTATTCCGCACGTTATGCAGGTGTCGCTCACGATGATGCCAAAAATAACGAAAAACTACTTAAAAACTTAGAAGGCGTTGAATCGGACAAAAGAACGGCTCGTTTCCACTGCACACTTGCTGTAGCCACACCTTCTGAGAAAACAACTTTTTATACAGGTGAAGTAGAGGGCGTTATCGCTGAACAACTGTGTGGAACAAATGGTTTCGGCTATGATCCATTATTCTTCTTACCAGAATTTGGTCTAACAATGGCAGAAATTCCAGGGGAGAAAAAGAATGAAATCAGCCACCGTGCTAATGCCATTAAACAACTAGAAAAAGATTTAGCAGAACTAGTAGAAAAAGTAACCAAAAAGTGAGAAAATAAGTAACAGTATCACGGGGGAGGAAACAAAATGAAATTATTAGTAGTTAGCGACAGCCACTCAGAACGTGACTGCTTAATCCATCTTAAAGAAAAATACGAAAATACAGTCGATGCGATGATCCATTGTGGGGATTCTGAATTAGAAGCTGACGATCCTGCGATTCAGGGATTTCATACTGTTCGAGGCAACTGTGACTTTGGCGGCGGTTTTCCAAATGATTGGGTGGGAGAAGTAGATGGCTACCGCATTTTCACCACACACGGACATCTCTATAACATCAAAATGACACTCATGAATTTACGATATCGCGCACGTGAACTAAACGCAGATTTTGCCTTTTTTGGTCACTCGCATGAATTAGGAGTAGACATGCTAGACGACACCATCATTTTAAACCCAGGAAGCATTTCCTTACCAAGAGGGCGCATCCGTGTCAAAACATACGCTCTTATCGATTCAACACCAGAAGGCATCCAAGTTCGATTCATGGACCGGGACGACAACGAACTAACAGACCTAACCCAAACCTTCCCATTAACGAAGCATAACTAGGTCAAAAGACACCCGAAAAAGAAAAAATGTAATAACTTAAAGAAAACCATTGACAAACAAGCGATTTAAACATAAAATGGTATTTGGCTGTTGAAAAAACAGTGCCATTTGTCCTGATAGCTCAGCTGGATAGAGCAACGGCCTTCTAAGCCGTCGGTCGGGGGTTCGAATCCCTCTCAGGACGTTAAATAGTAATGTAAAGAAATCTCTGACACGTTAAAAACCCTTGATATTAAAGGGTGGATGAACGGGTTGGAGATTTTTTATATCTTATAATACCCGTTCTATTCCATTGCTTTTGTGGCAATATTTGTGGTATTTTGATTCGTTTTTAGTGTGGAAAAACATCTGCTTTGGACTGATTATGTTGACGCAATTTAGAACTTAAATGACTGTAATAGTATAATGTCGTACTAACATCTGCAGAAACGTATATAATACGCCCATATTTATTGTATTAGATTATCATAACCAAAATCTAATTCAAAAAAATTAGGCTGTAAATCACCGATAGAGTATCGGCAATCCATAGCCTAATTAATTACTTTTTTTATTACTGTCTCAGTTTAGAGGGCAATTCCTAGTGATTCTTTATGTTTATATTTAGTTTCCTATTCATCAGATAATAAGTCTTCAGGGGATATTTGGTACTTATTTTGCTTTGTTATATCAGCTCCATTTTCCAATAAAACAGCTATAGATTTAGCTTCTTAAGGTAACTCCATTGCTGCACGCCATAACGGAGTATTCCCATTATTATCTTCTGCATCAACCATTGCTTCCTTTGAAATCAAGTACTCAACTATTTCAGCATAGTCATGCATCGCAGCTAGATGCAATGCTGTCATTCCATTTTTATCCTGTAAATTCAAATTACTATCTTTTTCAATTAAATATTCGATAACGCTCATTTTTCTTTCAACGACTGCTGACATTAACAAAGAACGATTATCTCGATCCACACTATCTATACCATATTTAGTTAGAAAATCGTCAATCTTAGAAAAGTTATTACTTAGTAGTACTGAATATAACTCATTTTCATTAAACATATGTTGCACCTCTTTGGATTATTTTTTCTCTGCTGTTGGTTTACTTATATGAGTTTTCATAACCAATTTATACGTACTAAATCTCTCGAATTTTACTGATTATCTTATACTATACCAATTATTTTGCAATTTTAGTAGGTTTTCTAATTTTTCAATAAGTATATAGATATCTTGATTCTTGTTTTCTTCCATAATATAACAAAATGAAACTCAATTAAAAAGCGTACTTAATAGTATGCTTTTTTTATTTTTTATGACCCAAAAGAAAATTCTAATTGTAGTAGCCATGCAAGCTATAAAAAATTTGCATCCGTTCTTTGACAACTGAATAAGAACACGCGCCAATACGATTCAATTTTTAATGAGCAAGAAAAAACACAACCACTTCTGCTACGGGTGAAATTAACAGAAGTAAATTGACTAAAAACCAAAGGGAGAAACAGACAAATGAATAGTCAAAAAAAGAAGGCTAAAAAAGGAAAAATAATCGCAATGGTGATAGTAGTTCTGATATTAATCAATCAATTTCAACCATTCAATGCAATAGCGGCTGCACTTCGCCTCGATGAAACAGGTTATTTTTACACGGGGATTATTATTTGAATCAAGGTGCGGAGAGTTTTTAAGTACTCTAGGTGGGTTAATAATAACGCATGAAGCTTACTCTGACATTAATGATAAGGATGTTTCGGTGTTTGATCCTTCTAAACTGACAGCGTGGATAGATCCTACATGGGTAAAAGAATGTTATGAGGACATCATTAAAGAAAAGTTATGACCAGTTGGAGTTGGTTTTTCTGAGCATATGGTCTTTTTCGTTTCCGAATCCGGGGGCTTTTACGGTGGTTATGATGGCTATTTTTGCTTAATAGGTGACAGTGTGGAAAGTGGGCTGTTGAACTTATTTAATAATCATAATTTTATTAGTTTGAATTAGTTCAAAATTGCAATAGCGGAATAGCTGTTCCTAGCAATGCGAATACATCATTAAAAGTTCTACTTATGAAGCTCGGAACAAGCAAATGGTATGAAATTGTTATGGAATGAGGTTAAATGTACTTTTAACGGATATATCTTTTACAATAGGAATAAGGTTTGTTAAAGTATAAAATGAAAAAACAACTAAGTTATAACGAAAGGAGCTAACACTTGATGGAAAATTACGTATCAATAGTAAAAGTCGAAAACAATCTTTCCGTGTGCTTTTACAACAGCTCGGAGAAAGTAGTAGCAATTGCGAAGAAAATGAATGAAATTAACGAAGATGCTTATATGCATGGCTACAATTGGGAAGCATTTTTCAACTACTATTTACCTAAATATGCTCCAGATGTCTTAGAAGGAATGGGCTCTGATCCGGAAGCGGGAATGTATGTGGCGTATTACACGCTATCCCCTGAAACTGAGGCACGAGCAGAAAAACTTGTTCAAGTAATTACGAATCTCATCGAAAACGAAGAACTACTTTATCAAATAATTGAAAATGAAGGCAATAATATTAGTTGGGATAATTAATCCTTTTTCAAAAAAATCTCCTTATTTGCACTGACATGGAAAAATGAGAATGGAATGAAAAACCTTTAAATTAGGCTGCTTGTTTCCTGAAATTAATAGGAGATTGGTAGCCTAATTTTTGTTGAATTCGTTTTTCGTTATAATATTTAATGTAATCTTTTACGATTTGGATTACAATAGATTTAGCGTATTTATACGCTGTTTTATGGTAGAATGTTTCGCACTTTAGCGAGGAATGGAAATATTCTATGGGAGCGTTGTCTGCGGGTGTCCCTTTTCGGGACATACTGCGGATAACGTTTTTCTTTTTACAGCGCTGATGATATTCATAAGATGTATACACCGAACCTTGATCGCTTTTTCTTTTATTTCTGCTGGATACATAATTCTTGTACTCATAGAAACACCTCCGTTAGTTTCATTTTACATGAATCCAACGAAGGTGTTTTTATCTTATTATTATTTTTTAGTGGCAGTGCCAGCGTATGGAGAGTTTTTTGTTTGTATTTATTAACATAATTAATATAAGAGTGCAACTATAAAAAAAAATAATAACATATTTTTCTCCGTATTTTTGTGAACATTGTGTGAATTATAGTCTTATGATAGAAAAAAAGTCTATTACTATGTTTAAATGTTAAACAAATTGTTGCTATAATTATTAGTGACAGAGATATATTATTTTTACCTATAAAGAGTAAAATTAGCGTGTCTTTTCATACAATCATTACTAACTTCTGAGGAGAATTAATCATGAAACAAAGGATATATACTATCATCATAGTCGGGATACTAATTTTTCAATCGTTAAGTGCTTATCCTTTAATAATTGAAGCAGTAGAAAATGAAAGTACAAAGCAAAATTCAAATAAAAGCATTTCACTAAAACAAAGTCCCAATAAAACAATACTTCAAGCAGGAGATACATATGCAAAGGTCTTTCCAGATACGGCATTAGCTCAAGTTATTGCCAAAGCAGCAACCGGTTCTGAGGACACAAACAAGATAGTAACACAAGCAGATTTGAATAAAATCACTACCTTAACTGCAAACAACAAAGGCATTACGGATTTAACAGGAATGGATTTATTGGTTAAGGCAACAACTATCAACCTGAATAATAATCGAATAATAGATATTTCTCCCTTAACTCTATTACCTAATTTAGTGAAACTATATTTAAGTGATAATCAAGTTAGCACAGTGCCTTTAAATACAGAAAACCAATTACCTAAATTAACCACGCTTGATATCCAAAATAATGCTACGCTGACAGTTATTGATATAGAAGATCAGCCCAAATTGGTCAATGTATATACTTCCAAGCCTTCAGGATTAACTAATCTAACAAAAGTAATTGCTAAAAATAACCCAGAATTACTCAATGTGGGTTATCTTGGCGTAGAAGGTGTGTACTTTGGGAATATTACGACTTTATCGGAAGTGGAAATGGTAAATCTTCCTAAAGTAAAAGAATTAAAATTTGAACATAGTAAAATCGAAAAAGCTGTATTGGATAATCTACCAGCTGTTACATCAATAAGACTACAAAATAATAGTTTACACAGCGAGAGTATCATTCAAAATATGCCAAAACTAATGACTTTAAATTTATTAAATAACAAACTGACGGATATTGATATGCTTAAAGGGTTGCCTGCAGTAACTTCTATGGATATCGGGTACAATGCCATTAGTGTTTTACCAAGTAATCTTCCAACTACTATGCCTAACTTAAAACTATTATCCGCAGGGAGTCAGTCTATAAATTTAGAAAAAGTTGTTATTTTGGATGATTTGGTTATTGATAATAAAATTAGTAATATTGGTGCAGTAGTTCAACCAGGTTCTATTTCAGATAGAGGTACATACGCAAATAACCAGATAACTTGGTCATATAAAGCACTCGAAAATCTTAATTCAGTCAATTATGGGTTTTCTGAAGTAATTAATATGCCAGGGGTAAAAGGTTCTTTCACGGGAATCGTAAGTCAACAAGTTAAAACATCCACTAGACCAATAATTAATACAGATGCTGAAATTCGCTATCCCCAAAGAATTGAGAAAAACGAAGCAGAATTTTTAAGGGATATTCAAGCACAAACAAATGATGAAACGCCTGTTACAAGCAATTTTGAATCAATTGTTAATTTGAAAAAGGTTGGAAAATATGTAGTGACGATTAGCGCAGTGAATACCGATGGGATTGAAGCTATTTCTAAAGAGGTGGTTGTCTATGTTGATCCGGTACCCGCAGCAAATATAACGGTAAAATATGAAGATACAAATAAGAAAAAAATTGCAGAAAGTATTATTTTAACTGGATTTATCGGCGAGGATTATTACTCCAGTGCGAAAGAAATTGTAGGCTATACGTTAACGGAAAAACCAGCAAATGCAGAGGGGGGATTTAGCGCAGAAGAACAAAATGTGACGTATGTCTATTCAAAAGACATTATCCCAGCAGCAAATATTACGATACAATACGTGGGTGAAGACGGCAGTGAGCTGGCACCAAGCGAAATATTATTAGGAAATATGGATGATGAGTACCACTCCAGCGCGAAAGAAATTGCAGGTTATACTTTAGCGGAAATGCCGATAAATGCACAAGGTATATTTAGCGCGGAAGAACAAACGGTGACATATGTTTATTCAAAAGATCTTGTTCCAGCCGCAGATATTATAGTCCAATATGTGGATGAAGTTGGAAATGAACTAGTAATGAGCGATATTTTATCAGGAAATATTGGTGAGAGCTACACGACAACTGCAAAAGAAATTGCAGGTTACGGACTCATTAAAATCCCAAATAATGAAGTGGGCAAATTTAGCGAAAAAGCCAAATAGTAACTTACGTGTATCGTACAGCCGAAAACGGTGTAGTTCCCGCTAAAACTATTACAGTGAAATACATGGATGAACGGCAAAATGAATTAGCAATGAGGGTGATATTAAGAGGAGAAATCGGTGAAATATATTCTACGGAACCCAAGGAAATCCAAGGCTATACGCTCATAAAAAAACCAGCTAACGCAACTGGAAAATTTATGCTAGAAGAACAAACTATCAACTATATTTATCAAGCTAAACTAGACGTAAAATCGGATATTTCATCTGGAAATACATCAAGCACTAATAATAAGCTACCTCTCCCGCTAACAGGCGAGCAACAATCAAATTTGATTTTGGGATTAGGCTTACTGTTAGTATTATTTAGCAGCATTTGGATTTATAAAAATAAGGAAAAAAAGAAGAATTAATATGTACTATCAAAAAATCTTCTCATGATGAGAAGATTTTTTGTTTTACGCTTGAAAATCTAAAAACAGGGGTATTGTACAAGTGTTCTAAAAAATGCTAATTGAAGGAGGATTTTCACATGAAAAAAATGCTACCTGAGAGTAAAGTAGAGGCAATTAGAAAAGAGGGATATTTAAATAGGGCAGTGGAAGCTTACCGATTTTTCTATCCAACTGTATCTAACGTATCCAATTTTAAGGCTTTACATGATTTAGGAATTACGGAAAACCATGATTTTATTATTCAACTTACCACTCCTGATTTAAATGTATTGACACAAAATTCGGATACCCCGTATTGCCTTGGAACAGGAAACACCGAGAATGGTCCAGTTGTCATTGAGCTACCACCGGGCGCAATCGTTGGTGTAGCGGATGATATTAATTTTAAATTTATTACGAATATGGGATTAACAGGGGATGAACAAGGCAAAGGTGCTAAATATTTATACTTACCACCTAATTATGAAGGTGATATCCCAGAAGGCTACATAGTTCGAAAACCTTCTAGCTATCGTTTCCTCATTTGCTTACGAGCAATGGTCCATCAAGCCAGTGACTATGAAAAAGCATTTGCACTACTGAAAGAAGTAAAATTTTATCCATTAAAAGAAGAAAAGGCTAATCCAGTAAGTACATTTCATGATTTTTCGCACCGAAAAGCGATTTCGACACCATATTTTGTCGAAGGAAAATTTGACTACTGGGAAGTAATTAAATGGGCGCTTGATAATGATGAAACAGATCCAGAATATTATCAAATGTATGGCTTACTAAAAGCAATTGGTTTAGCACCAAATAAAGAATTTAATCCTGACCCAGATAAAAAAGCTTTATTAATAGAGGCAGCCGAGAAAGCAGACAAAATGATGTTTGTGAATTCCTTTAATACAGATGATCCAGCTGCTATTGTTTGGCCAGGAAAGAACTGGGAATGGGCTGTCTATGGTGAGAATAATGACTTCTATGAAAAAACGTATTTAAATCTTCCTGTAAGAGAGCGTTGGTTCTATCAAGCGACACTCGAAACACACATGATGTTTATGCATAAAGTTGGATTTGGTTCCGTTTATATGCTAGGGGTGAAAGATAAAGAAGGAAACTATCTGGATGGTGGAAAAAGTTATACATTAAAAGTGCCAACACCAGTACCAACGAGTATTTTCTGGTCGGTAACGGTTTATGAGATGGATACTCGTTCGGAGATTGTCACAGAACAATTTATGCCTGCACTTAACTCCATCAAAGATACGTTTGAAGTAGATGCTGACGGGAACACGACACTTTACTTTGGGCCTAATCCTCCAGAAGATGAGTCACTTCCATGGATCCAAACTGTTCCAGATGCAAATTGGTTCACGTATTTCCGTATTTACGGACCAACCGAACCAGCCTTTGACAACAGTTGGCAATTAGATGATTTTGAAGAAGTAAAATAAATAAAAAAGCGCAACCTCCACGTGGGTTGCGCTTTTTTTGATTAATCGTTTAATCCTAATCCATCTAAAATCGTTGCTTCGTATTTTTCAATGCGGGATACGCGAGTTTTCGATTGTTTCGGAGCTGCAAAATAGAGCAAGTAAGCTTTTTGACGACCAGGAGTCAAGGCTTCAAAAGCTGTTTGTAGCGCAGGCATTTCTTCAAATTTAGCGAGTAATTCTTCTGGAATAGGCGTTTCTGCTCTTGGTTTAAGTTCCACTTCTAATCCAGCTTTTTCTACTTCAATTGCATTTTGAATATACGCCTTTAGAAATTCTTTTTGATCAAGAATTTCCTGTAAATTTGTGAAGCGGATTTGCCTGGCAGCTTGCACATTTTCTGTTTGCTGCACTAAAATATTTTCCGGATCACTGAGTAGTGCGCCTTTCATAAAGAGTAGCGCACAATAGTTTTTAAAACCATGAATTAAGAAAACATTACTACCATTCAAAGCATAGCAAGGTTTCCCCCATTTGAATTCTTCTTCTAGTTCAAACGTGATTGCTATTTCTCTTAATGCTTTGAATTCAGCTTGCCAAGTAGATGGTTTACTTAGAAACGCATCTACTTTAGGATTTAATTCGGTTTTTCCCATAAAGAATTCCTCTTTCCACACTTTTTCTTTGATACGTGTTATTTTAACGTAATATGAAAGGCCTTGCAAATTTGATTGTCCTACTAAAAATGGACTTAAAGAAAGAACCTGAGATTTATCCCAAGTTCATTTGTTTTCATGATAAATTGAGCTTCCAACCGATACCAAACTTATCTATAACCTCTCCAAATTTTTCTGACCAGAATGTTTTGGCAAACGGCATAACAACATTACCATCTTCTGCAAGCTGATAGAATTGTTTCGTTAGTTTTATTTCGTCGGACGTATCAATGACAAAGGTAATATTGTCACCAAATGTAAGTGGCATAGACTTAGGTATGTCGGAAAACATGACTTTAACCCCATCTATGACTAAACTGGCATTCATAACTAAGTTCTTTATCGAGTCTTCTATAGGGTTTTCACTTGTTTCGATTTCCCCATATGTCATCAAATCTGTACACTTTGTTCCAAAAATTTCTTCATAAAACGCGATAGCATCTCTGGATTGTGTTCTAAAATTCAAGTAAACATTTAACGTCATTTGAATTCCTCCTCGATTTTTATTCGCTAAAGTTCTATTCATTTTGGTGTATCTATTATAGCAAATACTGTCTGAAAGAGGAAAAAATAAGAAGATAAATGCTTGACTTGGAGCTACTCCAGGGTGATAAACTAAAGAGAAGATATAGATTCGGAGGAATTTAGATGAAAAAGACATTGTATTTAATGCGCCACGGTCAAACATTATTTAATCAACGTAAAAAAATTCAAGGTTTTTGCGATGCACCACTTACCAATCTCGGGATTAAACAAGCAAAAATCGCTGGGAGTTACTTTAAAGAAAATAATATAACATTCGATCAAGCTTACAGTTCCACATCAGAGCGCGCATGTGACACGTTAGAGCTGATTACGGACAAAAGCTATCAACGGTTGAAAGGTTTGAAAGAATGGAATTTTGGTGCTTTTGAAGGCGAGAGCGAAGACCTGAACCCACCACTACCATATGGAGATTTTTTTGCAGCGTATGGGGGAGAGCGGGAAGTAGATTTCAGAGATCGTATAGTAGCAACAATGGAACGTATCATGAGCCAAGATAACCATGCTACTGTCCTCGCCGTTTCCCACGGAGCAGCCTGTGCTCAATTTGCCAGGTATTGGGAAAAAACAAGCAAAATTGGCAAAGTAACAGGACTGAAAAATTGCTGCATTCTGAAGTTTGAATATGAAAACGGTAGATTTACTTTAGTTAATTTTATTAATCATGATTTTGAGAATGGAGCGCATATGGAAAGCGGTAAATAAAAAAGCACTCAATGACAAGTGCTTTTTTGCTTTATTGAAACAAATTCTTTATTTTATCCAAAAAACCACCAGTTAACTCATTCGCAGTATCTTGCAAGTTTTCTGTAAGTCCACTTGCTTTATCTTGCAGATTTTCTGTTAGGTTCGTTGCTTCATTCTGTAAGTTTTCCGTGGCGTTACTTGCTTGTTCACCAAGCTCAGATGCTTTGTTTGTTGCCTCTTCTGTCAGTGTTCCTAGGTTCTCCAGGGGCAGGGACTCGGTAACTTTATTCTTCAAATCATCTAAATTCATTGTTTCCTCCTTATTTTGGGGGCTTAGAGTTTATTCTAAAGGAAGACGCGGGGAACTACAAACAATTCGTACCGTCATTGGTGAAAAAATATGGTATGATGATAAAAGGAAATGAGGACTGACATGCATAATTTAAAATTAAGTGAAGAAATCAAAAGAGCAATTAACGAACTAGGATATACAGAAGCAACGCCTGTTCAAAAAGCAGTAATTCCAGTTGCTTTAACAGGGGAAGATATCGTTGCTAAATCACAAACTGGTAGTGGCAAAACAGCAGCATTCGCTATTCCTATTGCTGAACAAGTCGAATGGGAAGAAAATAAACCGCAAGCGCTAATCATCGTTCCAACGCGAGAGCTTGCCATGCAAGTCAAAACAGAATGCACAAATATCGGGCGATTTAAACGTATCAAAGCAGCAGCAATATACGGACAATCACCATTTGCAAAACAAAAATTAGAACTAAGTCAAAAAAATCATATCGTCGTTGGGACGCCTGGACGCCTACTGGATCATATTGAAAAAGGATCTCTGAATGTCGATAAAGTAGCCCACTTAGTTTTAGATGAAGTAGACGAAATGTTAAGTATGGGCTTTATTGATCAAGTAGAAGATATTCTTAGCCGTTTACCAAAACAGCGCCAAAATCTATTTTTCTCTGCAACTATGCCAGAAGAAATGCAAGATTTAATCAAACGCTATCAAGACAATCCAATGGTTATCGAAATGGCATCAGAAAAAACAAATCCTATCTTCCACGTGGAGATGCAAACAGATAATAAAGAAAAAACGCTAAAAGATGTTTTAATTACGGAAAATCCGGATAGCGCGATTATTTTTTGCAACACGAAAAATCAAGTCGATGAACTCACTGATTTACTTGATGTAAAAGCTAGTAAAATTCATGGTGGCTTAAGACAAGAAGATCGTTTTCGGGCAATGGATGATTTCAAAAGTGGTAAATCGCGTTTCTTAATTGCGACAGATCTGGCAGGACGTGGAATTGATGTGGATAATGTCTCATTAGTTATTAACTATGATTTACCAATCGAAAAAGAAAATTATGTGCATCGTATCGGCCGTACTGGTCGCGCTGGCAAAAGCGGGAAAGCCATTAGCTTCGTGAAAACAAATGAAAATCCACTTTTGCGTGATATAGAAGAAATGCTCGACGTTACAATTGAAAAAAAACGTAAACCGACAGTAATCGAAGTGAAAGCAAACGAAGATGCTTTCCGCAAAAAACAACAAAAGCGACCAACTATCAAAAAAGCTCGTGGCGAAAAATTAAATAAAAACATCATGAAATTGTACTTTAACGGTGGAAAAAAGAAAAAAATTCGCGCAGTAGATTTTGTTGGAACTATTTCTAAATTAGAAGGAATTACGGCTGAAGATATTGGAATTATTACGATTGAAGACCATGTTTCTTTTGTTGAAATTTTAAACGGGAAAGGACCAGCTGTACTGGATATGATGCGCTCCCGTAAAGTAAAAGGTAGACGCCTGAAAGTAAACGAAGCCAGAAAAAGATAATTTTAAGAAAAAGAAGGTCTAAGCAATGGAAAGGCCAGATAATCAACTCATATTAATGGTGTTAGAAGTTGTTAAAAATCCACTTTACAATATAAAATCACTAACAATTAATTTTCTGCAGGGAGAGATTGTTGGCAATTCAACAAGAAATGAATTGTTATATTGCACATACTGGCTTGAATTCCATGGTTTTATTCTTCGTGACGAAAAAGGAGATAACCAAAAGTACTATAGCATGACGAAACAAGGGGATTTTTTACTTCAAAAAATTAAAAATGAACTTTCTTAGTTTGTTCATACTTTTTTAACATTTATTCGTTATATTAAGAGTAACCTTTTTTTTAATGAAATATCTCACCTGGCAGCATCCGTCTCCCTACTAAAACGCGGATGCTGCTCTTTTTGTGCCTAAAATTATGATATACTGAAAAAAACTTGGAAAGTAGATGGAAATATGTATAAATACACACTTTGTTTTATCCAAAGAGCCGATGAAATTTTATTATTGAATAGGCAAAAATCTCCTTGGATGGGGAGTTGGACTGGTGTCGGGGGTAAAATTGAACAAGGGGAGGCGCTCCTCGAATCGATTAAGCGTGAAATTACAGAAGAGACAGGGATTTCCTCGAAGGACTACGAAATTCGTGATATCGGTGAAATGAAATGGTTTGTGGATGGTGAAAATCTTGGAGGAATGCATTTGTTTCTGGCTACTCTTCCTGATAATTATACATACCCAACACCTCGCGCAACCGATGAAGGAATACTTGATTTTAAAAAAAGGGCATGGATACTTAATCCGGAAAATACAGGTGTGGTAAACAATTTACCATATATTATCCAACATGCCCCAAAAGCACCACTTAGAATAGAAGTTTCGACAAATTATCAAGAAAATATATTATTACATATTAGTCATCAATCCTTATAAAAAAAGCATTGCGCCGATTCGCAATGCTTTCATACTTCAAGATGTCGTGAAATAACTCGCTTCCCAGCGACTAATTAAATTTTGCGCATCATCTGTAGATAATTTTTTATGTCCGATAATCTGCTCTTTGGCAATTTCGAGACTTTCAAAATGATCGATTAATCGTTGCGAAGGATTATTAATATAGACATCACTAAGTAGAATGGAGTGGTTTTTCTCCTTT
Source organism: Listeria monocytogenes (assembly GCF_013282665.1). GTDB lineage: Bacteria > Bacillota > Bacilli > Lactobacillales > Listeriaceae > Listeria > Listeria monocytogenes_C. The sequence goes on from NZ_CP054041.1 coordinate 2,358,368, forward strand.
TCTATGCTTCTAACTCCTACGATATAACCTGCTGCTGTAATAAGTAATAATTTATTCATACTTCTTCGCTCCCTTTTAGTTGTTCTGCTGCACCGCTAGACACTTTTTTTCTGGATAAAAACATATAGATGAAAATGCAAATAAAAGCGATGGCACCGGCAATAATGTAAATACCTTGAAATGAAAGCACATGGTGAATTTCACCCATAATATAAGGCCCAATACCAAGTCCTAAATCAAGCCCGATAAAGTACGTAGATAAGCCAATCCCAATACGATGTGGTTCACATACTTTTAAACAAACAGCTTGTCCATTTGACATAAACGTTCCATAACCTAAACCGATGAGTCCACCTGAAATAAGTAACACAAGGCTTGATGTCGCTGTACTTAGGACTACTAATCCAACTGCTAAAAAGAGATAACTAGGATACATCACATATTTTTCACCTTTTGCATCGAAAAGTTTTCCAGACATTGGGCGCGTAAAGGTAATGACTAATGCGTAGACAACAAAGAAGAATGTCCCAGCGCTCACTAAATTAATTTCTCTAGCATAGGAAGCAAGGAATGTAAGCACACTAGAATAAGAAATCCCCATTAAGAAGGCAATAAAGGTAATCGGAATTACTTTATACTCAACAAAACTTTTAACCGTCCAAGTTTGTAAGGCCTTCCGATGTTCGGCTGTTAAAACAATATTTTTCACTGGTAAATAGAAGCAAAGTAGTGCTGTTAATAAGACAATAACCGTGGAAAAAATAATAATCGTATAAAAGTTCGTTTTGTTTAGTAAAATCATTCCAATGAAAGGGCCAATCGCGGCTGCAAGACTTGTGCTGAGGCCATAATAATTAATTCCTTCCCCGTTTCTAGAATTAGGAATATAAGCTGTGACAATCGCATTGGTAGCTGTTGAAGTTGTTCCATATGCGAATCCATTTAAAAAACGGATAATAAACATAATGGCAATCGTTGGCATGTATAAGTAAGCCATTGTCGTTACTAAGAAAAATAAAATCCCAAATCTTAACACTCGCTTACGACCAAATAGTTCCAGCTTTTTCCCCATGTAAAGTCGTGCGAGGAGCGTCCCGATAATATAAATCCCAGACGCAAATCCGGCTTCACCAAGAGAGGCGTTCAACTCTTCTTGAGCAATAACGGCAATAATAACCATTAGCAAATAATAAACGAGATAAACGACAAAGTTAATCAATGTTATTAAGACAAAACCCTTGTTAAATAATTTTTCTTTCATAGAATAAAATCCCTTCCTACGTATAATTTGTAATTTATCTCAGCGACAAAGAGTATTATAGGGGATATTCGGAGAGGATACTTTTTAATTTGGTAATTATTTCTGCTATATACAAATTTGTATAACATTTGTTGAAAAAATAGGGAATAGTATTTTGTATGATTAATATGCTTTAACTGGAAGGACAAAAAGGAGGTTAAGAACATGAAGCAAAATATTCTTAATAATTATGTGAGCACAAATGATTTTCCAGTTATTACAAGGGGAAAACGTAAATACTTAACTTACGAGGGGCTGGAAGATTCTTATGTCTACATACTTAAAAAAGGGATTATTAAAACGAGTATTATATCAAGGGATGGTAGGGAGTTTAACTTAAATTACATTAATAAAATGGATATTATCTCTCTGTTAAAAGATGAGTACTCCCAGTTTGCGAATGCACCGTTTAACATTCGTGTGGAGTCTGATACGGCAGAACTATACCAAGTTGACCGGGTGAGATTTTGGAAAGACGTGAATCGCGATGTGGATTTGCAAATTTATGTAAAAGATTATTACCGTACGAGATTATTGCAATCCATTAAAAAAATGCAACAGATGCTAATGAACGGGAAACTTGGAGCTATTTGTACGCAACTTTATGAACTTTATACACTTTTTGGTGTGGAAATAGCACCTGATCAGTACTTAATTGATTTTCTAGTAAGCAATGAAGAAATTGGTCATTTTTGCGGGATTAACTCCGCAAGCAGTGTGAACCGGATTTTCCAACAACTCAAAAAAGAAGGCGTCATTACGATGGAAAACCGCTATATTATTATTAAAAAATTAGATGTTATTCAAGAAAACGTTATTTTTTAACAGTAGAAAAGCACTGCAATCAATCGTTGCAGTGCTTTTCTATCCTCTTTTTTTAAAGGAATATCGAATCCTAAGTGTGATGAGTCCAATGATGATTAACAAACCACCAACCATCAAATTCTCTAAGTCGCTAAAATCCCAAAAAATAGAAATTCCGATATTAGATAGTCCTAGAAAAACAAAAACCAAGCCAACAACAAGTAAAACCAAATAAGCCGGTTTAGAAATTTTCATAAGGACGCCTCACTTACATTAAAAAATAATTTCCACATTATTGTAACATAAGTTTAATGAAACCACATCACTCGCTTGTTATTTGTTTTGTAAAGCCTTCACCCACAACACTTTGGACATCATTAATAATAAAGAATGCTTTCTCATCATATTTGTTAACGATTTTAGTGAGAGGTAGTAATTGATCCCGGCTAATCACGATATAAAGAATTTTTTTATCTTGACGCATATAGAAACCTTGTCCATTGAAAAGGGTAATACCGCGCTCCAAATTCGCATCAATTTCAGTTGCAATTTCTTCATAATAATCCGATATAATCGTGACAGACTTTTTAGGATTGTAACCTTCAAGAATGAAATCAAGTACTTTGGTCGAAATATAAAGTGAAACGACGGTAAAAAGCATGTTTTCAAAGCCGATAACAAACACAGAAGGGATAACAACAAGTAAATCAAAGAATAGTAATGCATAACTTGTATTCCAACCAAGATATTTATTAGCAATTTTCGCTAAAATAGCGCTACCTGCTGTAGTTCCGCCGCCATTCATAATTAATCCCATACCAATTCCCATCATTAATCCGGCAAAAATGGCAGCGACAATCGTTTGATTTGCCACGAAAGCAAGTGGCTCAGAAAAATGTAAAAATATCGAAGTAAAACTAATAGCCACAATTGTCCAGACAATCGTCATTCGATCAAGAAACTTATAACCAATAATAAGTAAGATACCATTAAATATAAAAGTAGTGACTGCTGGCGTCCAACCAAGTAAATAATAAAGCATCATTGTAAGCCCAGTAACGCCACCTTCTCCTAAATTATTCGGGATAGCAAAAACATTGACAGCAAGCGAGAAAATAAGCGCCCCCACGATAATTTTTGCGATGTTCCAACCAGTTTTATTTTTGTTCATCTCCATTTCTCCTTTCCACACAAAAAAAGACCCAAGAACACCTCTAAATAGGCACTCTGGAGTCTTTTTATAAAAAAAGCATTAACTGACATCTTTGTCATTAATTGTCTCACCATAAAAAATTGCTATTCATTTCAACACAATTTACAATATACCATAAAAAATAAGCACCTTCAAGCCTTTTTTAAGTATAAATAATTAGCCGAAAATCGCTAAAAATGGCATTAAATTAAGTAGAAATAAACCTACAAGAACACTAATAACAATTTTGATGACAAGTGGTTTTTCACTTTCTGTTTTTTTCAATGTGTTTTCCTCCTTAATGTGCGCTTATTTAGCCCAGTGTACGAATTCATTTTTTAGTGGCATATAAGTGGCAGTTTTTTTCTTATAGATTTGGTAAGCAAGTATAAATCCAAGAAACGCTGGAACAATAATTGCAAAAATAGTTAAAATAACTTTAGTCATAGAAAATACCTCCTCTTAAATCAAAACACAAGTTCAAATCTTACTACTAATAGTGTACCAAATTTCACGTGATTTTGGTAATAAAGCGGACTAGCAAATTTCGGTTACAATTACGGGCAAATGTGCTACAATAGCGTTGGGTGAGTAAATTTGAATAAGAAAAATAAGTTTTTTGACATATATTTAGAATTAGAGCAAGATATTACATCTGGCGTTTATCCAGCAGGCACACTACTTCCAAGTGAAAATGTCCTGGCTAAGCGTTTTTCGGTATCTCGTGAGACCATTAGAAAAGCACTTGTATTATTGCTTGAAAACGGCTGTATTCAAAAGCTCCAAGGAAAAGGCTCCATTGTTATTGACCGGGAACGTTATTCTTTTCCAGTTTCTGGATTAACTAGCTTTAAAGAATTACAAAAATCCGAACACATGAATGCTACTACGGAAGTCATCCGGAACGAAGAGACAACTTTACCGGATCGAATTGCTGATTTTGCTGGTCTCCCGCATGGTTCAACCTGTCTAGCTATTCTTAGAGTGCGCTATTTAGAAGGAGAAGCAACTATTTTAGATTACGACTATTTATTAGACAAAACCGAACCGATTGCGGATGAGATTTTGGAAGACTCCTTGTATCAATACTTAGAAAATGAAAAAGGCTATGAAATCAGTTATGCTCAAAAAGAAATAACTGTGGAGCCACTGAATGCCGAAGATAAAAAATACTTAGCCTTACATGGTGATACGCATGTGGTTGTCGTAAAAAGTACGGTGTTTTTAAAAGATACAACACTTTTTCAGTATACAGAATCACGACATCGGCTGGATAAATTCCGTTTTATTGATTTTGCTAGAAGACGCTAAAAAGCCTGAGAAACGAATCTCAGGCTTTTTTTATTGTAGTAACGTTAATGTTTCATATGGCGCTAATTCTAGTTCAGAGCTGATTCTCTGGCGCTCATAATTAGAAAGAAGTACTTTAGCATTTAAAAACTCCGTTGGCAGTTGAATTTTTTTCTTCTCGGAACCAAAATGATGGATGGAAAGGAGAGAAGTAGAATAATCTGAACGTTTGTAGGCGATAATTGAATCTTCTTCCGTCAAATAGGGTGTGTAATCACCCGTTTGAATGACAGCGTGTTCTTTGCGCAATGCAATTAGTTTTTGGTAAAAATAGAATATGCTCGTTTTATTAGCTAAAGCGGTTTGAACATTTATTTCTTTTGCATTATCAGCTACTTTTAGCCATGGAGTACCAGTCGTAAAACCTGCATTTTGCGAATCGTCCCATTGCATAGGAGTTCGACTGTTATCACGCGAACGCTCTTTAATAATCTCCATTACTTCCTGCTGACTAAGTCCATTTTTTTGTAAAATATCAAAATGGTTGAGTGTTTCCACATCCACATAATCATCAATTGTAGAGAATTTTGGATTCATCATACCGATTTCTTCCCCCATATAAACAAAAGGTGTTCCGCGCATAAAATGAATCGTTGCGCCAAGTAGGGTAGCAGAATGATAATAGTGTTCCGGCTTGTCGGAAGCGAATCGACCAAGTGCTCGAGGTTGGTCATGGTTGTTCCAGAAAAGCGCATCCCAACCATTTTCATCTGACATCGCAACTTGCCACGTATGGAAAATCGATTTTAAACTCTCAAAATTCACATCGGCTAATCGCCATTTTTCGCCATCGGGATAATCTACTTTCAAATGATGGAAATGAAAAACCATGGACAATTCTTTTTCGTTTGGATTACTATATCGAATGCAGTTATCAATATCCGTCGATGACATTTCTCCAACAGTTATAATAGGTTTGTCGCCAAATGTTCGTTCATGTAGTTCTTTTAAATAAGCATGAATTCCCGGTCCATCTGTATAAAAACGACGGCCATCACCTTCAAAATCATCTTCTAAAAACTTAGGTTTGGCGATTACATTTAAAACATCTAAGCGAAAACCTTCCACACCTTTGTCAATCCAAAAATTCACGACATCAAAGAGTGCCTCGCGCACATTCGGATTGGCCCAGTCTAAATCAGCTTGAGTAACATCATATAAATGCAAATAATACTCAGAGGAGTCAGGCAATTTCTCCCAAGCATTACCACCGAATTTGGAAACCCAATTTGTTGGAGGGGAACCATCGGCTTTTGCTGGACGGAAATAGTAGAACTCACGATAGAATGGATCGCCAGCAAGCGCTTTTTTAAACCATGGATGCTCTGTTGAAGTATGATTTAATACTAAGTCAATCATAATACCAATATTTCTTTTTTTCGCTTCCTTGATAAGCGTTGTCACATCGTCCATCGTACCAAATAAAGGATCAACCGCGGTATAGTCAGCGATATCATAGCCGTTATCATTTTGCGGAGAAGGATAAAATGGATTGAGCCAAATCATCTCAATGCCGAGTTTTTGTAAATAATCAAGCTTGGCAGTGATACCGGGAATATCCCCAGTACCATCGCCAGTCGTATCATAAAAGGATTTCGGATACACTTGATAAATTGTTTTTTGAGCAAACTTTGTCATAAAGGGAAGCCTCACTTTTTAGTTGGTTGTTTTTGCGGATTCACGATACTCCTTTTTACCAAATGTACGAATTGGTGCAGTATCTACTTTGTTTAAAATATTATATTTGCGGAATAATACAGTTAGGATGAAAGGAACAACAATCGTTATTAACATACATACTGCAAAAACTGCGTAGTATTTAGGGTTAATGGACAAGATTCCAGGTAATCCTCCAACTCCAATCGAGTTAGCCATGACACCACTAGATACAGAAACTACAGCAGCGATTGCAGAGCCTATCATAGCAGCAACGAAAGGATATAAATACTTCAAGTTAATACCAAACATCGCAGGTTCAGTTACACCCAGATAACAAGAAATAGTTGCCGGAATTGAAACTTGTTCTTCTTTTTCATTGCCACGATGTAAGAAAATAATTGCTAGAACAGCGGACCCTTGGGCGATGTTAGATAGTGCAATCATCGGCCAGAGATTCGTTCCACCAAATTGACTCATTAATTGTAAGTCGATGGCATTGGTCATATGATGCAGTCCCGTGACAACGAGCGGGGCATATAGGAAGCCAAATAGTGCGGCGAATAACCAACTTAACCCACCAGTCAAACCAGCATAAACGACGTTCGAAATCGCGTCACCAATTTTCCAACCAATTGGTCCAAGAATAACATGTGCAGCAAGAACAGTAGGTACGAGAGCAAAGAATGGAACGAAAATCATCGAAATCGCATTTGGAATAAATTTACGCAACCAAATTTCGAGATAGGCTAGTAAGAATCCGGCCATAATGGCAGGAATAACTTGCGCTTGATACCCAATCATCTGTACTTGAGCAAAGCCAAAGTCCCAAACTGGAATGTCGCCTGCTTTTGTTTCAACGACGCTATAAGCATTTAGTAATTGCGGGGAAACAAGCGTTAAACCAAGGACAATCCCAAGAATTTGTGTGGTTCCCATTTTTTTCGCGATGGACCATGTAATTCCAACTGGTAGAAAGTGGAATACAGCCTCACCGATAAGCCATAAGAAACTATAAACACCAGCCCAAAATGGATAAACATCCACAATCGTTTTCGTGCCGTCCTCTAAAAACTTAATATCTCCAATTACATTACGAAAACCGAGAATAAGACCACCAACAACAATTGCTGGAATTAATGGAGTAAATATTTCAGCTAAACCAGCAAGTAAACGCTGAAGAATACTCATATTTTTCTTCGCATCTACTTTGGCATCTTCTTTATTGACACCTTCTACACCACTAATTTTTGAAAATTCATTATAAAAAATAGCTACATCATTACCTATAATTACTTGAAATTGACCAGCTTGTGTAAATGTCCCTTTTACTGCTGGAATGTCTTCGATAGCCTCCACATCGGCATTATCTGGATTTTGCAAAACAAAACGCATTCTCGTAGCACAGTGTGTGACAGATGAAATATTTTCTTTGCCACCAATTAACTCTAAAAGAGCGCTTGCATCTTTTGTATAGTCAACCATAAAACTTCCTCCTTTTTTAACTTGTATATACAAGTTGTTCGCCATTACTATACTATAAATAATTTGAAAGCGCAACCACTTTATTTATGCTAAACTAAAAAAGAAGGAGAGGTGGCCATGAAACCCATTAGAACGGCAGCAATTATCACGCATCAAAACAAAATTTTGCTCCACTCCAATCAAGAAGAAGATTACTGGACACTTCCGGGAGGTGCAGTGGAAAATGAATCAACAAAAGAAGGATTAAAACGTGAAATGAAAGAAGAACTCGGAGAAGATGTGGCTATTTTAGAATTGAGCATTATTGCGGAAAATCGCTTTTTATATCGCGGCGAAGAAATAGATAGTATTGAGTTTTATTATACGGTTAAACTGTTCCCAGATAGCAGTTTACTTAATCAATCTGCATTTACAAAAATAGAAAAATTTGGTCAATATGGGGAAGAAGCATATGAGCTACATTTTAAATGGTTTGACATAGACAAGTTAGAGGAGATTACCATTTTACCTAGATTTCTCAAAATGGAGTTAGCAAATTCTTCGAGAAAAAACATTATACATTTGGAACAGTCAACATAAAAAATCCCACGAAATTTTTACGTTTCGCGGGATTTTATTTAATTAGTTAAAGATACTAAAGTAATCTCTTTTTTACTGATATCTAAGAATGGTAATTTAACCCGTGTATCTAAACAATAGGCGTTGTAGAGTAACGGTTTTAATGTTGTAGTAGAACTTTCTACTTGGCGAACAAAATTGCCAATTTCTTGATACAATATTTCAATGTTTTTTAAACTACCAATTTTGGAATCGATACGATTTTCACTTACGTTTACATTAGAGTTCGTAACTTTTTCGTTAAATTCATCATTGATAGCATCTTTCGTACGTTCGATACGCGTGAACCGAGTATCTTCCCAATCAACTTCGATGATATGGCAATCGTCCAATTGAAGAAAATCACCAGTCCAAAGTTTGCCGTCGATCTCTACAATCATTCTCGTATCAGGAAAAACCTCTTTGTTACGGTATTTTTTGAGTAAATAATCATACATTTGTAATTGCGCTAAACAGTTATCCATGTGTGTCATCTCCTTATGGGACTATTATAACATATTGTGATTATGTGAACAATCTTCAAAATAGAAATGAACAGTTGGAACTGTAACTTTTTAACTAGTTATACAAAAGTCCTAAAAAAAGCCTGTGAAATAGTGAAAACAACTATCAGGTGGTATACTAATAATAAGATGAAATGGGAGGGAGACAGATGTACAAACAAATGAAATTAAAAGCTACAGATGGACTCGATTTGCATTTACATATTTGGAATGGGGTGGAAAATCCAGTTGGTGTAGTTCAAATTGTTCATGGGATGGCAGAACACGGGGCAAGATATGGCTTGTTTGCGGAACGTTTGAATCAGGCTGGATATATTGTCGTAGCCGATGATCATCGTGGTTTTGGGAAATCAGCCGTGGATGAAGCATCTTTAGGCCATTTAGACGGGGAAACAGGCTTTAATAACATGGTAGAAGATGAAGTGGTTGTACGAACTTATTTAAAAGAAACGTATCCCGATTTACCGTACTTTATTTTTGCACATAGTATGGGAAGTTTTATTATACGAACTTTTATGGCTAAACATCAAGTTGATGGAGTAATTCTCAGCGGTAGCGGGCTTCAACCGGTAGCCCTTCTAAAAATGGGCCAAATGATTACCAAACAAAGAGTGAAAAAAGATGAAAGGAAAAGAAGTGGTTTTCTAAATAAATTAGCCTTTTGGGGTTATAATAAACCTTTTAATGAAAATCATCGTTTTAGTTGGCTTTCGCGGGACGTGGCTATTTATGAAGCTTATGAACAAGATCCGTTTTGTGGTCCAGTAGTTGGAACAAGTGGTTTTTTCCATAATCTTTTTGAAGCCGTAAAGGTGAGTCAACAAAAAGAAACCTTAGAAAGTGTGCCAAAAGATTTGCCTGTGTTATTGCTTTCTGGAAGTGATGATCCGGTAGGACATTTCGGAAAAGATACGCCAAAAATTGCTTTATCCTTAGAAAAAGTGGGGGTAGAGGATGTTACTTATAAAATTTACGAAGACGCTCGTCATGAACTGGTAAATGAATTATGTAAAGAAACCGTTTTTCAAGATGTAATTGATTGGCTGAACGAAAAAAGAAGGTAGCCTATGATTTTAGGCTACCTTCTTTTTAATTACGGATTTGACCGTCTCCGAAAATAATATATTTAGTGGATGTAAGTTCTGTTAAACCCATTGGTCCTCGGGCATGAAGTTTTTGGGTACTAATCCCAATTTCGGCACCGAACCCCATGGCAAAACCATCTGTGAATCGAGTGGAAGCATTGATATAAACAGCTGCAGCATCCACTTTTTGGTGGAAGGCTTGACCAGTCGCGTAGTCATTAGAAATAATTGCTTCTGAGTGCTTGGTGCCATATTTATTAATATGTTCAATAGCCTCTTCAGCGGAATCGACTACTTTAATAGCTAGGATAAAATCTAAAAATTCATCTTCCCAGTCGGACTCTGTCGCAGCTTTTGATTCTTTTAAAATTCCCTGCGCACGTTCATCTGCACGTAATTCGACATGGTATTCTTTTAACGCAGTTTCCATCGCTGGAAGATAATCTTCCGCAACATCTCGATGAATGAGCAAAGTTTCTGCAGCATTACAGACAGAAGGGCGGGAACACTTAGCATTAACTAAAATATCTATCGCCATTTGTTTCTCTGCTGCTTTATCTACGTATATATGACAATTACCAGTACCAGTTTCGATGACCGGAACTGTTGCATTTTCAAGCACTGTTTGAATTAACCTTGCGCCACCACGAGGAATGAGCACATCTAAAAAACGATTTAGCCGCATCATATCTCGGGCAGTTTCTCGTGAGGTATCTTCAATTAATTGGACACTAGAACGAGGGAAGCCGGATTTCTCAAGGGATTCCTGAATAACAGTCATTAATGCTTTATTGGAATCAATAGCATCACTACCACCACGTAAAATTACCGCATTTCCTGTCTTAAAACAAAGAACAGAAGCATCTACAGTGACATTTGGTCTGGATTCATAAATAATACCAATAACGCCAAGCGGAACCCTAGTTTTACCAATCGTTAGTTCGGCTTCATTTTTCCACATATTTGTTACTTCGCCTATAGGATCCTTTAACGCGACTACTTGTTTCACCGCTTCGGATATCTCTTTGATTCTTTCTTCTGTAAGACGAAGCCGATCAATCATTGTTTCTGGCGTGCCTTTTTTCTGCGCACGAAGGATATCTTTTTCATTTTCTTTTAAAAGGATACTCGTATGCGCAAGTAAATCATTACTTAAATTCAAAAGTGCTGCGTTTTTTTGTTTCGTTGTGGCTTGTGCCAGAAATTGGGAAGCTTCTTTAGCAGCGCTTCCTTTTTTAATGAGTTCGGTCATGTGACAATTCCTCCTTTTTACTAGCGAATAAAGTACCCACTTGTTCACCTTGCATAATATTAAAAATAACCATTGGATTTTTGCCGTTTGTTAAAATCATTTTTTGGTTGGATTCCATACAATAAGAAGCAGCAGAGAGTTTCGTTAACATACCACCAGTTCCAAATTTAGAACCTCGACCACCAGCAAGTGCTTCGATTTCTGGCGTGATTTGATTGATTTCAGAGAACATAACGGCATCCGGATCAGTGGTAGGATTGCTCTCGTAAAAACCGTCAATATCAGAAAGCATGATGAGTAAATCAGCTTGCACTAGTTTAGCGACAATGGCAGAAAGAAAATCGTTATCGCCGTATTTTGTCACATGTTCTAGTTCTTCTACGGCCACAGTGTCATTTTCATTTACGATAGGAATAATACCACGGCTTAATAAACTGTCTAAAGTATTCATAACATTTTCGCGACTAATAGGGAAGTCAGTTACATCACGAGTAAGTAGCACCTGCCCAACAACTTGTCCGTATTCACCAAAAAACTTACTATAAATATGCATTAGTTCGCTTTGACCAACTGAGGCGACTGCTTGAAGGTCAGGAATACTTGTAGGTCTTACTGGAAGCTGTAATTTATGACAACCAACGCCGATTGCCCCTGAAGAAACGAGAATGACTTCTTTTCCTTCGTTACGTAAATCAGATAAAACCATCGCTAATTTCTCAATGGTGCGTAAATTTATATGGCCATTTCCATACATTAATGTACTCGTACCAACTTTAATGACTAATCTCTTGCTATTTTTCAAAGATTCGCGCATTTCTATGACCCCTCTGCTAATTAGATAATACTTCTATTTTACATGAAAATGCAGATATGTCCATATTAGAATCAAGTTTGTCCGTTTGCTATGTTTTATTTTGAATATAAAAATAAGCCCTAAGAAATTTTCTTAGGGCTCTTTACTTATTTAGCAGCTTTACTCGCGGCCGAAATAACGGAGACTTGTTTCAAACCTTTACTGATAAGACGCAAGATAACGAACCAAACAACTACAATTAAAACAATTTGTTTAAAGGAGATTGCTGGAAGTGGATTGAACGGGCAATCCCAAGCGAAATGTAATGCGATTGGAATAATAAACCATTTCCAGAAAGTTCCTGTGAAAATATGGTTCATGCCAAGCTTTTGGTCGCCTTTCGCGATGACAAGAGCGGCACCAGTGATAGCAGCCCAGACAACATGACCACCGATAGACTGCCAACCACGACTAAAGATAACATTAATCATTGTTTCACCGGCAATGTGAATATCTTTGAATAAGAAAGCAGCATCCACACTATAGTTAAACGCATAACCAAGTGATTCAAATGCAGCAAATCCAGCGCCAACAGCGGCACCAATAAGTAAACCGTTTAAAATGTACTTCGAGTTTAAGGAACGAATGAAAAGGGCAACGATAATCATTTTCCCAGTTTCTTCAATAAATCCAACTAAAAGAGCATTAAAATAATTTAATTTCCCAACCGGAATAATTGAGTAAATAACGAGTGTCGCAACAAGTGCGGCTACACCACCGATAAAGAACATCTTTACTACATCAAAAACACTGATGTTCCGAGGTGCATTCGTTTCGAAAAAGAATAATAAGACAGAAAATGGAACTGCAAAGGAACCAATTACCATGAGTCCAGGTATTGTATTGCTGTTATCAAACAAATATGTACACGCTAGGAGTAAGAAATACGTGACGATTAATACTAAGAAAACTCTGGAAAATACCCAAGGATGCGGCCAAGAATGAGGAATGTCGCTAGTTGCGGGTGTTGTGTATTTAGTACCCGCGATAAAAACTTTTTCCCCTTCTTCTTTCGAATGCTTTTTAAAAACAGCTGAGAAAAGGTTGCCAATTTTTAGTTCTGAATTCCCGTGGTTTCCAGTATGTTGATACAATTCTGTTTGCTTAAATGTAACCCACTCTGGATGAGGGGATTTTTGGATCAATGTAAGATTATTAATCTCTTTCTTTCTATAAAGAGCAATCATCTCTACATTTGTAAAAGGTCCAACCTTCTGATCGTTCTTTTTGAAGTACCATTCTGACAAATGAAACTCCCCCTTTAGCTTTTAATTTTGACTCCGTTAATTATTCCCAAAAATGCTAAAAGTTAAACGAGGTGAAGGTGATTAATCATTTAATTTTTTGACTTGTTCATAAAGGAAATCGATGGAATCCGCTAAGAAATTTGCCGCTGACTCATTTAAAGGTTGACCATCTAAATGTAAATCATCTTCATACTTTAAATCTTCACTAATTTTTGTCATTCTTTTCCCGATATTTTTTTCATCGTGGAGTTCACTCGGGGCATATGTCGGAATACTTTGTTGACCGAGTAAATAATCAACGCTCACATCGTATAACGTTGCAATTTGTGTCACCATCTCTAGGTCAGGCTCTCGAATACCATATTCCCAATTACCATAAGTAGAAGGGGCTTTTAAACCAAGTCTTCTTGCTGTTTCTGCTTTTGACCAACCTTGTTTTTCCCGTAATAAAGTAAGTCTGTTACTTAAATTTGGCATTATTTCACTCCTTTTTGTTTGATTATACAATATCTTACTCAATTTAGCTATATTTTAACACATAACGAATTTTTAGTGATTGACATACTCTTTTCGAGTTGTTAATATTATATTAACAACTCAAAATGTGTAGATAAGGAGAAGATGACATGAAAACAGTAGACAGCAGAAAAATCAATACGGCCAAAATTCGGGACTTACGATTGGAACGGGGAATCACGCAAGCCTTCATTGCAAGACGGATGGGTTATAAGTACACATCAGGTTACAGCAACATAGAAAAAGGCACTGTTAGACTTTCTCACAAAAATGCGGTTATCTTGAGTGAAATCTTAATGTGCGAACTAAACTTCTTTTACGAATAAACGGACACGGGATAAAATTGGTAGCTAAATAAAATGAATTAAAGGCAAACGTTTAGGATTAATACACACATAACGTGTGGAAAATGTAAAAAGGAGAGAACAACATGAGTAAAAAAACATTAGTTGGGTTTCTAATTTGTATGGTGTTAGTTGCGTTATTCATACCAACTAATGCGGATGCGTATACGAAGAAGGGCTATGTCATGACAAAAGCGAGCGCGAAAAACTTTAAGATTTATATTAATGGATCCGCGAAAGGTTTTAAGAGTGTGATTATTAACGGAGCCAAAGCGTGGAATCCTTCGCCGTATTTAAACACAGTTAGTATGGGATATGATGTGAAACCTCATTTTAATGTTAGTAGTTCAGCAACGAACAAAGGGGATGTGCTTGCTATTTGCAATACAACCTACTATAAATCCAATAAATTAGTTGCAAAAAATGAGATTACTCTTTATAAAGGTTTTCGCTCACTATCGAACAATCACAAAATCGAAACAGTTATCCATGAATTTGGCCACGGGTTTGGTTTAGGACACGTAAAAACAAGAAACGCAATTATGCTAGATAAAGGTTTCATTAATAAAACAAAACCACAAACAGATGATTATAACGGCATTAAAGCCATGTACAAGTAGAAAGGAGGATTAAAAAATGAAAACAAAACTTATCATTATTATTGGTCTAACAAGCCTGAGTGTCTTAACAGCCTGTTCCAATAACGAAAGTGCGAAAGAAGAACTAACAACAGAACAAACTGAATCCGAACAAGTTAAACCAAATAACGGTGTTGTTTCCTATCACGGAAAATACCTCGAACTCGCTGAAAATATCAATGATTTAGAAAAAGACACACCGATTATCGTCAAAGTCACGAAAAAATCCGAAAAAGCAACGGTAACGAAAGAAACAAAAGAAAATATTTTCCCAACAGATTTTTATACGATGAGTGAAGTACAAATCAATAGTATCGAAAAAGATAAAACTGGAAAATTGAGAGAGAATATGACTATTAAAGTGATGGAATATAGCGTAGAAAATATCACTGTCGATGGCAAAGAATATGATTTAACAATCGACGGATATAAAAATATGGAAAAAGGTGAAGAATATACACTATTTTTAGAGAAAAATCCAGATGAAGACAATTATGTTCTTTCAAATGCAATCATAAGTAAATTCCCGGTGGAGGAATTAGCTGAAAATGAATTATTCCTAGATGACGGAGAAAACGCGGAAGAAACGGGTGACATCGAAGAAATATATCAAGATATTTATCAAGACGTATTAACGGAATACAGTGAATAATTAAAGCTACTCGAATAGTGAAGGACTTCGGTATAAAATCGAGGTCTTTCTTTGTGTGTACAAATAAAATGTTCTAGCGAAACCAAGCTTATTCCAGCCAATTTCCCGCAAAAAAGTACCACAAAATCCACTTGACAGAACTAGACGATAACAAGTAGAATGAACCAAATCATCATTTTTATACTAAAAATGGTTAGATTTTTAACAATAAGGGTAAATCCAGTTAGTATAAATAAAGCTTTTTCAAATAAAAGGAGATAAAACGATGAGTGAAAGTGGTGCTTTTTTTCCAATGAGTGTTAAAAAATTTCTGGAAAAAGGGATTACCTCGTTGTCCGAAGAAGAAAAAATGAGTACGCTACATTATTTAGAGAATGCGTATCATCAAGAACCTTGCAACGAGGAAATTGTACATAAATTAATTCAATTTTATAACCAGACGGATAAAACGAAGAAAGCGCAAGAAGTCGGCCAAAACTTTTTGACAATGAACGGATATAATAAGGATATTCTTGGAGAACTATCTGTAACTTTTATGAAAGAAGATAATATGGATACGTACTTCACATTAGTTAGACATTATATGGAAGAAGAAAAAAATGAAGCTACAGATGAAGTGGCTGATAATGTTATTCCTTTTCCAAAACAGTTTATTCCAAGAAAAGATATTCGTGAATTTGCATCTTGGCATACGACGGAGCAATTGGAGTTTTTACAAGAGGCTCGTTTCTTAGAGATAGATTCCTTTTTGCCAGCATTTAAAGAGTTTCTAGCGGATGATAGTTTTTCTCCGTTTGTGCAGTCGATGATTTTTGAATTAATGCAAGAAAAAGAAGTAAATGAAGCTATTCGAGTTCGGAAAATAGATAAAGATGGTATGTTCAATCCTAGCCTTATACCTATGCTTGCGGATAACGAATTTGCGGCAGCACTTTTTGCGGGGCTTGCTGAGATGCTTGAGAATAGCAATCCAAGTCTTTTAGAGCAGGTGATTGGCATCATTCAGCAGCATTTATTTATGCTTTATCCGTTTGAGTTAGAGCCTCAGGAAGTGGATGTGTGGATTAATGCCTACTATAAATGGGCGAACGCAATGTACGGGGATCATTGTGTTATTTCGGACGATGTAAATCATTTAGCTGTTGAAGAAGCTATTTCTATTATTGAAGAGTTGGAAATAAGACAGCAAAATTATTTTATATAATGACATTTCTTGTTTTCAAGTCAGGGATATCTGTGTTATTATTAGTGAGTATGGCTGAAACTTGTCATGAGAGTAATTAAATTTGAACTAAATAGATGATGGAGGGAATTATACCATGTCAGTAAAATGGGAAAAACAAGAAGGTAATGTTGGAAAACTTACTTTTGAAATTGAACAAGAAAAAGTAAAAGAAGGTTTAGATAGAGCTTTCGTAAAAGTACGTAAAACTCTTAACGTACCTGGATTCCGTAAAGGGAAAGTTCCACGTCAAATTTTCAACCAACGTTTTGGCGAAGAAGCACTTTACCAAGATGCGCTTGATATCTTGCTTCCAGAAGTATATTCTGCAGCAATTGATGAAGCTGGAATTGATCCAGTGGACACTCCTCAAGTAAATATTGAGTCTATGGAAAAAGGCGAAACTTGGGTTTTAACAGCAGAAGTTACGGTAAAACCTGAAGTAAAACTTGGAGACTACAAAGGTCTTGAAGTAGAAAAACGCGAAACAGAACTTACAACAGAAGAATTAGAAGCGGAATTAAAACAATTACAAGAGCGTCAAGCTGAGTTAGTTGTCAAAGAAGATGCTCCAGCTGAAAATGGCGACACTGTTATCCTTGATTTCGAAGGATTCAAAGACGGCGTAGCTTTTGAAGGCGGACAAGCTGAAAATCATTCATTAGAACTTGGAAGCGGACAATTCATTCCTGGTTTTGAAGAAAAATTAGTTGGCTTAAAAGCTGGCGACGAAGCAGACATCGAGTTAACTTTCCCTGAAGAATACCATGCGGAAGATTTAGCTGGACAACCTGTAGTTTTCAAAGTGAAATTACACGAAATTAAAACAAAAGAAGTTCCTGCACTTGACGATGAACTTGCAAAAGACATTGACGAAGAAGTAGAAACTTTAGATGAATTAAAAGAAAAAATCTCTAAACGTTTACAAGAAGCAAAAGAAGAATCTGTTGCTCAAGCTAAACAAGAAGAAGTTATTGCGAAAGCTGTTGAAAATGCAGAAGTGGACATTCCACACGCAATGGTTCATCATGAAGCTGATCATTTAATGAATCATTTTGCTCAAGATTTACAAGCACAAGGTCTAACTCCTGAATTATATTACCAATTCACTGGCCAAACAGAAGAAGCAATGCATGCACAAATGGAAAAAGACGCTGAAAAACGCGTGAAAATGAACCTAGTGCTTGAAGCAATTGCTGAAGCTGAAAACATTGAGCCAACGGAAGAAGCTATCGATGAAGAAATTTCAACATTAGCTGAAAAATATGGTATGGAAAAAGACGCTGTCCGTGCTGCACTTGGCGATATGAGCGAACTTAAATCTGACCTTAAAATCCGTAAAGCTATTGACGTATTATTAGATAGCGCAGTGGAAAAATAAGCTACAATTGATTGAATAATTTCATTAAAAAATGGGGGACATGAGTTATACTCGTGTCCTTCTGAATGTAGAAATATGAATACAGATGATTGGCATTTCTAATAAACAAATGATATTATTAACACACATAGGAGATGAAAAATCGCCTATAAGCAACATACCTATGCGAAGGGGTGAAATATTTTGTTTAAATTTAACGACGAAAAAGGCCAACTTAAATGCTCCTTTTGCGGAAAGACTCAAGATCAAGTACGTAAATTAGTGGCCGGTCCAGGTGTTTATATTTGTGATGAATGTATCGAGCTTTGTAATGAAATTATTGAAGAAGAGCTAGGTATTTCTGAATTTGTTGATTTTGGTGAAGTGCCAAAACCACAAGAAATCCGTCATATATTAAGTGACTATGTTATTGGTCAAGAACGTGCTAAAAAAGCACTTGCTGTAGCAGTTTACAATCACTACAAACGAATTAATTCCAATGAAACGAAAGAAGAGGAAGTAGAACTTTCGAAAAGTAATATTTGTTTAATTGGTCCAACTGGTAGTGGTAAAACACTTCTTGCTCAGACATTAGCGCGAATTCTCAATGTTCCGTTTGCTATTGCAGATGCGACTTCACTGACAGAAGCTGGTTACGTTGGGGAAGATGTAGAAAATATTCTTCTTAAATTGATTCAATCAGCAGACTACGATGTGGAAAAAGCCGAAAAAGGTATTATCTACATTGATGAAATCGACAAAGTTGCACGTAAATCCGAAAACCCATCTATTACTAGAGATGTTTCTGGTGAAGGCGTGCAACAAGCATTACTCAAAATTTTGGAAGGTACTGTTGCAAGTGTTCCGCCACAAGGTGGTAGAAAACACCCTCATCAAGAGCTAATTCAAATTGATACAGGGAATATTCTATTTATCGTTGGTGGTGCTTTTGACGGCATCGAACAAATCGTTAAAAATCGAATGGGTGAAAAAGTCATTGGATTTGGTACAGATAATGCGAAATTAAAAGATGATGAAACGTATTTATCTCGTGTTGTTCCAGAAGATTTACTGAAATTCGGATTAATTCCTGAATTTATTGGACGTTTACCGGTTATTGCAACACTAGAACAATTGGATGAAGCAGCGTTAGTTTCCATTTTGACAGAGCCGAAGAATGCACTTGTAAAACAATACAAACGCATGCTCGAACTCGATGATGTGGAACTTGAATTCGAACCAACTGCATTAATTGAAATTGCGAAAGAAGCGATTGAACGTAAGACAGGCGCTCGCGGTCTTCGTTCGATTATCGAACAGATTATGCTTGAAGTGATGTTCGAAATTCCTTCTCGTGATGACATTACAAAATGTATTATTACGGAAAAAGCAGCTCGTGGGGAAGAAGAACCTCAACTGCAATTAGAAGATGGTTCTATTATTCCAATTAAAACATCTGCATGATTAGAATGCGCGTCGTAATTGGCGCGCATTTTTTCTATCAACTCAGCTTGTTTTACTGTAATATCTGACACGTTTCGTGCTATACTTTATTAATATTAATTGGAGAGGATAAAAAGACATGAAAAGTGAAAATAAATTTTTTTCTGGGGCATTTGGATGGATAAAAATAATTCTCATCGCGCTGATACTCGCTTTTGGTATTCGCTATTTTTTAATTTCTCCAGTTACTGTTAATGGGAAATCAATGGACCCGACACTACATGATGGGCAACATTTATTTATTAACAAAGTATCAGATCCGAAGCGTTTTGACATTATTGTATTTCCTGCTCCTGATGAAGAAAATGCGGAGTACATTAAACGTGTCATCGGTTTACCAGGAGATAAAGTGGAGTATAAAGAAGATCAGCTTTATATTAATGATAAAAAATATGACGAACCGTATTTAGACTCAGAAAAAGCGGCTTTGAAAAATGGGTATTTAACTACCGATGCAGAGGGCGATCCTAACTTTACGATGGCAGATATTCCAAACTCAGATGGCTCACTCACTGTTCCTAAAGGCAAACTTTTTGTGTTAGGGGATAATCGTCAAGTGAGTAAAGATAGTCGCTATATTGGCTTTATATCGCAGGATAGTGTGCTTGGAAAAGTAATCTCATTTGGAAAATCCTTAGAGCGTTAATGTGAACCTGCAGATAGTCTAGGAGGAGACATAGATGACAGATCAGTATGAAAAAAAGCCCAGGAAAAAAAACGGGGCACATCAATTGTTAAGCTGGGTATTAGTTATCGTTGCGGCACTAGCAATCGCGCTTGTCATTCGTAACTTTGTTATTGCACCAGTAAAAGTAGAAGGAACGTCTATGGTTCCAACATATCAAGATGGCGATAGAATTTTCATTGAAAAAATTTCCAAGCCAGATCGTTTCGATATTATCGTATTTGATGAACCTCCGATGATTGGTTCAGGGGAGCATTTTATTAAGCGAGTGATTGGCATGCCGGGAGATAAAATCGCTTTTAAAAATGGTGAATTATATTTAAACGGCGAAAGAAAAGTAGAAAGTTATTTGCCAGAAGGAACACTAACTCTTTGGAATCCGGACCCGACGCAAAAGCCGTACATAGCAGATTATACGCTGGAAGATATGACAGGGGAAAGCACTGTTCCAAAAGGAAAACTGTTCGTACTTGGAGATAATCGCGGCGGTAGTTCAGATAGTCGTGTTTTTGGGTTTATTGAGGATTCTATGGTAAATGGCACCGTGATACAATTCGGGAAATAATGAGAAATCCGTGAAAGATACTTTTTCGCGGATTTCTCTATTAAATGAGCGTTTTTTCGTTTATAATAAGACTGTTAGTATAAAATAGGGCGGTGCAATTTTTGAAGGAGAAGAATTTAAAACGGTTATGGTCATGGATTTGGGCGGCTGTTTTAGCAGTATTAGTTGCTGTTATAATCCGTTTTTATTTGTTTGTCCCTATTCTTGTAGATGGGATATCCATGATGCCTACACTTCATAACGATGACCGTGTAATTATAAATCGCTTTGGGAATGTCGATCGTTTTGACGTGATTGTTTTCCGAGAAGCAGATGGAAAAGAATACATCAAACGAGTAATTGGTTTGCCAGGTGATACCGTAGAATACAAAGAAGACCAACTTTACATCAATGGTAAAAAATATGATGAACCGTATTTAGATACTTACAAAAAAAAGCTGAAAGATGGCTATTTAACAGACGATTATAGTTCGAAAGATCAACTAGATGGTGGCAAAATTCCAAAAGATACTTATTTTGTTCTAGGTGACAATCGTAGAGCAAGTAAAGACAGCCGGATTATTGGACCAATTCCATTAAGTAAGGTATTAGGAACAACACCGATTTGTTACTGGCCAATTGAAGACGCCAAACTTATAGATTAGGAGTGTATAATGACAATTCAATGGTTTCCAGGTCATATGGCCAAAGCTCGCCGTGAGGTAACGGAGAAATTAAAACTTGTAGATGTGATTTTTGAATTAGTGGATGCACGTATCCCACTCTCTTCCTCTAATCCTATGCTAGAAGAAATTATCCACCAAAAAAGACGAGTGATTATTTTAAATAAAGCAGATACTGCTGATGAAAAAACCACGAAAGAATGGATTGACTACTTTGCTGAAAAAGGTTTACCAGCAGTTGCTGTGAATGCGCAAGAAGGTAAAGGTCTATTTAAAATAGAACAAGCAGCCGAAAAATTAATGGCTGAAAAATTCGACCGGTTAAGAAGTAAAGGAATGAAACCAAGAGCAATTCGTGCGATGATTTTAGGTATACCAAACGTTGGTAAATCCACCTTGATTAATCGATTAGCCAAGAAAAATATCGCTCGAACAGGGAACAAACCTGGCGTAACTAAAGCGCAACAATGGATTAAAGTGGGAAAAACATTAGAACTTCTGGATACACCAGGAATCCTTTGGCCTAAATTTGAAGATCAAGAAATTGGCTACAAATTAGCTCTAACTGGAGCAATTAAAGATGATTTACTGCAAATGGAAGAAATTGCTGGCTATGGTTTGCGATTTTTAGAAAACCATTATCCCGACCGCCTTCAAAATTGGCTAAAAGTAGAAACTGTTTCGGAAGATCCTATAGAGACACTTGCTTTTATTGCTGAAAAAAGAGGGCTTCTAGATCGATACAATGATCCAGATTATTCTCGTGCAGCTGAAACAGTAGTTCGAGAAATCCGCCAGCAGAAGTTAGGGAGAATGTCATTTGATTTCCCAAACTGGGAAGATGAATCCGAATGAGTGAATCCATTTCCGTTATCCGAGAAAAACTAAACCAAGTGACATCAGAACACGATCCTTTTTTTCAGCAGTGCATGCAAGATGAACGCAAAGGTGTGGAAAAGCTTCTGCAAGCTACAAGGCGAAAATGGCAAAAAGAAGCGCAATTACGGAACAAACTTGAAGAAATGAAACAATACGAAACAGATTTATTTCAACAAGGGTACAAGTACATCGCTGGAGTAGATGAAGTTGGGCGTGGACCGCTTGCTGGTCCTGTTGTAGCAGCAGCCGTCATATTACCAGCTGATTTTTCTGTTGTTGGAATAAATGATTCTAAACAATTGAGTGAAGCAAAACGTGATGCTTTATTCGAAACGATACAAACAGAAGCAATTGCTGTCGGTGTAGGAATTATCGAACACAATGTCATTGATCAAGTAAATATTTACGAAGCAACGAAACTTGCCATGCGTGAAGCGTTAAATCAATTACAGCCAGAACCGGATTTCGTTTTAATTGATGCCATGCCACTAAAATATTCGGAGGCAGAATTATCTCTTATCAAAGGAGATACAAAAAGCATTTCGATTGCTGCAGCTTCTATAATTGCGAAGGTTACAAGAGATAGATTAATGCAGAAGTATGATGAAGCGTATCCCGGATATGATTTTGCAAATAACATGGGCTATGGCACAAAAAAACATTTACTTGGTTTAGACACAATCGGAATTTGTCCTATCCATCGTATAAGTTTTGCGCCTGTAAAAGAAGCAAAATTGCATTTTGATAGCTTAAAATAACTAAATCATTATAGAGAAAAACGTATTTTCAACATGGAAAATACGTTTTTTTATGCTGTTTTATAGTTTTTAGTCATTTTACAAAAAACTACAATGTTTGTACACTGGGAGTAATTATTACGGAGGTGCAACAGATGGATTTTAAACAACGACATACGTGGCTCAAAATTGCTTCTTGTAAGTCTATTTCTGCTAAAAAAAGAGCCAGCATTTGGCAAAAATTAATAGAATTTGACCAGTATGAAATGACCGCACAAACATTTGCAGAATCTTTCTTTCCTGTGAATAAACACGCGCAAATTCTATTGGAGATAGAAAAAGCTGAAGCGTGTTTTTTTGATGATGTTACTTTAATTTGGATTTTAGATGATGCCTATCCAGCGCTTTTAAGAGAGATTTATGAAGCACCGCCAATTTTATTTTGTAAAGGAAATATTGATTTATTGCAGCAACAAGCAATTGCCATCGTAGGCACAAGGCAGATGAGTGAATATGGTAGGAAAGCTTGTGTAAAAATTGCTAGCGAACTTGCTGCGCAAAAACTGACTATAATTAGCGGGATGGCTATAGGGATTGACACTACAGCCCATAGAGCTACTTTAAATCAACAAGGTGCAACTATTGCCGTGCTAGGTTCAGGTGTCAATAAAATTTATCCAAAGAAAAATGAACTTTTAGCGAAAGAAATTGTCAAAGAAGGTCTGTTATTAAGTGAGTATTTACCTGATGAAGAACCAAAAAGATGGCATTTTCCAGAAAGAAATCGAATTATTAGCGGATTGGCGATAGGGACAGTAATAATAGAAGCCGCCGAAAGAAGCGGTTCCTTAATTACTGCTGATATAGCCTTAGAACAAAATAGGCAAGTTTTTGCGGTTCCAGGAAATATATTTATTGATACATGGCGAGGAACGAATTATTTAATTCAAGAAGGTGCCAAATTAGTTATGAATGCGAACAATATAATAGAAGAATTTTTTCAAATTAAGCCATAAATAGATTGAAATTATCATTTTTAAGTGATTTGACTTGCATTTCCTGATTTTTTGAGATAAGTTTGCTAAAGAAAGCTGTTATAAAACATCAAAAAATGGACTTTTTCATAAAAGGCATTGACAAACCCAGTAGGAAGGGCTAATATTTACTACTGAATTATGTGAAAAATCAGCATTGGAAACTTATTGAACGCGAGGCTATAACTGTAATAGGATTAGGACAACGAGTAAAGCCCGTGTATTGACCCAAATCAGGGAGGAATATAATAGATATGGCAGATTATTTAGTGATTGTAGAGTCACCTGCAAAAGCAAAAACGATTGAAAAGTATTTAGGAAAGAAATTTAAAGTGAAAGCCTCAATGGGACATGTTCGTGACTTACCTAAGAGTCAAATGGGTGTAGACACAGAACATGACTATGAACCTCGTTATATTACGATTCGTGGAAAAGGCCCTGTTTTAAAAGAATTAAAACAAGCCGCTAAAAAAGCGAAAAAAGTCTATCTTGCAGCCGATCCAGATCGCGAAGGAGAAGCAATTGCATGGCACTTAGCCAATAGCCTAGAGTTAGATCAATCAGACAAATTACGTGTAGTATTTAACGAAATAACGAAGGAAGCAGTAAAAGAATCTTTCAAAACACCACGCAAAATTGACATGGATTTAGTTAATGCGCAACAAGCACGTAGAATTTTGGACCGTTTAGTTGGATATAATATTAGTCCTATTCTATGGAAAAAAGTGAAGAAAGGTTTGAGTGCGGGGCGTGTTCAGTCTATCGCGCTTCGAATCATTATTGATAGAGAAAAAGAAATCAATAATTTCAAACCGGAAGAATACTGGACAATTGACGGCAATTTCCTTAAAGGAAAGAAAAAATTCCAAGCCAATTTTTATGGTGTAAACGGTAAAAAGAAAAAGCTCTCCACTGCAGATGATGTAAAAGAAGTAATGTCTGCAATCAAAGGAAAATCATTTGACGTAACAGATGTAACGAAAAAAGAAAGACTTAGAAATCCAGCTGCACCATTTACTACTTCAAGTTTGCAACAAGAAGCGGCTCGAAAACTAAATTATCGTACAAGAAAAACAATGATGCTTGCCCAACAATTGTATGAAGGAATTACACTTGGTAAACAAGGAACAGTCGGCTTAATTACTTATATGCGTACAGACTCCACTCGTATTGCCGATTCCGCTATACTAGAAGCAAGCAATTACATTAAAGAAACTTATGGCCCTGAATTTTCTCGTAATCATAAACGTTCAGATAAAAATGCTAAAGGTGCGCAAGATGCCCACGAAGCAATTAGACCTACAAGTGCAATGAGAAGCCCCCAAGAAGTAAAAGAATATTTAACACGGGATCAACTTCGCTTATATCGTTTAATTTGGGAAAGATTTATCGCGAGCCAAATGACGCCAGCAGTTCTTGATACAATGCGCGTTGACTTAGATAACAACGGCGTGAACTTCAGAGCAAATGGATCAAAAATTAAATTTCACGGCTTCATGAAAGTCTATGTAGAAAGTAACGATGATAATACGGAAGAAAAAGAAAATATCTTACCAGATTTGAAAAAAGGAGATAAGGTACAGTCCGAATCACTCGAACAGCGTCAACATTTCACGCAGCCACCTCCACGTTACACAGAAGCTAGATTAGTAAAAACGCTCGAAGAAATTGGCATTGGCCGGCCATCCACTTATTCGCCAACACTTGACACAATTCAACGTAGGAATTATGTTTCTTTAACGAATAAACGCTTTATTCCAACTGAATTAGGTGAAATCGTTAATGAAATGATTGAAGAGTATTTCCCAGAGATTTTAGATGTGAAATTCACTGCCAACATGGAAAGTGAGCTCGATGAAGTAGAGCACGGAGAAGTTGAATGGGTGAAAGTCATTGATGAATTTTATAAACGCTTTGAACCAAATGTAATAAAAGCTGATGCTGAAATGGAAAAAATCGAGATTAAAGATGAACCAGCCGGAATTGACTGTGATCTTTGTGGAGCCCCAATGGTATACAAAATGGGGAAATACGGTAAGTTCTTAGCTTGTAGCAGATTTCCTGATTGTCGTAATACAAAAGCAATCGTGAAAGAAATAGGCGTTACTTGTCCAAAATGTGAGAAAGGACATGTAATAGAAAGAAAAAGTAAGAAAAAACGTATTTTCTACGGTTGTGATCGTTATCCAGATTGTGATTATGTATCATGGGATAAACCAGTCGAACGGGCTTGTCCGAAATGTGAGAAACGAGCACTAGTCGAGAAGAAATTGAAAAAAGGCGTACAAGTACAATGTACAAATTGTGATTACAAAGAATCAACCCAACAATAATTGGAAAATGGCAGCACTCGGATTGTTCTTGTGTTGCCATTGTTGCGCGAGGAGGCGGACAAATGGAAAAGAGTGTTAATGTAATTGGAGCAGGTTTAGCAGGAAGTGAGGCAGCATGGCAGTTAGTGAAACGTGGGGTAAAGGTGGATTTATACGAAATGAGACCGGTAAAACAAACACCGGCCCATCATACAGATAAATTCGCAGAGCTAGTATGTACGAATTCTTTGCGAGCTAACGGACTAACGAATGCTGTAGGAGTTATTAAAGAAGAAATGCGGATACTTGATTCTATTATTATTGAAGCTGCTGACAAAGCGTCTGTACCAGCTGGTGGTGCGCTAGCAGTTGATCGTCATGAATTTTCTGGTTATATTACAGACAAGGTGAAAAATCATCCACTCGTAACAGTGCATACAGAAGAAGTAACTACTATTCCAGAAGGTCCAACAATTATTGCGACTGGCCCACTTACAAGCCCTGCACTTGCGGATGAAATTAAACAATTAACTGGGGAAGAATATCTTTACTTTTATGATGCGGCAGCCCCAATAATTGAAAAAGATAGTATTGATATGGATAAAGTTTATTTGAAATCACGCTATGATAAAGGAGAAGCTGCTTACTTAAACTGCCCGATGTCAGAAGAAGAATTCAATGCTTTTTATGAAGCACTAGTAACCGCTGAAACCGCTGCTTTAAAAGAATTTGAAAAAGAAGTATTTTTCGAAGGATGCATGCCAATTGAAGTAATGGCAAAACGAGGAATTAAAACGATGTTATTTGGTCCATTAAAGCCAGTTGGTTTGGAAGATCCAAAAACTGGAAAGAGACCTTATGCGGTGTTGCAACTTAGACAAGATGATGCAGCGGGAACGCTATACAATATGGTAGGTTTCCAAACGCACCTTAAGTGGGGGGAACAAAAACGTGTTTTCGGAATGATTCCAGGACTTGAAAATGCTGAAATCGTACGTTATGGTGTCATGCACCGCAACACATTTATTAACTCACCAACTGTACTTGAACCAACTTACCAACTAAAAACACGCAATGATTTATTCTTTGCTGGACAAATGACAGGTGTGGAGGGATATGTTGAATCCGCAGCTAGTGGACTTGCAGCAGGAATTAATGCGGCCAATTTTGTAGAGGAAAAAGAATTAGTGGTTTTCCCGGCAGAAACAGCGATTGGTAGCCTAGCTCATTACATTACAAGTGCTAGCAAAAAATCATTCCAACCAATGAATGTCAATTTCGGACTTTTCCCAGAGCTTGAAACGAAAATCCGCGCAAAACAAGAACGTAACGAAAAATTGGCTGAAAGAGCGCTAAATGCAATAAAAAAGGTTGCAGAACAACTATAAAAACACTATAATAATTGAGGACTATTCTTTACTGTTCTTTTCATCACGATTTCTACTTTGTTGTTTTTTGAGAGTGGATAGTGATGAAAAGGCAGTTTTTCTTTCAAACAAATGGTCTAGACAATTTATGCTAGTAAATGTTGTTTTTTTCACAAAAATAAACGTATTTATTTGAATTGATTGCAAATCTAAATTAATTCAAAAAGTTGTGAAAAATGTATAAAATTATTGCAACGTGGATATGGTTATGTTACCATGATAGTGTTTGAGAGGTGTATACGTATGACACAAGAGGGGAAGTTAGAGCAACAATTTCTTGACTATCTTCACTCAGAACGCAATTATTCAGTGAACACTAGTACGGCATATGAAAATGATTTACTCGATTTTCGCCGTTTTCTAAATGAACAAGCAATTGAGGCGTATCAGCAAGTTACTTTTCTAGATGTACGGATTTATTTGACAGAATTAAAACAAAAATCTTTTTCTCGAACAACTGTCGCTAGGAAAATTTCGAGTTTACGGAGTTTTTACACTTTTCTTTTAAGAGAGAATGTTATTACTGAAAATCCGTTTACTTATGTATCACATGCGAAAAATCAGTTAAGGCTTCCCAAATTTTTCTATTCAGAAGAAATGGAAGCTTTGTTTCAAGTGGTTTATGAAGATAATGAAACGCTTACACTGCGAGACCGAGTACTCTTGGAGGTATTATATGGTACCGGAATTCGGGTAAGTGAATGTGCTGGGATACTGTTGCCTGACTTAGATACATCTTATCAAGCAATTCTTATTCGCGGAAAAGGGAATAAAGAACGCTATGTGCCATTCGGCGTTTATGCAGAAGATGCGATTACAGATTATTTGCCAAAACGCATAGAGCTTATGATTCGCTATAAAAAGTCTCATGATGCTTTACTTGTCAATCATTACGGTGACCCTTTGACAACAAGAGGTATTAGGTATTGTTTAACGAAAATAATTAGCAAAGCTTCATTAACTCGAAAGATACATCCGCATATGTTACGCCATACATTCGCAACGGACTTACTTAATAACGGGGCGGATATGCGAACTGTACAGGAGTTGCTTGGACATGCTAGCTTATCATCCACCCAGATCTATACGCACGTGACAAAAGAGCACTTAAAGTCTACTTATATGAAACATCATCCTAGGGCTTAAATTTGGAGGAGGTTAAGGAAATGGATTTACATGCTACAACAATATTTGCAGTTCAACATGACGGTAAAGCGGCGATGGCTGGAGACGGTCAAGTGACGCTTGGTGAATCGGTTGTAATGAAACATACCGCCAAAAAAGTTCGCCGTCTTTTTCATGATAAAGTAATAGCTGGATTTGCAGGTTCTGTCGCAGATGCTTTTACATTATTTGAAAAATTTGAAGCAAAATTGAACGAATATAATGGTAACTTAGAAAGGGCATCTGTCGAACTAGCGCAACAATGGCGTAGTGACAGTGTTTTAAGAAAATTAGAAGCTATGCTAATCGTGATGGACAAAGATACACTACTTTTAGTTTCAGGAACAGGGGAAGTCATTGAACCAGATGATGGTATTTTAGCTATTGGTTCTGGAGGTAATTATGCGCTAGCAGCCGGTCGAGCACTTAAAAGACATAATGGTGGTCAAATGGAAGCAAAGGATATCGCTCGTCATGCGCTAGAAATCGCTTCTGAAATTTGTGTGTTTACAAATGATCATATTACAGTAGAAGAGCTTTGAAGGAGTGGTTAATTTGACAAATCTAACGTTAATGAACCAGTTGACACCAAAGCAAATTGTTGAAAAACTGGATCAATATATTATTGGACAAACCGGAGCGAAGAAATCTGTTGCAGTCGCACTAAGAAATCGTTACCGTAGACAATTAATGGATGAATCAATCCGTGATGAAATTATTCCGAAAAACATTCTGATGATTGGACCAACAGGTGTTGGTAAAACAGAAATAGCACGCCGAATTGCCAAAATTGTTCGCGCACCTTTTTCCAAAGTTGAGGCTACTAAATTTACGGAAGTTGGTTATGTCGGTCGAGATGTGGAATCAATGGTTCGTGATTTAGTGGAAGTATCCGTTCGTTTAGTAAAAGAAGAAAAAATGCAATTAGTTCGTGTGAAAGCTGAAAAAAATGCAGAAAAACGTCTAATTAAACTTTTAGCGCCAAGCCAAAAGAAAAAACAAACAACTTCACAAAATCCATTAGAAGCCCTTTTTGGCGGTATGAATCAACCGGATGAATCTGCTGAAGAAGAGGTAGATCAAGAATTAAAGAACAAACGAAGCCAAATCGAATGGCGCCTTCAAAATGGGGAGCTTGATGATGAAATCGTAACAGTAGAAGTGAAAGAGCAACAAAACCCAATGCTTGATATGATGCGTGGCGCTGGAATGGATCAAATGAACGGAATGCAAGATGCACTTTCTGGCATGTTTCCAGCGAAAAAGAAAAAACGCAAAGTATCCGTCCGAGAAGCGAAGAAGATTCTGTTTGAAGATGAAGCATCTAAACTAATTGATGCAGATGAACTTGCTGCAGAAGGAATTCATCGTGCGGAACAAATGGGTATGATTTTTATCGACGAAATTGATAAAATTGCTAGTAAAGAAGGCGGTGGAAATGCCCAAGTTTCGCGGGAAGGTGTCCAAAGAGATATTCTTCCTATCGTGGAGGGGTCGCAAATTTCTACTAAATATGGTACAGTCAACACGGAGTACATTTTATTTATTGCAGCAGGGGCTTTCCATATGTCTAAACCAAGCGATTTGATTCCTGAGCTTCAAGGTCGTTTTCCAATTAGAATTGAGCTGGACAAATTAACACAAGAAGATTTCTACAAAATTTTAACAGAGCCAGACAATGCACTCATTAAACAATACAAAGCTTTACTGAAAACAGAAGGAATTGACTTGATTTTCACCAAAGAAGCTGTAGAAAGAATTGCCGAGATTGCATTCCAAGTTAACCAAGATTCAGATAATATCGGAGCAAGAAGACTTCATACCATTTTAGAAAAATTACTAGAAGATTTACTATTTGAAGCACCAGAAATCAATATGGAATCTATTAAAGTAACCGAAAACTATGTTAATGAAAAACTTGCACCAATTATGCAGAATAAAGATTTAACACAATTTATTTTATAAAATACTAGGAGGATCTAATAATGACTTTATTAGAAAAAACAAGAAAAATTAATGCTATGTTACAAAACGCTGCAGGAAAAACAGTAAACTTCAAAGAAATGGCAGATACACTTACAGACGTCATTGAAGCAAACACATATATCGTAAGCCGCAAAGGTAAGTTACTAGGTTATTCTGAAGCTCTTCCAATTGAAAATGATCGTATGAAACAAATGCTGACAGAACGTCAATTTCCTGAAGAATATACACAAAGTCTTTTCAATGTAGGCGAAACTTCTTCTAACTTAGAAGTATCAAGCCAATATACTGCTTTTCCAATCGAAAACAGTGAATTATTCACCAAAGGTTTAACAACTATCGTACCTATCGTTGGTGGTGGTGAGCGTCTTGGAACACTTATCCTATCTCGCTTAGAAAGCAATTTCACTGATG
Source organism: Listeria monocytogenes (assembly GCF_013282665.1). Lineage (GTDB taxonomy): Bacteria > Bacillota > Bacilli > Lactobacillales > Listeriaceae > Listeria > Listeria monocytogenes_C. Next base: position 2,389,810 of record NZ_CP054041.1, read on the forward strand.
ATGATTTACTTTTAGCGGAATATGGTGGAACAGTTGTTGGAATGGAAATCTTGCATGAAAAAGCAGAAGAAATTGAAGAAGAAGCTCGTAGCCGTGCCGTTGTACAAATGGCGATTAGCTCTCTTTCTTACAGTGAATTAGAAGCTATTGAGCATATTTTCGATGAGTTGAATGGTAAAGAAGGTCTTCTTGTTGCCTCTAAAATCGCGGACCGTGTCGGCATTACACGTTCTGTAATCGTAAACGCACTTCGTAAATTAGAAAGTGCAGGCGTTATTGATTCTCGCTCTCTAGGAATGAAAGGAACATTTATCCGTGTACTAAATGATAAATTCCTTGTAGAATTAGAAAAACTAAAAAATAACTAAAAAAGTAGAAAAGCTTTCTCTGAAAATATTCGGGGAGAGCTTTTTTTGGTTTGCTTTGGTAAAATAAGAAAGAAGAACTTGTGTGACTGGAGGAATTTAGAATGGAAATTGCTGAAACAACTATTGAAGTACGCTACGCAGAAACCGACCAAATGGGTGTTGTATATCATAACAATTACCTTGTATGGATGGAAATCGGCCGAACGAGATTAATTGAAAAATTAGGTTTTCGTTATTTTGATATGGAAGAAGCAGGTTATCTTTCTCCGGTATTAGATGTGCATATTCATTACGGAAAACCACTGCGCTACGGACAGAAGGCAGTTGTAAAAACATGGATAAAAGGGTATGATGGACTTCGTGTTACTTATGGTTATGAGATTTGCTATGAGGAGACGAAGGAAATAGCTATTACAGGTGAAACACAGCATGTATGCGTAACGAAGGAAGATTTTCGCCCCGTATCGTTAAGAAGAACATTTCCGAATTGGCATGAAGCCTATCTAAAAGCTTTAGAATAAATAAGACTGGTAGTGATAAAAATGGCTTTTGGTGTAAAACGCGATGAAATGGAATTATGGAAAGAAAAAGCAGCTCGTGGAGAGATTGCAATTATTACGCATTATTGGCTAGATGATCGCTTTCCAGAATCAAAAACTGTAACCAAAGTTGCATGCGTAGATTTGAAAAAATTGCAACAATGGGGGAAACAATATGGTTTAGCACCAGATTGGATTGATAACCGTCGAAAAAACTTTCCGCATTATGATTTGTTTGGTGAGATGCAACTCGTTGTACTGAAAAAAGAAAAAGCCTTTGAACAAATCGAGCGGTTTCATTTGGAGGAGAAATAACAATGATCAAACTGGAAAATGAAGTATTACTTGTAGAGATGAAAACAGCGGGAGCAGAATTAACGCGAATCTTCCACAAAGATACAGGACTTGAGTATTTATGGAATGCTGATAGCAAGTTTTGGGGCCGTCATTCTCCTGTTCTATTTCCAACAGTTGGAAGACTTGTAGATGATACTTACTTAGTTGATGGCAAGCAGTATCACTTAGGACAACATGGCTTTGCTCGAGATCGTGATTTTCAAGTAATCGAACAAACCGAAAACACTGTACGCTTTGAACTAGATGCAGATGAGGATTCATTAGCTATTTATCCGTATAAATTTAAATTATCTATCGTATATACGATAGAAAAAAATACGGTAGCTGTATCGTATGAAGTTGAAAATACAGATAACAAGCGAATTTATTTCTCTATTGGTGCACATCCGGCCTTTCATTTACCATTAACAGATGGGACGACATTTGAAGATTATTATTTGGATTTCGGTACAGAAGAGAATTTAGAAACACTTTGTTTAGAAGGACCATATCGCAGCGGCGAAATTAAAAAGATTGTCGATGAACCAGCACGTTATTTACCACTGAGTTATGATTTATTTAAAAATGATGCACTTATTTTTGAAGCACTAAAACAAAAAGAAATGACCATCAAATCAGAAAAAACACCTCATTATGTAAAAGTATCTTTTCCAGAATTCCCATTTGTTGGAGTGTGGACGGCAAAAGCAGGAACACCATTCTTATGTATTGAACCTTGGTACGGAATTGCGGATGGTGCAGGAGAATCTGTTGAACTGCGAGATAAAGCGGGGATAGAGCATTTAGAGCCAGAAGCAGTCTTTGCTTCCGAATATGAAATTACAGTAGGTTAAAACGAAAACCCAGAAGAGCGAAATGCATCTTCTGGGTTTTATTACATCCATTTTATTTTAGGTTCTTCTCCGTTACGAATCCGCGTGATATTTGCTCGGTGACGCCAGATGACAAAAAGCGTAATACAAGCAACAAGAATAATTAAAATCCAGTCTCCCATGAAAAGAGAAATAATTAATGCTGCAAGTGCCCCGACCATTGAGCTGAGCGATACATATTTGCTAAGTTTAAGTGTAACTAAGAAGACTACAAGTGCGGCTACAAATAGTAATGGCGCATAGGCGAGGATGACACCTGCAGAAGTAGCAACTGCTTTTCCGCCTCTGAATCCTGCAAAAAGCGGGAAACTATGCCCAATAATTGCAAATGCTCCTGTTAACAACCAAAAGTGATGGTCTACATTCAATTGAAAGAAAAATGGAAGTAACGTTGCGACAGTCCCTTTTAAAATATCCATCACTGTCACGATACTACCGGCTTTGATTCCGAGAACACGGAATGAATTTGTCGCGCCCAAATTACCGCTACCAAAATCGCGAATATCTTTTTTGTAAAAAATTTTGCCAATCCATAAACCAGATGGTATCGAACCAATCACATAGGCTAATAAAGAAAGCAGAATTAAGTTAATTGTCATTTTTAAACCCCTCAAGAAGAAATGATGTTTTCCATAAAGAATTATAGCACAAAATGAAGAGAATTGGCTAAATTGTTGAGATAAATCACGAGGAAAAGTTGAAAAAACCGCAAAAATAGCTTATGATTAGAAAGAATAGTAGGGGGCGATTAGACTAATGCAAAATCCAACAAAAGAAGAAATTCAGCATATCTTAAAGAAGGCAAAAGTAATCGCAGTCGTTGGTTTGAGTGATAAACCAGACCGCACAAGTTACCGAGTGAGTCAGATCATGCAACAAGCAGGGTACAAAATTATACCAGTGAACCCTAATGCAGACGAAATTCTTGGCGAAAAAGCCGTCAAGCGCTTGACAGATATCGAGGAACATGTGGATATTGTCAATGTCTTTCGTCGCTCAGAGTTTTTACCTGAAATAGCGGAGGCTTTTGACCAAATAGATGCAGATGTATTTTGGGCGCAGCTTGGCATAGCTAATCAGGAAGCATTTGATTTTTTGACAGAAAAAGGATATCCTACTGTCATGGATTATTGCATTAAGGTTGCTTATCAAGAAATGGATTAATTAAACACCATTTTTGAAGGAAGCAGGTTCTTATAGCAGAGCCTGTTTTTTTGTGAAAAGGAATTTGTCACTAAACTATCACTTTATTAATCAGCTAGTTAATGCTATTCTGATAAGGTGGTTTTAAGCGAATAACAACGTGAAAGTTGTAGATTGACGGAATGAAGGGAGTTTTGAAATATGAATCGGAATGCGTATAATGATGATTCTATTCAGGTGCTTGAAGGACTGGAAGCGGTCCGGAAACGCCCAGCGATGTATATCGGTTCAACAGATGTACGCGGGCTGCACCATTTAGTATATGAAATAGTGGACAACTCGGTCGATGAGACCCTTGCAGGTTTTGGTAAGAAAATAGTTGTGACACTTCATGAGGATGGCAGTGTTAGTGTTAGCGACGAAGGTCGTGGGATGCCTGTTGGAATGCACAAAACAGGTAAGCCGACGGTAGAAGTTATTTTAACTGTTCTTCATGCTGGCGGGAAGTTCGGCCAAGAAGGGGGCTATAAAACAAGTGGTGGACTTCACGGAGTTGGTTCATCCGTTGTAAATGCGCTCTCGGAATGGTTAGTAGTTACAATTAACCGTGACGGTGCAACCTACCAACAAAAATTTAAAGACGGCGGAAAGCCAGATGGAACTCTGAAAAAAATCGGTAAATCAAAAGCCACTGGGACAACGATTCGCTTTAAACCAGATCCAGCAATTTTTCCAACAACTTCATTTAACTATGAAACATTATCTGAACGTTTAAGAGAATCAGCATTTCTTTTAAAAGGGATGTTAATTGAATTAATTGACGAGCGCGTTGGTATGGCAGAGGTTTTCCACTTTGAAGAAGGTGTGAAGAACTTTGTTGAATACATTAATGAAGGCAAAGATGTGCTTCACCCCGTAGCTAGTTTTGAAGGCGAAAATGCGACCATTGAAGTAGAAATGGCGTTTCAATTCAATGATGGTTATTCTGAAAATATCTTGAGTTTCGTTAATAATGTTCGGACTCGTGGCGCAGGTTCCCATGAATCAGGAATGAAAGCTGCAATGACGCGGATTTTCAATGACTATGCTCGTCGTGTGAATCTTTTGAAAGAAAAAGATAAAAATCTCGAAGGTAGCGATATTCGCGAAGGTCTATCAGCTGTACTTTCTATTCGCGTTCCAGAAAAAATCCTTCAATTCGAAGGTCAAACAAAAGAAAAATTAGGGACACAGGAAGCGCGCCAGGCGGTTGATGCGGTTGTGGCAGAACATTTAGCTTACTTCCTTGCCGAAAACCCAGAAACAAGCTCTCTTCTTGTTAAAAAGGCAGTTAAAGCCCGCGAAGCAAGAGAAGCTGCAAGAAAAGCACGTGAAGAGACACGTAACGGCAAGAAAAAGAAACGTTCCGAAACACTTCTTTCTGGAAAGTTAACCCCAGCACAATCACGAAACCCTAATAAAAATGAACTTTACCTAGTCGAAGGTGACTCGGCGGGAGGATCTGCCAAACAAGGTCGTGATCGTCGTTTCCAAGCAATTTTGCCACTTCGAGGAAAAGTAATCAATACAGAAAAAGCAAAACTACAAGATATCTTAAAAAATGAAGAAATTAGCACGATTATCCATACAGTTGGCGCGGGAGTGGGTACGGAGTTCGATGTAGAAGATTGTAACTATGACAAAGTAGTTATCATGACCGATGCCGACACCGATGGCGCCCATATTCAAGTATTACTTCTGACATTTTTCTATCGTTACATGCGCCCGCTTGTTGAAGCAGGTAAAGTATTTATTGCGTTACCGCCACTTTACAAAGTAAGCCGTGGTTCTGGTAAAAAAGAAGTAATCGAATACGCATGGACAGATGAAGAATTAGATGCTGCCATCCAAAAAATTGGTAAAGGCTACATGATTCAACGTTACAAAGGTCTTGGTGAGATGAATGCTGACCAACTTTGGGAAACAACGATGAATCCTGATACACGTACGTTAATTCGTGTACGAGTGGATGATTCTGCGCGGGCTGAACGCCGCGTGGCAACACTGATGGGCGACAAAGTAGAACCAAGACGACAATGGATTGAAAAGCATGTCGAGTTTTCTATGGAAGATAGCCAAAATATTTTAGAAAATGAAAACATGATGGTTGAGGAGGCGAAAGACATTTGAGTAATCCAGAACAACATATCCAAGACTTAGCGCTAGAAGAAGTTATGGGCGACCGTTTTGGTAGATATAGTAAATATATTATTCAAGAACGTGCGCTTCCAGATGTTCGTGACGGACTGAAACCAGTACAACGTCGTATTTTATTCGCAATGAATGTCGAAGGAAATACTGCTGAGAAAGGTTTCCGTAAATCTGCCAAAACAGTCGGAAACGTTATCGGTAACTACCATCCACATGGTGACTCTTCGGTTTACGAAGCAATGGTACGAATGAGTCAAGACTGGAAAGTACGTAACATGCTGATTGAAATGCATGGTAATAACGGTAGTGTCGACGGGGATCCGCCTGCAGCAATGCGTTATACAGAAGCGCGACTTTCTCCAATTTCAGCAGAACTTTTACGCGATATTGAAAAAGAAACAGTCGATTTTATTCCTAACTTTGATGATACATCCAGTGAGCCAACTGTTTTACCAGCCCGTTTTCCAAACCTTTTAGTGAATGGTTCTACTGGTATTTCTGCTGGTTACGCAACAGACATTCCGCCGCATAATTTAACAGAAATCATCGAAGCTGTTATTAAACGATTAGATAACCCACTTTCCACAACGGATGATATTATGAAAATTGTCAAAGGTCCTGATTTTCCTACAGGTGGGATTATTCAAGGGATTGATGGTATTCGTAAAGCCTATCAAACCGGGAAAGGACGCGTTGTTGTTCGTTCTAAAACAGAAATTGAAGATATTCGTGGCGGTAGAAAACAAATTACAATTCATGAAATTCCATATGAAGTAAATAAAGCTAATTTAGTTAAACGTATGGATGAACTTCGTATTGAGAAAAAAATTGAAGGTATTTCAGAAGTACGCGATGAAACTGACCGTACAGGACTTCGTATTGCTGTCGAGCTGAAAAAAGACGCCAATGCAGAAGGTGTTCTGAACTATCTATTCAAAAATACAGATTTACAAGTGAGTTATAATTTCAACATGGTTGCTATAAATAAAAAACGTCCGGAATTAATGGGTATTATCCCGATGCTTGATGCATATATTGAACACCAAAAAGAAATTATTACGAAGCGCTCCGAATACGATATCCGTAAAGCACGTGCTCGCCAACATATTTTAGAAGGTTTAATTAAAGCACTGTCTATTTTAGATGAAGTCATCAAATTAATTCGAGGGTCAAAAGACAAACGAGATGCAAAATTAAATCTCCAAACAAACTATGATTTCAGCGAAAAACAAGCAGAAGCAATTGTATCTCTACAACTATATCGTTTAACAAATACAGATATACACGAACTTCAAAGTGAAGCAAAATCCCTAGCAGAACAAATTAGTGTTCTTGAAAAAATTCTAGGTGATGAAGCAGAACTTATCGCTGTATTTAAAGAAGAGCTGGCAGAAATTAAGAAAAAATATAAAACTGCTCGCCGTACAGAAGTACAAGCAGAAATCACAGAAATCAAAATCGATACAGAAGTACTTGTTGCGAATGAAGATGTGATTGTTTCCGTGACGAAAGAAGGCTATGTGAAACGCACAAGTCAGCGTTCTTATGCTGCATCAAATGGTGCGGAACTAGCCATGAAGGAAGCAGATCATGCCATCTTTATCCAAAAAATGAATTCACTTGCTTCGCTTTTGTTATTCACAAGCAAAGGGAATTTCATTTATCGACCTGTGCATGAGCTACCGGATATACGCTGGAAAAATCTTGGTGATCATGTGAGTCACTTGGCCAGTGACTTATCGGCAGGAGAAGAAATTCGTTCTGTTATTGCAATCCAAGCCTTCACAGAAGAACAACGCTTTTTATTCGTTACCAAAAATGGTATGACTAAGCAATCAGCTATTACAAACTACAAACCACAGCGCTACTCTAAATCTATGATGGCGATTAAATTAAAAGGTGACGATGAACTGTTAAGTGTTCATTTGATTGATGGCACAGAAGATATTTTCTTAGCGACCAAAAATGGTTACGGTCTTCGTTACGCCGTTGCTGAAATTCCAGAATCAGGTGCAAGAACAGCTGGGGTAAAAGCGATTAATCTAAAACAAGATGATATGGTTATTGGCGGTGTAGTCCTTATGCCGAACGAGCAAAAACATATTCTTCTTGCGACGCAGCGTGGCTCACTCAAACAGATGAAAGCCAGTGAATTTGAACCTATTTCAAGAGCGAAACGTGGCTTATTGATGTTACGCGAACTGAAAAGTAATCCACATCGTTTTATTGGTATAACACTTGCTGATAATAACGACCACCTATTTATCGAAACAAACACAGATCAAATTGTCGAAATTGATGTTGCTAATTTACGAATAACAGATCGCTATTCTAACGGATCATTCGTACTAGATGAAACAATGGAAGGTGAACCAACATCTATTTGGTTAGCAATACCTGAAATAAAAGACACAACAGATGCAAAAGACGAATAAAGATAAAGAATCCTTGTATAGAAATATGCAAGGATTCTTTTTTTTGATATAATGACAAAGAATAAGAGGAGGGATACGGATGGCAGAAAAAATGAATGTAGAAAGTTTTAATTTAGACCATACGAAAGTAAAAGCACCTTTTGTGAGACTAGCAGGAACAAAAGTTGGTATACACGGAGATGAAATTTACAAATATGATGTTCGATTCAAACAACCTAATAAAGAACATATGGAAATGCCAGCGCTTCACTCCCTAGAACACTTAATGGCAGAGCTCGCAAGAAATCATACAGATAAGCTAGTAGACATTAGCCCTATGGGATGCCAAACTGGCTTTTATGTTTCCTTCATTAATCATAGCGACTATGACGATGTACTAGAAATCATCGCGACAACATTAACAGATGTGTTAGCCGCGACAGAAGTTCCAGCTTGCAACGAAGTCCAATGCGGTTGGGCAGCAAGCCATAGTTTAGAAGGTGCAAAAGTTCTAGCAGAAGAATTTTTAGCTAAGCAAAGTGAATGGAAAAATGTATTTAGTAAATAAGTAGAATGCGTCTACCTTGGTTAAGGTAGGCGTTTTTATTTAATGTGAAAGCGGATTAATAAAAAAAGACATATTTCCGTCACAATTTATACGAATTTAGTATTAAATGAAACACTAACGGGGAGTAATGTTTGAGGCGTTTACTCTAATGAATAATAATTATACGATTTAATAAGGGGCGTTTGTTCACAATTTGTCCATTGGTATATACCAAAGATGAGTATATAATTTAGTACATTAAGACAAACAATTCGTTGTTTTAATGGTTTTCAAGAACAACCAACCTAATCATAGAGAGGAACAACCAAGATGTCAATTAAGTCTAAAATGATGAAAATCGGAATTTGTAGCGTAATGGTCCTTGTACCTTTATCGCAAGTTTCCTTCTCAGGTTTTGCAGCTGAAGAGGCAAGCGAAAAAGCAAGTGAAGAAGTGAATCAAGGTATTGTCAATATACCGGATGCAAATCTTAAAGCCAATTTAAACCAAATCATCGGCCAAGCAAGTACGGCGGATATCACTGAAACTCAAATGAAGGGATTTACTAATTTGAGCTTTAATGATTCAGTGACAGATTTAACTGGTATTGAGTATGCAACCAATCTAACTTCTCTAGCAATAAGTGGCTCAAATATAACGAATGCCACCTTTCCAGTAGATATGAGCATGTTAACGAATTTAAAAATGGTAGAGATAACCTATTCTAGTATCGACAACAATGTGTATAGTCGATTGAATACTATACCCGGCTTAACGAGTCTTAATCTTACGAATAATAGTGGTATAACCAGTCTAAAAGGGTTAATTGGACCAGAATTAACTTCCTTAAATGTTAATGCATGTCAAATTGATGATTTTACAGGAGTAGAAACATTTCCTAAGTTAACGAGTTTTCATGGTGTCCAAAGTTTTGATTACACCAAGGATAACACGAAAGAAACAACCATTAAAAGTAGTGAACTGAAGTTTGATCTAGCGAAACAAACGTTATTCATTCCTTCTACTATTTTTTCTACCTCCTATTTAACCAATTTTGATGGCAGTAAAATTGGCATTGATTATAGTTCGCCGAATGCCTTTGTGCTTGAAATGGGAGATAGTTATATCTTTACGAATGATAAAGTAGTTCTGTCTAGCGAGGGAATCACGCTAACAGGGTTCACACAAACGGATTATGATAACTTAAATTGGATGTATTTTAGAACGCTCTTCAAACCGACAACAGATATAAAACCAGCTAATTTAGCGAATGGAACGTATGATATCCGTAATTCACTCAATGTAGAAATGTTTAACATAGATCATTCCGTGAATATTACAGCAGAAGAAAATAGATCCTATATTGCCGGAGAAAATATTACGCCAGAACAATTCTTAACTGATATTAAAGCGGAAGCCAATGGTGCGACTATTACAAGTGATTTTGCAGAAAAAGTAGATATGTCTCAACCAGGCACTTACACGGTTACCCTAAACGCAGAGAATACAGCTGGTTTAAAAGGGGAACCCATCCAAGTCACTGTGACGGTCATTGAAAAAACGGTGATTACAGCACAACCAGAAGTAACCTATGAGCTAAATGAAGCGAAAACAGAAGCGGAGTTCTTAGAGGCTATTCAAGCTGTCACTAATGATGGAACAGCGATTACAAGTGATTTCGCAACAGCAGTAGATTTTAGTAAAGCTGGCACCTATACGGTAACATTAAACGCAGAAAATGATAATCAAAAAGCAACACCTTTCCCTGTGAAAGTAACCGTAAATCCCAAATTACCCGATCCAGTAGTTCCTGTTCCAGATCCGACTCCAGATCCGACTCCGACTCCGGATCCAGAGCAAGAACCAGGAGATGAACCAGTCTTTTCTTCCGATTCATCAGAAAATCCAAGTGAAGAAATAGCGGATAACGAAAAAGTCAAAGAAGACAAAGCTGAGACTGTATCACTCCAAGCTACTACAACTAATAAAGTAACCCTACCAAAAACAGGAGACAACTTGCCAACATCTGGAGTTGCAGTCGGTTTCTTGGTCTTAGGATTAGGGGTTATGCTTGCACGTAAAAAATAATTAAGTAAAAAATCCGCTCACTAAGAACTAACTCAATAATGTGGAGAAAAAATCAAAAAGCATCTCTTGTTGAATTCGATCAAAATGAATTTAACAGGAGGTGTTTTTTAATGGAGACAAGAGGAGTATATCCGATTGAAGGGAAGATGATGGCTATTCAGTGGAAGAAATATAGCGCTTCTCATTATGGAAAAACGAGGTATTAAAAATAAGACACAGATAGAAACAGCAAAAAACATCGCCTTCTAGAACTAATTGGAAAACAGTATACTTTCACTAAAGGTGTAATTAATGAAGGACTAAGGGAAAGAGAGCTCCTTAAACAATGGAATAAAAAGCTTGTTTAAGGTAAATTTGCTTTATCTATCAATTCTTCTACGCCGGTAGTCAAACGAATATTACCGAAAACGGGAGATACATTGCCAATAGCAGGAGTATTAGGTGGTTTCTTAGTCTTAGGATTAGGCGTCATGATTGCACGAAAAAAATAAACTGATTAAAAACTATTCACTCAACTAATGAGGGGATAGTTTTTATAGTATAAATGGAGAATAAATAGAGATAAGGCTAAATTTTCTTCTAGAAAAAAAGTTTTATGATTAGTTGTTTTTAGATAGTAACTTTTTTAAGAATATGATAGTAGTGCGAGAATTTTGAAATGAAACTTATAGCCATTCCATTTTTTATAATTATATGATTCGAAAATCCAACAATTGTTCACAAAGTATCCATAGGTATTTAACTTTAAGCGGTATATAATTACTAAATTAAAGTAAGTGATTAGCTGTGTAGAATGCTAATTAATCTGATTAAAGAGAGGGACAAGCAAGATGTCAATTAAGTCTAAAATAATGAAAATAGGAATTTGTAGCGTAATGGTCCTTGTACCTTTATCGCAAGTTTCCTTCCCAGGTTTTGCTGCTGAAGAAGCAAGTGAAGAAGTAAATCAAGGTATTGTCAATATACCGGATGCAAATCTTAAAGCCAATTTAAACCAAATCATCGGCCAAGCAAGTACGGCGGATATCACTGAAACTCAAATGAAGGGATTTACTAATTTGAGCTTTAATGATTCAGTGACAGATTTAACTGGTATTGAATATGCGACCAACCTAACTTCCCTAACAATAAGTGGCTCAAATATAACGAATGCCACCTTTCCAGTAGATATGAGCATGTTAACAAAATTAGAAATGTTAGAGATATCTAATTCTAGTATCGACAACAATGTGTATAGTCGATTGAATACTATACCCGGCTTAACGAGTCTTAATCTTACGAATAATAGTGGTATAACCAGTCTAAAAGGGTTAATTGGACCAGAATTAACTTCCTTAAATGTTAATGGATGTCAGATTGATGATTTTAGAGGAGTCGAAACATTTCCTAAGTTAACGAGTTTTCATGGTGTTCAAAGTTTTGATTACACCAAGGATAACACGAAGGAAACAACCATTAAAAGTAGTGAACTGAAGTTTGATTTAGCGAAACAAACGTTATTCATTCCTTCTACTATTTTTTCTACCTCCTATTTAACCAATTTTGATGGCAGTAAAATTGGCATTGATTATAGTTCGCCGAATGCCTTTGTGCTTGAAATGGGAGATAGTTATATCTTTACGAATGATAAAGTAGTTCTGTCTAGCGAGGGAATCACGCTAACAGGGTTCACACAAACGGATTATGATAACTTAAATTGGATGTATTTTAGAACGCTCTTCAAACCGACAACAGATATAAAACCAGCTAATTTAGCGAATGGAACGTATGATATCCGTAATTCACTCAATGTAGAAATGTTTAACATAGATCATTCCGTGAATATTACAGCAGAAGAAAATAGATCCTATATTGCCGGAGAAAATATTACGCCAGAACAATTCTTAACTGATATTAAAGCGGAAGCCAATGGTGCGACTATTACAAGTGATTTTGCAGAAAAAGTAGATATGTCTCAACCAGGCACTTACACGGTTACCCTAAACGCAGAGAATACAGCTGGTTTAAAAGGGGAACCCATCCAAGTCACTGTAACGGTCATTGAAAAAACGGTGATTACAGCACAACCAGAAGTAACCTATGAGCTAAATGAAGCAAAAACAGAAGCGGAGTTCTTAGAGGCTATTCAAGCTGTGACTAATGATGGAACAGCGATTACAAGTGATTTCGCAACAGCAGTAGATTTTAGTAAAGCTGGCACCTATACGGTAACATTAAACGCAGAAAATGATAATCAAAAAGCAACACCTTTCCCTGTGAAAGTAACCGTAAATCCCAAATTACCCGATCCAGTAGTTCCTGTTCCAGATCCGACTCCAGATCCGACTCCAGATCCGACACCGGATCCAGTGCCAAAACCAACTATGGACGATAAAGATAAACCTGCTTTATCCATAAATTCCTCCACTTCGGTAGTTAATGAAAAATTACCAAAAACAGGAGATGCATCACCAGCAAAAGGATTCGTAGTTGGATTTTTAATCTTAGGATTAGGTGTTATGATCATACGAAAAAAATAAGTTAATGAAAAGCTATCCACTCAGTTATTGGGGGGATAGTTTTTTTATAAGAAAATAGATGTTATGATTTCGATATATTTTTGACAAATAAGCCTGGTTTTTTACTAACTTAAATGGTGATTAAAAGTCGCATGGAATCATGGGAAATGAGTAAAAAAGTCCATGAAAGGTATTAAAATCTACTTTTCAAGTCATTTTTGTACACATTTTGTCTATTGGTCTTATGAGGTGAGAAGACTATAATTACATCATAAAGTTCCTTTTGAGGATAACTAATAAATTTTACTAAATGAATATAAATAGTGTAGAGAGGATAATGACTTATGTCAGTTAAATCAAATATCGTGAAAATTGGGATATGTTTTGCTGTACTTGCTGTCCCGGTTTCGCAAACTATATTCCCGGTATTTGCTGCAGAGAAAACTGGATTAAAAGCAAGTCAAGATAACGTGAATATACCAGATACTAATTTAAAAAAATATTTAAATGGAAGATTTGGGCAGGCGAGCACAGCAGATATTACCCAAGCACAAATGGATTCATTAACAAGCATTACATTAGAAAATATAAATATTATTGATTTAACCGGTATTGAATATGCTCATAATTTAAAAGATTTAACCATAACCAATATTCATGCAACAAATTATAACCAAGTAGGAAGTATTATTAACCTTGAACGGTTGTGTATTATGGGAGCTGATGTTACATCTGATAAAATACCGAATTTAAGTGGCCTTACTAATTTAACTCTACTAGATTTTTCACACAGCGCGCATGATAATTCTGTTTTAACTAAAATAAATACTCTTCCGAATGTAAACAGTATAAACCTTAGTAATAATGGTGCAATAACGGATATTATGCTCCTTAAAATTATGCCAGAACTGGAGAAGTTAAATATTCAATTTGATGGAGTGCATGATTATCGAGGCATAGAAGATTTTCCTAAATTAAATCAACTGTATGCATATGGCCAAAACATAGGCAGTAAAAAATTAATTAACTCCGATATTAAAAGTAGTAAATTAACGTACAATGCAGAAAATCAAACATTATACATTCCATTCAGCTTGATGACGGAACGGACTGTTAATTATGATGGCTATGTACCAGATTTTGTGAAATCAACAGCAAGTAACAATACTTACTTTACAATGAATGAGCAACAAGTAAGTGGGGATAGACTAACAATCACAAGCGATGGCTTAACAGTGAGTGATGTGAGTAAAACAGAATTTGATCATCTTGAAAAAATGGAATACAATGCGAGAATTGATTTGAATACTCAATCTTACAATATTCCTGATCAATTTAAAAATGGTGGGTCTTACACTATATCTGCTCCTACTTATGATCATTATTTCACGGTTGATCACTCTTTGAATATCACTGCTGATAGTGAAAAAACATATATAGAAAATCAACCAGTGACAGAAGCAGAATTTTTAGCAGATGTTCATGCGAAAACTGATGATGACTCAACCGTTACAAGTGATTTCGTTGATAAAGTAGATTTCAAGATCCCTGGGACGTATACAGTTACTTTACAATCTGAAAATAATGCCGGATTGAAGGCGGCGCCAGTTCAAGTAAACGTAATCATTAAAGCAAAGACAGCGATTACTGCTGATGAAAAAATCACTTATAAACTTGATGCATCTAAAACAGAAGCAGGATTTCTAGCCGATATTAAAGCAAAGACAAATGATGGAACAGCGATTACAAGTGATTTTGGGGCGATTGTAGATCTTTCCAAACCAGGAAAATATGTCGTTACATTAAACGCGGAAAATGATTTACAAAAAGCTGTGCCAGTGTCAGTAACGGTTATTGTTGAAAATGAAACACCAATACCGGATCCAACACCAAGCCCGACACCTGAGCCAACACCAAATCCAGTTATCAATCCAAACGTAAGTAAACCGGAAGTTCCAAGTTATAAAGTTCCATCAATAACTGTTAAAGAAAATAATGTAAAAAAGGAAACAAGTAAAAATGCTTTACCTAAAACAGGAGATTCTTTACCTGTTGGAGGGATTTCTGTAGGATTTCTACTAATCGGACTAAGCTTTATTGTTTCAAGGAAAAAATAAAAAAAGCATCTGCCCCGAGAAAGGGCAGATGCTTATTTATTCATAACACTAGTTAACATTGCTACATAAGCTTGAGCGCCAGTTTTAGTTAAATGGACGCCATCAGGGGCAAAGTACTGTGATTGACCGCTAGATCTTGAATACCAATCAACAACGGTTACATTAGGTCGTGAGTCGGCGTTAGCAATACTTTTGTTTACTTCCGATTGCCAACCACGAGGTACTCGCGTATTTACTAAATAAATGGTTGCTTTATCAAATTGATCTAATAAGCTATTTAATTGATCCTCTGTGAATGGACCATTTGTCCCGAGCTCAAGAATGACAGAACTATTTTCGCTATTGAATTTCTTATAACCAGTCGCTGTCGTAATAGCATCTCGTAATTGACGTCCGACAAGACCATCAATGGTGACATTAGGGACAGCTTCCTTCAAGTAAGGCTCAATATCAAGCATGACCGAATCGCCAATCGCTACTGTTTGTGTAATCGTTGGTTTTGGAGCGGCGGCAGATTTATCTTTGTTGTCCGGTTCTGGCGTTTCATCTTGTCCGCTAGCTTTGTCAGCGTCTGTTTCTTTTGAGCTTTCTTTTTCGTTCGCTGCTTTTTCATCTGCTTCTTTTTTCGTATCTTTCTTCGTTTCTGGAGTAGAAGTAGTGGTTTTAACAGAAGTTTGTTGTTTTTCTGCATTGGTATTAACGGACAGAACATTAGTCATACCAAGAGTGAATATCGCTAAAACAGCTACAACACCAGCAATACTTAACCACTTGCCAATAGGTTTGTTTTTCCAGACGAAATAGTTTTTATCTTTAAAGCCTTTGAAATAGTTAATAAAACCATTTTTTCGAATCGGCGTTTCAATAAAGCGGAATGATAATTCAGCAATAATAAATGTAGCCGCAACTTGTAAGATAGCGCGCCAAATATTAGGCTGCGTAAGTTCTAATACAGGGGTAGTTAATGTAATAATTGGATAGTGCCATAGATAAATACCGTAAGACCTTGTTCCAATCCATCTAAGCGGTTTAAAACTGAAAATTTTACTTAGATAAG
Source organism: Listeria monocytogenes (assembly GCF_013282665.1). GTDB lineage: Bacteria > Bacillota > Bacilli > Lactobacillales > Listeriaceae > Listeria > Listeria monocytogenes_C. The sequence continues at coordinate 2,406,000 of NZ_CP054041.1, forward strand.
AAGCGGGGTGAGAGATAGTTGCGATCATGATAACGCCAAGAATCGCAACGAATAACAAACCACCGCGATATAAGAAAGGTTGATATTCACTTACAAAAGCGGTGAATAGAACAAAACAAAGAATACTGATTGTTCCGGCAATATTAAGAACTGCCTTACTTTTCTTAGGTACTACAGGGCTAAGCCGATTAAAAGGCCATACAAATGCAAGTGCACAACCTGCCAGTAAATCAAATGCTCTTGTATCCGTCCCATAGTAGACACGACTCGGATCTGTTCCTGGAACGTATAAAATCGTCATCCAAATGGCGGAAAGTAAACCAAGACCAATAACGATTTTTAAAAGTAGTTTCGGATTTTTGACCCATTTAAGAAATACAAGTAGAAAAGCGGGCCAAATCACATAAAATTGTTCTTCAATAGCTAATGACCATAAGTTTTTAAGTGGTGATGGGAGTCCAAATGAATCGAAATAAGAAACATTGTGGAAAATGAACCACCAATTACTTACATAAAAGAAAGAAGCAATCGCATCGCCGCGTAAGTTTTTTAAAATTTCTGGGTGAAAGAAAACGGCATAGATAACAACTACCACAATCATTACATAAACGGCAGGAATGAGTCGCCGAAAACGTCTAATCCAAAATTGTTTTAATTGCAGTGATTGCGTTTTTTCCCATTGTGTTAATAAAATATTTGTAATTAAATAACCAGATAAGACGAAAAATATGTCTACGCCGATGAATCCACCTTTTGCCCAGCTGAAATTCAAGTGGTAGGCGATTACTGCAAGAACTGCGAGTGCTCGGAGTCCATCAATACTCGGAACATATTTTCTACTGTAGCGAGTAGTCCTTTTCAAAATAACATCTCCTATTTGTGATAAGTAAATATATGTGTGTAAACCTAGACAGAGATAGTAAAGAGATCTGTTTTTAGCTCCATACTATAATACCATACATAAATCAAGAAGTAATTTAAAATGCTGAATTAATTGATAGATTTTAAAAATTTGAGTATATTTGCTTATTTTTGTTATAGTAAATATAAGTAAATAGTTTGGGGGGAAGCATTTTGACGGAAATATTTGCCCATCGAGGCAGTAGTGGAACACATCCGGAAAATACGATACCAGCGATGAAAGCGGCTGTTTCATCTGGTGCAGACGGCATCGAGTTAGATATTCATGTACTGAAAAGTGGAGAATTAATCGTTATGCACGATGAACGAGTTGACAGGACAACAAATGGAAGTGGCTTTTTGAAAGATCACACTCTTTCAGAAGTGAAGAAACTAGTGATTGGCAAACGATTTTTCCGAAAAATTCGTGTGCCGACTTTAGAAGAAGTTTTTAAGCTAGTGAGTGGCTCTGATATTATACTAAATATCGAACTTAAAACGGACGTCTTTGAATATGAAGGAATAGAACAAAAGGTTTTAGACTTAGCGGGAAAATTCCCTCAAGTCAAGCGGATGTATTCTTCTTTTAACCCAGATACACTCATTCGATTAAGAGAATTAGAGCCAACTGCCAAACTAGCTTTAATTACACACGAAAACTTAGAAGAAGTATTACCTCTACATGAAAAAATCCAGCTTGACGCAGTGCATCCGCCAGTAAAAGCAATGAAAAATCCTATCTTAAAGCAAATTGCAGCACGATACTGGACAGTGAATAAAGATGAAACTATGGTGCATTTTCTAGAAGCTAATGCCAAAGGAATAATGACAGATTTCCCTGAAAGAGCAGTGGCATTATGGAAGGAGCGCTAAATTCCATGAGCAAAACGCTTTCATTATCCAGCGTTAAAAGCTATAATCGTAGTAAGTTAATAAATATTATTGTCTGAGATTCGGAGAGACTGCAAAAGGCGAGCGCAATCGCCTTACTTTGCAGTCTCTTTTTTTGTTTTTAAACTTAAAGCGTTTCAGTTAGATTGAAAAGTGGAAAAGTAACGAAGAAGGCATAATTCAGATGATAAACAATTTGAAGGGGGCAAACAAAATGGTACAATTATTTTCAGCATTTGACAGAGAAACAATCGAAAGAAATCTTCAAGAGGAAAAATTTGATTTAGTCATCGTCGGTGGCGGAATTACAGGAGCAGGAATCGCTTTAGATGCAACTTCAAGAGGAATGAGCGTTGCACTTGTTGAAATGGGCGATTTTGCAAGTGGTACATCCAGCCGTTCGACAAAACTAGTCCACGGAGGACTGCGATATTTGCAACAATTTGAAATTAAGGAAGTAGCAGATTTAGGAAAAGAGCGTGCGATAGTCTATGAAAATGGACCTCACGTAACAACACCTGAATGGATGATGCTTCCATTCCATAAAGGTGGAAATATGGGCAAAACAACTGCTTCATTTGGGATTCGTTTATATGATTATTTAGCAGGTGTAAAGAAAAATGAACGCCGCAAAATTTTAAGCGCAAAAGAAACTTTAGCCAAAAATCCTTTCGTAAAAAAAGATGGCTTAAAAGGTTCTGGTTACTACGTAGAGTATCGTACGGATGATGCGCGTTTAACAATAGAAGTCATGAAGAAAGCGGTAGAACTCGGAGCAAATGCCATTAACTATACGAAAGCAGAGCATTTCTTATATGATGACAATAAACAAGTAGTTGGCGTAACCGTAACAGATCGTCTGTCTGGTAAAGCATACGACATTAAAGGTCACCGCGTTATTAATGCAGCCGGCCCGTGGGTGGATAAAGTAAGAAAATTAGATTATGCAACAAACAACAAACATTTACGCTTAACAAAAGGAATTCATTTAGTTATTGATAAACAAAAATTCCCAATGGAACAAGCGGTATACTTCGATACGCCCGATGGTCGCATGGTTTTTGCTATTCCGCGTGATAAAAAAGTCTACGTTGGGACAACAGATACCGTGTATGATGAAGCAGTAATCAATCCGAAAGCACTCGAATCCGATCATAATTATGTGATTAAAGCAATTAATTACATGTTCCCTGATGTGCATATTACCGAAAAAGACATTGAATCAAGTTGGGCTGGAGTTCGTCCACTTATTTATGAAGAAGGTAAAGATCCATCCGAAATTTCTCGTAAAGATGAAGTTTGGTTTTCTGAAAGTGGCTTAATTACAATGGCCGGTGGTAAACTTACTGGATATAGAAAAATGGCCGAAAAATTATTAGATGATGTTTCTAAATCACTAGCGAAAGAAACCGGTAAAAAATACAAACCAGTTCAAACAAAACATTTGCCTATTTCTGGTGGCGACATTGGTGGCTCAGAACAATTAGAAGCATTCCTATCTAAGAAAGCGAAAGAAGGAAATAATCGCTTTGGTTGGACATTAGAAGAAGGCCGCGAGATGGCAAAACGTTTCGGTAGCAATATCGATCAATTGTTTACGTACGCACAAGAACATAAAGAACAAAACGAAACCACTTTGCCAAACAGTTTATATGCGGAATTACGTTATTCGATTCAACACGAAGCAGTAACAACGCCAATTGATTTCTTATTACGTCGAACAGGCTACTTACTTTTTGATATGCCGTACTTACTTGAATGGAAAGATGCGGTTGTAGATGAAATGGCTAAACAATTCCACTGGAGCGATGATGTAAAACAGACTTATATGGAAGAATTAAATATCCAAATTAACGATGCCAGAGAGCCAGCTGATTGGCACGATAGATAATAATAAACCAAAAAGAGCGCATATCTTCCAAAGATTTGCGCTTTTTTTATGAAAAAAATCATTTTCGCTATTTTCAAGATACCTTTTTCGTGGTACATTGATTACAGACGAAAAGGAGGTTTTTTTTTGAGCAAGATTCCTGTCATCGTCATCGTTGGCCCAACTGCTGTCGGCAAGACAAGTTTAAGTATTGAACTAGCGAAGCGTTTGGATGGAGAAATCATTAGTGGGGACTCTATGCAAGTTTATCGCGGATTAGATATTGGTACAGCAAAAATCACACCAGAAGAAATGGATGGAATCAAACATTACCTTATAGACGTGACCGATCCTTCTGTACCGTTCACCGCAGCAAAATTCCAATCAGAAACAAGGAAATCGATAGAAGCAATACATCAAGCTGGTAAATTACCAATTATTGTCGGTGGAACAGGACTTTATATTCAATCTGTTTTCTATGATTATGGTTTTGGGAACGCAAGCGAAGATAAGGCTTACCGAGCGGAGTTAGAACAATTAGATAAAGCTATATTATGGCAAATGCTCGAGCAACAAGATCCGGAAAGTGCACATCAGATACATGAAAACAATAAGCGTCGAGTGATTAGAGCATTAGAAGTAATGCATCTAACAGGAAAGCCTTTCTCGGAATATCAAGTGCATAATGTACTTAATAATACATATAAACCACTTTTTCTAGGGCTTGACTTAGATAGAAAACTACTTTATGAAAGAATAAATCAGCGAGTGGATCTAATGTTTGAGCAAGGCTTGATAACTGAAGCAAAAAATTTATTCGAGCAACATTTAGTGGACGTTCCAGCGGTTCGTGGCATCGGCTACAAAGAATTATTTCCTTATTTTGAAGGAAAGAGCACTCTAGAAGAAGCGAAAGAATTAATTCAAAAAAATTCAAGACATTTCGCGAAAAGACAGTTAACTTGGTTTAGAAATAGAATGGATATTGACTGGATTCAGGCGGGTGTTAGCAGTACAGAATCAGAAGCATTAAATAAAGCAACAACCTTTTTAACAGCTAAATAACGCTTTTCTGTTTGGTAGGAAGAAATAAAGGGTATTTGAAATTAGCCAACCAATTGTGCAATGGAACTTCATTGGGGTTTGGGGAATTTTTTAGTATAAGATAGAGATTGGAGAGGGAAATTATGAAACAAGGTGGACAAGGGTTACAGGACTATTACTTAAATCAATTGCGTAAGGAGAAAATTCTTGCAACTGTATTTTTAACAAACGGCTTTCAGTTAAGAGGACGCGTTGTAAGTTTTGACAATTTTACCGTACTACTAGATGTCGAAGGAAAACAACAACTTGTATTTAAACACGCAATTTCAACTTTCTCCCCGCAGAAGAATGTCGCTTTAAATCCGGATGCGGAATAAGTACTTTACTTGAAAGACAGGGAACTCGCTTTTTTGCGATGTTTCATGTCTTTTTTTTATGCAGAAAATATGCTACGATTAGTTTTGTCTGAAAAAGGGAGAAATGCTTGTGGAACGAGAAAAAATAATACTTGTAGGCGTGATTTTGCCAAATAAAACAGAAGAAGCTTTCTGGAATTCCATGAATGAACTACATAGTCTAGCTAAAACGGCGAATGGCGAGGTAGTAGATGAATTAATTCAAAAATTAGAACGAGTAAATCAAGCGTCGTTCATTGGTTCAGGTAAGCTGGAAGAACTTGCTGCGTTAGTGGAAATGCATGAGGCGGATGTTGTTATATTTAATAGTGAACTTAGTGCGACACAGGTACGCAATATTTCTAAGGCGGTTGAGGCACGAATAATTGACCGAACACAATTAATTCTAGATATTTTTGCCATGCGCGCAAAATCCAAAGAAGGAAAACTGCAAGTCGCATACGCGCAATATAAATATCTTTTACCAAGGCTCAGTGGACAAGGTGTTTCCTTATCAAAACTTGGAGGAGGTATCGGTTCGAGAGGGCCGGGTGAATCCAAACTAGAAATGGACAAACGACATATTCGTGAAAAAATGCATGATATCAAAGCGCAATTAACACATGTTGAACAGCATCGCAAGCGAATCATTGAACGAAGAAATACACAATCCGTTTTTCGGTTCGGTTTAATCGGTTACACCAATGCGGGGAAATCAACTATTTTCAACCGGTTAACGAATGAATCAACATTACAAGAAGATAAATTATTTGCAACGCTTGACCCGACTACTCGAAAGATTCGCTTTTCCGGTGGGTTTCAAGCGCTTTTGACAGATACAGTAGGTTTTATTCAAGATTTGCCCACGACTTTGATTGCAGCGTTTCGCTCTACTTTAGAGGAAACAGCCAATGTAGATGTGTTAATTCATGTAGTAGATGCATCAAACCCAGACTATTTGCAGCACGAAACGACGGTAATTTCCTTATTAGAGGAACTTGAAATGAACCATCTACCAACATTAGTCATCTACAATAAAATGGATCAGGCGCCGGCCACGTTCGTACCTGATCAACCAGAAAGCCTACTTATATCGGCATTAGATCAACTGGCCCCAGATACGATTAAACAGCGAATGATACAATTAATTGAAAAAAATTGGACTCACTTTACGATAGAACTTTCAGAAGAAAAAGGAAAAGAATTAGCACAAATAAAACAACAAGCTTGGGTAACGAAACTAGCATATATTGAAAGTAAACAAAGTTACCGTATAGAGGGATACAAACCGAGAAAGGAGCTAAATAATGAATAATATTCAAGCGATACGAAAAAAAGTGGAAACTCAAATTGATGATTTGCAAAATAAAACAGACGAAATTGCTGAATTTAATCAAGCGAAAGTGTTAGATGCGTTTCAAGAGAATAAAGTAAGTGATTTTCATTTTCATCCTTCCACTGGATACGGTTATGATGATGAAGGTAGAGATACATTAGAACGTGTTTATGCAAGTGTGTTTAAGACAGAGGCCGCTCTTGTACGTCCACAAATAATTTCAGGAACGCATGCAATTTCAACCGTATTATTTGGCATTCTTCGCCCGAATGATGAATTACTTTATATTACTGGTCAACCTTATGATACGTTAGAAGAAATTGTAGGAATCCGAAATCAAGGACAAGGTTCTTTAAAAGATTTTCATATTGGTTACAGCTCTGTACCGCTTCTGGAAAATGGTGATATAGATTTTCCGAGAATAGCGGAAAAAATGACAATAAAAACAAAAATGATTGGAATTCAACGTTCACGAGGTTATGCGGATAGACCTTCTTTTACAATAGAAAAGATAAAAGAAATGATTGTGTTTGTAAAAAATATCAATCCAGAAGTAATTGTTTTTGTAGATAATTGTTACGGAGAATTCGCGGAATATCAGGAGCCGCCAGAAGTTGGAGCAGATATTATCGCAGGTTCATTAATCAAAAATCCTGGTGGCGGATTGGCGAAAACGGGTGGTTATATTGCAGGGAAAGAGGCGTTAGTAGATTTATGTGGTTATCGCTTAACTACACCTGGAATAGGTAGAGAAGCAGGCGCATCACTCTATAGTTTATTAGAAATGTATCAAGGTTTCTTTTTAGCCCCTCATGTGACAGCTCAGGCAATTAAAGGAGCGAGATTCACGGCTGCCATGCTTGCGGAGTTTGGTGTAGAAGCTGATCCAGTATGGGACGCGCCGAGAACTGATTTAATACAAAGCATTTCCTTCCATAACAAAGAAAAGATGGTTGCATTTGCGCAAGCTATTCAAGCAGCCTCACCGGTTAATGCGCATGTTTTGCCAATCGGTGCATATATGCCAGGTTATGAAGATGACGTGATAATGGCAGCTGGGACATTTATACAAGGCGCGAGTTTGGAACTAACAGCAGATGGGCCGATTAGAGAACCTTATCAACTCTATGTTCAAGGCGGTTTGACCTATGAACATATCAAAATTGCAGTGACTCGAGCGATCCAGAAAATAGTATAAAAAAGTAACATTTATTTGCAAAAAATATTTTTAAATTTTACCGCGATGGTTTTAATCGCGGTTTTTTTATGTGAAACCCATTGGTGTACAATGGATTTCGCGATATGTTAGATTATCTTACATAAATTTGACAAAACATCTAACGTACATTATAATGCTACTATCATCAATAAATAAATATGTTTTGAGGGGGAATTGTCGTGAGTGAAAAGGAAATCCGGAGATCAATGCCGCTGTTTCCAATTGGGCCTGTGATGAAGCTAACTGATCTCACCGCTAGACAAATTCGCTACTATGAAGACCAAGGATTAATCCATCCGGCACGAAATCAAGGAAATCACCGTTTGTATTCACTTCAAGACATTGATGTTCTGCTAGAGATAAAAGATTATTTGAATGATGGTCTGAATATTGCGGGAATTAAGAAAATGTATCAAATGCAACAAAAAGAATCTAAAGAACCTTTGACAGATGATGATGTACGCAAAATACTTAGAAAAGAAATGCAACAAGCTGGCCGTTTCGTAAAGCAAGATGCGACAGGAAAACAACAATTACCAAGGTTTTAAAAAGACAAGAAGAGGTATTTACTTTATTTAGAAGTTAATATAATTAGATTATTTAGGAGGAATTTAGATTATGGCAAAATATACAAAAGAAGACATTTTCCGCTTCGCAGATGAACAAAATGTAAAATTTATTCGTTTACAGTTCACGGATATTCTCGGGATTATTAAGAATGTGGAAATTCCTGTTAGCCAACTAAAGAAAGCGCTAGATAACAAAATCATGTTTGATGGTTCCTCCATTGAAGGCTTTGTACGAATTGAAGAGTCTGATATGTATTTATTCCCAGATTTAGATACTTGGGTGGTATTCCCATGGACAGCTGAAAAAGGAAAAGTTGCAAGAATGATTTGTGATATTTATAATCCTGATATGACTCCTTTTGCTGGAGACCCACGTGCTAACTTAAAACGTGTACTTAAAGAAATGGAAGAATTAGGTTTCACAGAGTTCAACTTAGGACCTGAGCCAGAATTTTTCCTATTCAAATTAGATGAAAATCGTCGTCCGACACTTGAATTAAATGATAGTGGTGGTTACTTCGATTTAGCACCAACTGACTTAGGTGAAAACTGTCGCCGTGATATCGTGCTTGAATTAGAAGAAATGGGCTTTGAAATCGAAGCGTCTCACCATGAAGTAGCACCAGGACAACACGAAATTGACTTTAAATATGAAGATGCAATTACCGCGTGTGACAGCATCCAAACATTTAAGCTTGTTGTTAAAACAATTGCTCGTAAACATGGTCTGCATGCAACATTTATGCCGAAACCACTTTTTGGTGTCAATGGTTCCGGAATGCATTTCAATATGTCGCTATTTAATGAAAAAGGAAATGCTTTCTTCGATGAAAGTGGTGAACTTGAATTAAGTAAAACTGCTTATCATTTCTTAGCTGGGATGTTAAAACATGCTCGTGGATATACGGCTGTTACAAACCCAACAATCAACTCATTCAAACGTTTAGTTCCCGGTTATGAAGCACCTTGTTACATCGCGTGGTCAGGTAAAAATCGTAGCCCGCTTGTACGTGTTCCAAGCTCTCGTGGATTAAGTACTCGTCTGGAATTACGTAGTGTTGATCCATCAGCTAATCCATATTTAGCAATGGCTGTATTATTAAAAGCTGGTTTATCCGGAATTAAAGATGAATTAACTCCTCCAGCACCAGTTGATCGTAATATCTACGGAATGAACGAAGAAGAACGCGAAGCAACTGGAATTTATGATCTTCCGGAAAGCTTAGGTCACGCTCTGATCGAACTTGAAAAAGATGAAATTATCAAAGATGGTTTAGGTGAACACATTTTCGAACACTTTATTGAAGCGAAAACAATTGAGTGTGATATGTTCCGTACAGCGGTTCATCCGTGGGAACGCGAACAATATCTTGAAATTTATTAATAATCAAAAGCACGTTTCCTATAGATGGAAGCGTGCTTTTTTTATTGGAAGATGGGTATCAAATGTTTGATGTTTGGTAAATAGAGGCATATATTTAAAAATGTGCTAGTGAAAAGGCTGTTTTCATTAGAGAAAGGGGGAGAAATGCAGATTACTTTAGCTATTTTAGTATTTGCCTTTACATTGTTATTTGTGATTTGGCAACCAAGAAATTTATCAATCGGATGGTCAGCGTGCGGCGGTGCGTTAATTGCCTTATTACTTGGTGTTGTCACTTTACCAGATGTTGCAACAGTTACTGGAATTGTTTGGAATGCGACCCTCGCTTTTATTGCTATTATAGTTATTTCGCTGATTTTAGATAAAATTGGTTTTTTTGAGTGGGCAGCTTTACATATGGCACGGTTAGCAAGAGGTAATGGGTTGTTAATGTTTATTCTTATTTCTGTTTTGGGAGCTTTCGTCGCTGCGTTGTTCGCTAATGACGGGGCAGCGCTAATTTTGACACCAATTGTTTTAGCGATGGTGCGAGCGCTGAATTTTGATGAGAAAAAGGTATTTCCTTTTATTATTGCTAGTGGTTTTATAGCGGATACGACATCCTTACCGCTCGTAGTTAGTAATTTAGTTAATATAGTTTCGGCTGATTTTTTCGGCATTAGTTTTTCGCAGTATGCGCTTGTTATGTGGATTCCAACGATTTTCTCTTTAGTTGCGAGCGTTTTAATCTTGTATTTTTATTTTCGGAAAGCATTACCTAAAAAGTATGATACGCGAGTGATTCGAGAGCCGGCTTCTGCAATTAAAGATAAAAAGCTGTTTCGTGTTTCTTGGGGAATACTTATCATTCTTGTAGCAGGCTATTTTTTGAGTAGTTTTTTAGACATTCCAGTGTCGTTTATTGCTTTACTAGTCGCTGTTATCTTTTTAGTAGTCAGTGCAAAAAGTCATGCCGTCTCAACAAAAGCAATTTTAAAAGGAGCACCTTGGAATATTGTGTTTTTCTCGGTTGGTATGTATGTAGTTGTATATGGTTTACAAAATGTCGGTATCACAAAATTATTGTCAGAAGCAATTTCATATGTAGCGCACTTTGGTTTATTTGCAGGGACGGTTGGAATGGGGTTTATTGCTGCCTTACTATCTTCTGTCATGAATAATTTGCCGACAGTGATGATAAATGCACTTGCAATCGATCATACGTCATATACAGGAGTGATAAAAGAAGCGTTAGTCTATGCAAATGTCATTGGCTCTGATTTAGGTCCAAAAATAACGCCAATTGGCTCGCTGGCAACGTTACTTTGGCTACATGTTCTAGCGCAAAAAGGAATAAAAATAAGTTGGGGCTCATATTTTAAAATTGGCATTGTAATTACTATTCCAGTTTTATTCCTAACGCTCATCGGACTATATTTTTCACTACTTATTTGGAATTAAAACCCCCTGCACAATGGAGTGCAAGGGGTTTTGTTATGCCTTCTTATAAAGAACATGAGGCTTTAGTGGATTGCCATTTACTAAAGCGGGATGTTCAAAAGTAGCTATTTTTGTTAAATGAATTTTTTGCATGACATTTTCTGAAGGTTTATTGAGTACGGCGGTAAAACTGTATATTTCGTTAATAGTGTTGATTTCTTCAGCAAATGCTAATGCGCCAAGTGCGGCTTCCGTGGCGTAGCCTTTGTTCCAAGCGCTATGTTTTAATCGCCAACCTATCTCCGTGCAGGGAGTAAATGTAGCTTCAAATGTAGCCTCATGAAATCCGGTAAAACCGATGAATTCACCAGTGGATTTAACCTCAATGGCAAAGAGACCGTATCCAAGTGACTTTAGTTCTGCTTGAATCCTATCAAGAAATGCATTGCTTTCATTTTGAGTTAATGTGGCTGGGAAGTATTTCATTACATGTGCGTCTGCATTCATTTGACTAAAAGAAAGATAATCGCTTGCGAAATAATCTCTTGCAATAAGCCGTTCAGTTTCAAAATAAATCATGTGCATAACCACCTGTTCAAACGAATAAAATTAGCGAATATCTCGATAAAGACCGATTACTTTTCCTAAAATCGTTACATTGTTTAAAAGGATAGGTTCCAAAGCGTCGTTTTCAGGCTGTAATCTAAAATGGTTCGCTTCTTTGTAGAATCGTTTACATGTAGCTTCATTTTCATCTGTCATTGCTACGACGATTTCGCCATTGATTGCAGAACTTTGTTGTCTAACGATTACTTTATCACCATCAAGAATTCCGGCATTTATCATACTTTCACCGTCGATTTCTAACATGAAGACATTGGTTTCACCAGCTGCCATGTATTCTGGTAGTGGGAAATATTCATCAATATTCTCAATTGCAGTGATGGGCATTCCGGCGGTTACTTTCCCGATAATAGGAATATTTACAACATTGGGTGTCTCTGCTTCGTCTTCTAAAGATAATATTTCAATCGCACGAGGCTTTGTTGGGTCCCGTCTAATTAAGCCTTTACCTTCAAGGCGAGCAAGATGTCCATGAACAGTAGAGCTGGAAGCCAGGCCAACTGCTTCGCCGATTTCGCGGACGGAAGGTGGATAACCTTTTTCTTTTACTTCTGATTTTATAAATTCATATATATCTTGTTGGCGTTTAGATATTTTCATGGTTTCACCTCATTGATTTAATGGTTATTTTATAATTCAAGTATAGCAAAAGAAAAACCAATATGCAAACAAAGGTTCGTTTTTTATTGACATATACGAACGGTTGTTCTATAATATAGAAAAGCGAACGTACATTCTTTTTGGAGGGATTATTAATGACTATGAAATTAATTTGGGATAAATTTTATGTTTCTATTATATTTGTACTTACTTGCATCGTACTAGGAATCATTTTAATGTGTACTGTAGTTGGCGGGGGAAACGACTATTCAGAAGTGAACGTAAGTGAAGGGGATTCATTATGGGCACTGGCAGATCAATATGCAGGGAAGAGTGATATGGCCAAAGCAGATTTTGTCAGCTGGGTAGAAAAAGAAAATAATTTAGCTGACGGCCATGTGGAAGCGGGAGAATCAGTAATTATCCCTGTACACAAAACAAAATTAATAAAGAGTGATAGCACGATTCAACTAGCAAACCAGTAAGGTCGATTTAGTGGCCGTTTATGATATAATATTAGAAAGTAGCTATTTGGTTGCTTTCTTATTTTTTATTCTAATAGAAGAAAAGGAGAATAACGATGCTAGAAAAAGCTAAAATAGATCGTATTAATGAGCTTTCTAAAAGGAAAAAAGCTGGAACATTAACTGCCGCAGAAAAAGTGGAGCAAGATAAATTACGAAAAGAATATATAAAGTCTTTCCGAACACATATGAAAGGTACAATTGAAAACACAACGATTATTGACCCTAACGGAAAAGATGTAACTCCGCATAAAGTGAAACAAATTAGAAAAAATAAGCACTAATAATTAGTACCAAATAAACATTTATGAGCAAATGAACAAAAATACCAATCAATTAAGCAATTTAAAGCAATTATTAGTTGTGTTAATTGCTTTTTAGGCTTATTATTAAAAGTAGTTAAAATTATATTGAAGAGAGGATGTTTCATTTGTTCGATAACACAGATAGTTTAGCAGTGAATACAATTCGTACATTATCAATGGACGCAATTCAAAAAGCAAATTCTGGTCATCCAGGATTACCAATGGGAGCAGCACCAATGGCTTACGCACTATGGTCGCGTGTATTAAATACTAACCCTAAGAATTCACATTGGTTTAACCGAGATCGTTTTGTACTTTCTGCTGGGCATGGCTCCATGCTTTTATATAGTTTATTACACTTAAGTGGATTCAAATTAGAATTAGAAGATCTTAAAAATTTCCGTCAATGGGAAAGTAAAACTCCTGGTCACCCGGAATATCGTTATACAGATGGTGTAGACGCAACTACTGGTCCGCTTGGTCAAGGTATTGCGATGGCTGTTGGTATGGCTATGGCAGAAAGACATTTAGAAGCGAAATATAATAAAGATGGTTTCCCAGTGGTGGATCATTATACTTACGCACTATGCGGAGATGGTGACTTAATGGAAGGTGTTGCTTCAGAAGCAGCTTCTTATGCAGGTCATCAACAATTAGGAAGATTAGTTGTTCTCTATGATTCCAATGATATCTCTCTTGATGGTGATTTAGACAAATCTTTCTCTGAAAATGTAAAACAACGCTTTGAAGCTTATGGTTGGGAACATTTATTAGTAAAAGACGGTAATGATACAGCTGAAATTTTAGCTGCAATCGAAAAAGCGAAACAAAACACTTCTCAACCTACTATGATCGAAGTGAAAACTGTTATCGGTTTTGGTGCTCCAAATGCTGGTACAAGTAAAGTTCACGGTGCTCCACTAGGCGATGAAGGTATTTTAGAAGCGAAAAAAGCTTATGGTTGGAACTACGAAGAGAAATTCTTTGTTCCTGAAGAAGTTACTGCTCGCTTTAAAGAAACAATTGGCGAACGTGGTGAAAAAGCAGAAACAGCTTGGAATGAGTTATTTGCTTCCTATAAAGCAGAATATCCAGAGCTTGCTAAACAATTAGAAGATAGCTTGAACAACAAGTTACCTGCTGATTGGGATGCAGACCTTCCAGTATATGATGATTCCAAAGCGCTTGCTAGTCGTGCTTCCAGTGGAGAAGTAATCAACGCGTTAGCTGGGAAAATCCCAACCATTTTTGGTGGATCTGCTGACCTTGCAGGTTCGAATAATACAACCATTAAAACAGATGGTGAATTTACAAAAGCGACTCCAGCGGAAAGAAACATTTGGTTTGGTGTTCGTGAATTTGCGATGGGTGCTGCACTAAATGGTATGGCACTTCACGGTGGATTACAAGTGTACGGCGGAACATTCTTCGTATTCTCTGATTATGTACGTGCTGCTATTCGTTTGTCTGCCATTCAACATTTACCAGTAACTTATGTAATGACACATGATAGTATTGCTGTAGGTGAAGATGGCCCAACACATGAACCAATTGAACAACTTGCAAGCTTACGAGCAATGCCAGGGCTTTCTGTTATTCGTCCTGCTGATGGAAATGAAGTAGTGGAAGCTTGGAAACTTGCTATCACTTCTAAATCTACACCTCATGTACTTGTTCTTACTCGCCAAGGGTTACCAACATTACCAAACTCTGCTAAATTAACTGCAGAAGGCGTTAAAAAAGGTGCTTACGTAATTTCACCTGCAAAAGGGGAAGTGCCGGAAGCAATCATTCTTGCGAGTGGTTCTGAAGTTAACTTAGCTATCGAAGCACAAAAAGAACTTCAATCCCAAGGAACAGATGTATCAGTTGTTAGTGTGCCATCGTTTGATTTATTCGAGCAACAATCAGCAGAATACAAAGAAAGTGTTCTACCGAATGCTGTTAGAAAACGTGTAGCAGTAGAGATGGGTGCTAGCTTTGGTTGGGAGCGGTATGTTGGTTTAGATGGTAAAGTTATCGGAATTGACAAATTTGGTGCTTCTGCTCCAGGCGAAACTGTTATCAAGAATTATGGCTTTACTGTTGAAAACGTCGTTAAAACAGTAAAATCACTTTAATGAAACAATCGGACCGTTACTAGTTTTTCTAGAGCGGTCTGTTTTTTTATGCTTTTTTTAGATTGCGTCGTGGTGCCATTAATGATATAATTACGAGGTTGTTTGCGACTTTTATTGATAAATTAATCAAGATGATATGTTTTCTTGAAAAGTATTGTCTGTTTAATATAAATCAAGTACAATAAAAGAGGATTTTGTTTCAAGGAGGAGAAAAGAGACTATGTGGATTTACATTCTTGTCGGCATTATTTGTTTACTAGCTGGTCTTGCGGGAGGATTCTTTATTGCAAGACGTTACATGATGAGCTATTTAAAAAACAATCCGCCAATTAACGAACAAATGTTACAAATGATGATGGCACAAATGGGTCAAAAACCATCACAAAAGAAAATCAATCAAATGATGAGTGCGATGAACAAACAGCAAGAAAAAGAAAAACCGAAAAAAGCTAAGAAATAATCTTTTAACAAGAGTAAAACCCTTTAAAATTAGTTTGTAAAAAGCTAATTTTAAAGGGTTTTTTTATTAGTAGAATTAGCATCATTTTTTCTTATATAACGAGTTACAATAGGAAATAAATTAAAATCTACATCATAATTTAAAACAGTTAATTTTATTAGAAGCGTTTGAGTAAACTGTTTAATATTTATCAGTGGTATTTCTGGAAGGTGGCTGGGAATTGTTTCTGAAATGGAATTTAACCAATTTTTTACTTCTTCGTTATTTATTTTTTGTTCAAAGAGGGCTGTTATTAATATATTACTTAGGCGCTCATCTTCTTCACCAGTTAGTATGTTAGTGTTGTTCTTATAAAAAAATGTAATTGCAGTCATTATTTTTTTTACATCTATTTCATTAATTGTTCTTTGATAAATTAGTTCATCTAGAGCGTCTGCTGTATGTGCGATGCAATGGGCCCAACCTTTTTCCTCAATAAAAGAGTGCGTATTTTTTTCTTTTTCTAGTAGTTCAATTAGCAAATCCAAAGTTTTTCTAATTTCATTATCAGTTAAGAAATTATGGACCTTATTATTTTCTAGTAGTAATGCTATAATTAATGCTAAAAATGAGCGTTGAAATACTGCATCTGAGTCAATAATATTAATCTTGAATAGTAAATTATTCTTATTGACTGCGTAATTATAAATTCTCATTTTTTGTTCTGTAGTTAAATTATCATGAACAACAAGCCATTCGGAAAAAATATTATAAGCAATATGATCTCTCAATTCACTATCAATAGAAGAAAGATAGGACAACATAGTATCAATTATTTCGTTAGAAGCATCTGGGTCATTAGGTAAGATATAATTATTTTGTTTTAATGTATTGAATAAATTAGAATTATGCACAATAATACCTACTTTCTTTTAGTTTTTAGTTGCAGATATAAGCAGCATCATTGGCCGTCGGTATTCATCTTGCATTTCGGGTAGCGCTTTTAGTTCTGGAGCCGGTTCGGGTTCGATTACGCTATTAATTCGGAAGCCGTTTTGTAGTAATGTTTGGATATAACTGGTAAGCGTACGATGATATTTCTGGACGTCCTCTCCAAGGAAGTGACTTGTGCGCACAGATTCGTTGAAGTAACGGTCGACGGGCCAGTGCAACTTATTTCCGGCTTCATCCGTATACCAATCTTGACGTCCGTCTGCTGTAAATACTGGATGCTCTACGGAGAATATGAAAGAGCCGCCCGATTTTATGTTAACATGGACTTTCTGACAAATTTCGTCAAAGGAAGCTACGTAATGAAGTGCCAGTGAACTTAGAACAATATCATATGTTTCTGGCTCTAAATCTATATCCTCTATAGCTTTTTGCTCGTAATGAACTACCGGGGAGGTTGTTTTTTGTTTGGCTTCAGCAAGCATTCGTTTGGATAAATCGATACCAAGTACTTTTTGTGCACCATGGTCAGCGGCATAAATGCAGTGCCATCCAAATCCACACCCTAAATCAAGGACTACTTTTTGGTGGAAATCAGGGAGTAGCTTTTTAAATTCATGCCATTCACCAGCTGCTTTTAATCCTTCCTTGGAGCGGGGCATTTGGCTATATTGTTCAAAAAAATGTTTATCATCATATTTATTTTCTTTCATTTCTTATTCCTCTTTTCATCGATTAATCAGATGCATGACTGAATTCTTTTTCTAAGAAGAGGTGAGCAAGTCCACTCACTTGTTTTAAGCGCAAGATTTCGTTGGCGTCCATTCCAATGTTTTTCATAATCCAACTATCGGACATTCCGCTGTCTACAAGTTCGCTCACAATGTTGGACATTAATTCTACGTTATGGAATCCACGCGCGCGATTATGGCGTATAGTTGAGGCCATTCGATTCACGGTATCTTTTTCTAGGATGACAACTGGTAGGTATTCGTTTTCTCGTTCGCGGATTCGTTTGGAAGTAGTCATGATTGTGTAACGGTGGAACCCATCTATTATTTCATATTTATCGCTACCTTCCAAGGGATAACAAACAATGGGTTGAGTAAACCCATCTTCCCAAATTGATTTTTCAAGCAGTTTGAGTTCAAGCGGCGGGACGGTGTTCGGATTATAGTTATTTGCTTGTAGTTTTGTGTAGTGTATTGGAGTGACGCTATATACTGGGCTTTTGTAATTCATTATTTCACCTCATAAGATATTATTATATTTCTCTAGTGCGTTTTTTCGCTTCTCTAGTTCTAATTTTGTTTGACCAAATCCCATATATTTGCAGGTATAATCATTTTTCAAAATAGCAATACACATCCGTTTGTAAGTAGGGACGCTTGCAAACTCTTTGATTTTTAAATCGTCTGGATACTCTTTAAAGCGAACGATTTCCATAGGATTGGTATATACTCGATTGTTTTGTGGTTTACCAAGGAAATCTGCTTGGACATCTAATTTTTTCAATTCCTCAACAGTTTCTACTTTTAAAGCGCCGCCTTTTTCGGTCCAGTATGTAATACTTGTTTTGAATTTTTTTAAATAGCGCTCTCTCGTGTAACTCGGCAAAGTCGTGAGTAAAAACTCTAAATACGATTTCCATGTATGATTTTTTGGTAATTTAATTTCTTTCCAAGCCATTGCGGAGGTGCCGCCGTAAATTGCGGTGAAATTAGCACCGTTTACGCGACCAACTAGTTTGGACCAAAGAGCGGGTTCGATAACACGATATAATTTAAGACTTTCTGTGGCAGAATCGTTAAAAGGGCTAGCGACACGCATATCGTGTACAGTTAAACCTGCTTGATAGAATAAATCATATATTTTATTATAGGACCATTGAAATTTAGCATTTGCAATCCAAATATCTTCCACTCGCCAGTCGTGTATTGGATAGGCGTTGTATATGTTTTTGGAAATTTCCGTAGTCCAATTGTACTTTTTATACATTCGTTCTTTTTTATGAATCGCGTTATAACGATTAAGGGATTCTTGTTGTCTTATGCCAATTAAAGCAATTGTTTTTTTTGCGTTATTCTTAGTATGTAGCCAGTGAATGATTTTTTTATTAAATTCATAATCCCAAAGATTTTCAAAATCAAAGTCAAAAGGAGCATTATCTTCATTGATGACGAATGGAAAGGAGGGCATATTTCTAACCCAAATATCTTGTTTAGATTTTTCCCAGGGTTTCCAGTGGTCAGTAAACATTGAAACGGCGGATTGAGCCGCGATTGGAAGGCAACACCAAAGCGGCTCGATAATATCTAAATTACTGGTTAACATTTCGGTAACAAAGGTAGTTGTAGCGCTATACTGACCTTCGTAGTCTAAATGATATACGTAGATTTTCTTTTGTATATGATGTTTTCGCATGTAATCAATCATGAGATGTAGCATGACTGCACTATCTTTACCGCCTGAAAAAGAAACGATGATATTGTCAAATTCGGAAAAAATTACTTCCATTCGTTCTTGGGAAGCATCAAAGACTGTTCTAGAAAGCATCCATTATCACCTCAAAAGAATTTTTTTGTGAGAGTTCTTTTTTGAATTCTTGCAATAGGTTTGTTTTCTTAGAAATATTTATATCAATAAGAGAATCGAGTCCAACGTTCCCACTTAAATCATGGTAGTAGCAGTCTTGCGTTTGTCCGGTCCGGTAAATCCGCCTTTCAGATTGATCACGCTGAGAATAGTCAAATGTTTTATCGAAGTAAATAATTTGATTATAAAATTGCAAATTGAGTCCATAAGAAGATTTAGCAAAAGTAGTAATTTTTACATTAGGGAATGCTTTTTGTAATGCTTCTTCAGAACGTTTGTATTTACAAAAAATAATCGTCGTTTCTTCTTTTCCGGCGACTAAAGATTTAGTAATAGTAAATTTTTCGGAGGAGAGACAGTAACAGTGTTGCATGACTTGAGACATTTCTAAAAAATTAATATTAATGGTATATGCTGCTGCTTTTTGCAGATAGTCTTCTTTTATTTTGTAATATTGTTTTAAAAGTTCCTCATCAATCGAAAAATCATGACGAATATAATGCCACTTAACTGCTAACTCATGTGAAGAAGTAAAAATATATGGTGCGATTAGTTTATGTAAGTACTCTAAATTATGATACTTTTTAATAATGTCCATTGATTGTTGCTTGCTTTGAGTTAGTTGTGTAATCGTTACGTATTCACAAAACGTCTTTTTAAACTGCGAAAAACTTAGATTTAATATTTTAGGAGATAAAAACTCTAGTTGGGACCAAAGATCTAAAATATTTCGACTAAGCGGGGTGCCATTCATAATTAATTTGTAGGTAGCGAGTCGTGAAAGTTTGATTGCCCGCTGTGTTCGAAGCGCTTGGACATTTTTGATTTTTAAGCTTTCATCCATAATAATGTAGCTATTGGTTGAATTTTTTAGTTTGTCACGACAATAGAGGTATAAGCGATCAGAGTTAGAGAGAGATTCAATACCGATAATTTCTTGCGGGAATTTATAACCCCATTTGTTTATTTCTGTTTCGAGATTTGCTTTTGTTTGGAAAGGAGTAATCCATAACACATAATCTGGTTTTGCATCATTGATTAATTCACAAGCTACCCGTGTCTTCCCGCTACCCGGTTTCATAAACAGAGCACCAACTTTATATTTTTTAAGCTTTACCAGTGCTTGTTTCTGGCTATCTAATAAGGTCATTTTCAATTATCACATCTTTTTCTATTTTTTTAGGGATATGTGTACGTACTTTGACAATGCAATCTTTTACTTTTTTTGTATGGAAGAATTGCATTATTCCTTCACTTTCATTTTGGAAGGTGTGGATCATTTGGGCTGCACTTATTTCTTTTTTTTCTGTATGTTTCTTTAGAAAGAAGTTCCACGTATCTGGAAAATAAAAATAGCTGTATTCGGATGTGAGTGAAAACACCATTTTTTTAGGTAGTAAGAAAAAATAACCTTGATATTCACTTTCTGAAGGCATTTCGATAATTGTTTGCTTATCCCACTGTTCTATTCGTTCGCTATATGTATATATTTTGTACCATTTAACCATTTATATCTAATACTCCTATGTGTTTTGTTTTTTTTGTTCATTTTTATGTATTTATGCGTTTATTTTATCATAAATAATATTAAAATAGCGGATAAAACTATTTGTATTCGATGAGAAATTAGTATTAACAACAAAAATAATCATAAAATAAGGGACGTTTTGAGTTATTTTAAATGTTTTTTTATTTTTTGGTAGAAAACACTTTTGTAATAGCTAGCTTTTTAGTAGAATAGATAATGGTGGATGGAAAACTTTTCTATCTATGAATAGAATATGAAATTGGAGGCTATTATGGATACCCCAGATTATAAACGAGTTGTATTAAAATTAAGCGGTGAAGCACTTGCCGGAAATGATGGCTTTGGAATTAACCCGAGCGTGGTCAATTTGATTTCTGCTCAAATCAAAGAAGTAGTAGAACTAGGAGTAGAGGTGGCTATCGTTGTTGGCGGCGGAAATATCTGGCGCGGTAAACTTGGTAGTGAAATGGGAATGGACCGTGCAGCAGCAGACCAAATGGGAATGCTTGCGACTATCATGAATTCCTTATCTTTACAAGATTCCCTTGAAAATATTGGAGTAGCAACACGTGTGCAAACTTCTATTGATATGCGTCAAATTGCGGAGCCGTACATTCGTCGTAAAGCAATTCGTCATTTAGAAAAAGGTCGTGTCGTTATTTTTGCAGGTGGAACAGGTAACCCGTATTTCTCCACAGATACAGCGGCAGCACTAAGAGCGGCTGAAATCGAAGCCGATGTCATCTTAATGGCGAAGAACAATGTCGATGGTGTCTACAATGCTGATCCAAAACTAGATGAAAATGCGAAAAAATACGAAGAACTATCTTACCTTGATGTAATTAAAGAAGGTTTAGAGGTAATGGATACCACTGCATCATCTCTAAGTATGGACAATGATATTCCATTAATTGTCTTCTCATTTACAGAACAAGGCAACAATATTAAACGTGTTATTTTAGGTGAAAAAATCGGAACTACTGTTAGGGGGAAAAAATAATGAGTAAAGAAGTATTATCAAAATCCAAAGAAAAAATGGAAAAAGCAGAACAAGCGTTAACAAGACAATTAGGCACAATTCGTGCTGGTCGTGCGAATGCATCTCTACTTGATCGTTTATCAGTAGACTACTACGGAGCAGCTACACCAGTGAATCAAATGGCTTCTATCAGCGTTCCTGAAGCTAGAATGTTACTAATTACACCTTACGATAAAACTATTTTAGGTGAAATCGAAAAAGCAATTTTGAAATCAGACCTAGGTTTAACTCCAAATAACGATGGTTCTGTTCTACGTTTATCTATTCCACAATTAACAGAAGAGCGTCGTAAAGAGTTAGTTAAAGAAGTGAAAAAAGAAGCGGAAGAAGCGAAAGTTGCGGTTCGTAACATTCGCCGTGAAGCTAATGAAGAATTAAAAAAATTAGAAAAAAGTGGCGATATCACAGAGGACGATTTGCGCTCTTATGGTGAAGACGTTCAAAAATTAACAGATGAAAGCATCAAGAACATCGATA
Organism: Listeria monocytogenes; assembly: GCF_013282665.1. Lineage (GTDB taxonomy): Bacteria > Bacillota > Bacilli > Lactobacillales > Listeriaceae > Listeria > Listeria monocytogenes_C. The sequence continues at coordinate 2,428,229 of NZ_CP054041.1, forward strand.
GCATCACGAAAGACAAAGAAGCGGAAATCTTAGAAGTTTAATTGATACTTTTACAAATAGTAACAAATAGGTTAAAGACCTTTTAAGTTGAAGTGGCATTCCTAATTCTTTCCATATGTGTTGGGTTAGGAATGTTTTTTAATGGGCAATTCCATCGCTCTCATGAAACTCTCATCTGTTCACATGGAATTTTTAGTACATTAATTGATTCTTTTTTGTTATTATAGGTATAGACATGCTCTAAGAAGTGTATCAATTGGAGGATTTATGATGTTTAAAAAGCTATTTCGACAAGATGAAAATATATTAAATAGTGAACTTTCAGAAGATTTACCGATTCCGCGCCATGTTGCTATCATTATGGATGGTAATGGAAGATGGGCGAAGAAACGTTTCTTACCACGCATTGCTGGACATAAAGAAGGTATGGATGTCGTGAAGCGAGTGACACGTTATGCTAATGCAATGGGTATCAATGTATTAACGCTCTATGCATTTTCAACTGAAAATTGGAAGCGGCCTACAGATGAAGTGGATTTTTTAATGAAATTACCTGTAGAATTTTTTGACTCTTTTGTACCAGAGTTGATTGAAGAAAATGTTCGTGTTAATGTGATGGGGTACAGAGAAAATCTACCTGATCATACGATGCGTGCAGTAGAAAAAGCCGTTGCGGATACAGCACATTGTACAGGTCTTACGCTTAATTTTGCGCTTAACTACGGTGGACGTTCAGAAATTATTACGGCTGCAAAAGAAGCAATGAAAGAGCTCGAACGTGAAGGCAAAAGTGCAGAAAATCTAACAGAAGAAATGTTAAATGACCATTTGATGAGTAGCGGCTTAGGGGATCCAGACTTGCTGATCCGAACAAGCGGTGAACTTAGATTAAGTAACTTTATGCTTTGGCAACTTGCGTATAGCGAGTTTTATTTTACGGATACACATTGGCCTGATTTTTCAAAAGAAGATTTTTTACAGGCAATTATTGAATATCAAAACCGGTCACGTCGTTTTGGAGGGCTCTAGGGAGGAAAAAAGATTGAAAACGAGAATTATTACTGCAGTTGTTGCGCTTATATTTTTTATTCCATTCGTTGTCTACGGAGGAATTCCATTTGAACTATTAAGTATTTTACTAGCAACGATTGCTTTATATGAAGTACTTGTAATGACAAAACAACGAATTTTTTCGATGAATGGGATAATTACTTTACTATTAATGTGGTTAGTTGTCGTGCCAGATAGATATTTGGACTTTTTAGATACACTGCATATTACTGAAATGGAAGTTATTTTTATTTTAATGGCTTTATTACTTGCTAATACAGTATTTTCACGAAACAAATTCCATTTTGATCAAGTTGGTATCTGTATGGTTGCCGCTTTTTATACAGGATTTGGTTTTCATTACTTAGCGTTAACTCGTGAAGCTGGATTAATGTATGTACTTTTTGCTTTATTTATTGTTTGGTCTACTGATACTGGTGCTTATTTTATTGGAAGAGCAATTGGGAAGCATAAATTAGCTCCGAATGTTAGCCCGAACAAAACAGTCGAAGGATTTATCGGTGGGATTGTATGTGCACTTGTCATTGCTGGAGGCTTTTATTATTTTGCGGAGCTACCAGGAAATATGGCACTCGTACTAGCGCTTTTAGTCTTTCTTTCTATTTTTGGACAGCTTGGCGATTTGGTCGAGTCAGCTTTAAAACGCTTCTATGGTGTAAAAGATTCTGGGAAAATCTTACCAGGGCATGGTGGTATTTTAGACCGGTTTGATAGCTTGTTGTTCGTTTTACCTCTGCTACATATACTTCAAATTATTTAATTGGAGATGGGATAATGAAAAAAATTATTTTGCTAGGTGCAACTGGTTCTATTGGAACCCAAACACTTGCAATCATTCGTGATAACCCTGAGAAGTTTCAAGTTGTTGCGCTTAGTTTTGGGCGTAATATGGAACGTGGCAGGGCAATTATACAAGAGTTTAAACCAAAAATGGTCGCTGTTTGGCATACGAGAGATCGTGTGACATTAGAAGCAGAATTTCCAAATGTGAAATTTTTTAGTGGTTTAGAAGGACTTAGAGAAGTAGCAACCTATTTAGATGGAGATGTGCTTTTAAATGCAGTCATGGGGAGCGTTGGATTACTTCCTACATTAGATGCAATCGAGGCTGGGAAGACCATTGCAATTGCTAATAAAGAAACGCTTGTCACGGCTGGACATTTAGTCATGCGTGCGGCGAAAGAAAAAAACATTTCACTATTACCTGTTGATAGCGAACATTCTGCTATTTTACAAGCATTAAACGGAGAAAATACGGAAAGAATCGAAAAAATAGTTTTAACAGCGAGCGGTGGAAGTTTCCGAGATAAGACGAGGGAACAACTCAGCGAAGTTACGGTGAAAGAAGCGTTAAAGCATCCGAACTGGAATATGGGGAATAAATTAACAATTGATTCAGCAACGATGTTTAACAAAGGTTTGGAAGTGATGGAGGCACACTGGCTGTTTGGTGTGGACTACGATGATATAGAAGTCGTTATCCAGCGCGAAAGTATTATCCATTCTATGGTTCAGTTCGTGGATGGAAGTTTCATTGCGCAACTTGGTACACCAGATATGCGGATGCCAATTCAATACGCTTTAACCTATCCCGATAGACTTTATATACCGTATGAAAAAGAATTCCGGATTACTGATTTTTCCGCACTTCATTTTGAAAAAGTGGATTATGAAAGATTTCCGGCATTGAAACTCGCGTATAATGCTGGTAAAATAGGTGGAACAATGCCGACAGTTTTAAATGCAGCAAATGAAATTGCTGTTGCTGGCTTTTTGAATGGACAGGTGGCTTTTTATAATATTGAAGCACTTGTTGAAAATGCAATGAATCGTCATACTAGCATTTCTGATCCTGACTTGGATACCATTTTACAAGTCGATCAAGAAACACGCGCGTATGTAAAGACACTTTTATAGAGGTGAAGCTATTTTGACAACTATTATTGCTTTTATTTTCGTATTCGGACTGATTGTATTTTTCCATGAACTGGGACATTTTCTTTTTGCAAAACGTGCTGGAATCATGGTGAAAGACTTTTCAATCGGGTTCGGACCGAAAATTTTTGCTTATCGTAAAAAAGAAACACAATATACGATTCGCTTATTACCGATTGGTGGATACGTTCGGATGGCTGGGGAAGATGGCGAGGAAATCGAGCTAAAACCTGGTTACCGAGTAGGGCTTGAATTAACACCAGAAGAAACGGTTAGTAAAATTATTGTTAATGGGAAAGATCAATATGTCAATGCACAGCCAATCGAGGTTTCTCTCTGTGATTTAGAGAAAGAACTTTTCATTGAAGGCTACGAAGATTACGATGATACCAAAAAAGTTCGGTATCAGGTAGAACGTGATGCATTAGTCATTGACGGTAAAATCGAAACGATGATTACACCGTATGACCGTTCTTTTAATGCAAAATCTTTAGGAAACCGGGCAATGACCATTTTTGCTGGACCGCTTTTTAACTTTATTTTAGCTATTTTAATTTTCACAGCACTTGCTTTTGTACAAGGGGGCGTTCCGAGCACCGATAATACGCTTGGGAATGTTCTACCAGACGGAGCTGCTGCGGAAGCTGGTCTAAAAAAAGGGGATGAGGTTCTTTCCATCAATGGAAAAGAAACAAAATCTTGGACCGATATTGTTCAAAGTGTTTCGGAAAACCCCGGAAAAACGCTTGATTTCAAAATTGAGCGAGATGGTAAGACACAAGATATTGATGTCACACCAGTAACACAAAAAGAAAATGGTAAAGACGTAGGGAAAATCGGTGTAGAAACACCAATGGACTCCTCTTTTACTGCTAAAATAACGAATGGGTTTACGCAAACATGGAATTGGATTGTACAAATATTTACGATTCTAGGAAATATGTTTACTGGCGGATTTTCGCTCGATATGCTGAATGGTCCGGTGGGGATTTACACAAGCACGCAACAAGTCGTTCAATATGGCTTTATGACTGTATTAAACTGGACAGCTGTTTTAAGTATTAACTTAGGAATTGTTAACCTGCTACCGTTACCAGCACTAGACGGCGGACGTTTAATGTTCTTCTTATACGAACTCGTTCGCGGCAAACCAATTGATCCTAAAAAAGAGGGGATTATCCATTTTGCTGGATTTGCACTTTTAATGGTGCTGATGATTCTTGTGACATGGAACGATATTCAACGAGCATTTTTCTAAAAAGAGATACACTAATAAAGGGAAAAAGGGGTGTTTTAAATGCGTCAAACGATGACATTTATACCAACATTAAAAGAAGTCCCAGCAGATGCGGAAGTAAAGAGTCACCAATTACTTCTTCGTGCTGGTTTTATAAGACAAACAGCTAGTGGAATTTATAGTTATTTACCACTTGCAACATTGATGTTAAGAAAAATCGAAACAATTATCCGCGAAGAGTTAGAAGCAATTGGCGCTGCAGAACTATTAATGCCTGCCCTTCAACCAGCTGAACTTTGGCAAGAGTCTGGTCGTTGGAATGATTACGGTCCAGAATTAATGCGTCTAAAAGACCGAGCTTCTCGCGACTTTGCGCTTGGGCCAACACATGAAGAAGTTATTACGGCACTTTTACGTGATGAAGTTAAATCTTACAAACGTTTGCCACTTACTTTATACCAAATTCAAACAAAGTTCCGTGATGAAAAACGTCCACGCTTCGGTTTATTACGCGGTCGTGAATTCATTATGAAAGATGCGTATTCTTTCCATGCAACAAGTGAAAGTTTAGATGAAGTGTATAACTTAATGCACCAAGCTTATTCGAATATCTTTACTCGTTGTGGGCTTGAATTCCGTTCTGTTATCGCGGATTCTGGTTCTATCGGCGGGAATGAATCCAAAGAATTTATGGCGTTATCTGATATTGGTGAAGATACAATTGCTTATAGTGATGCTTCTGATTATGCAGCCAACACTGAAATGGCGCCAGTTTTATATATGGAGAAAAAATCGCATGAACTGGAGAAAGAATTAGAGAAAGTCGCTACTCCAGATCAAAAATCGATTGCTGATATTGTTGAGTTTTTAGAAGTACCCATTGAAAAAACAATGAAATCGATGCTTTATCAAGTGGATGAAGAAGTTATTATGGTTCTCGTTCGCGGCGACCATGAAGTGAATGATATTAAAATCAAAAATGCTTTAGATGCAACCAATGTAGAATTAGTCGATCCAGCAGTTGCTGTAGAATTATTAGGAGCAAATTTTGGTTCTCTAGGGCCAATCAATGTTCCTGAAAATACGCGTGTTTTTGCGGATAATGCGGTAAAAGACATTGTTAACGCCGTAGTGGGTGCAAATGAAGATGGTTTCCACTATATCAATGTGAATCCGGATCGTGATTTCACTGTAACAAGCTATTTTGATTTACGTATGATTCAAGTTGGCGATCTATCTCCAGATGGCCAAGGTGTCATCAAATTTGCTGAAGGTATCGAAGTAGGTCATATTTTCAAACTTGGAACGAAATATAGTCAAGCAATGAATGCCACTATATTAGATGAAAATGGTCGTGCACAGCCAATCATTATGGGTTGTTACGGAATTGGCGTATCACGTATTTTATCTGCCATTGCGGAACAATCGAATGATGAAAATGGTTTTGTGTGGGACAAACAAATTAGTCCGTTTGATTTGCATTTAATTCCTGTTAATATGAAGAGCGAAGAACAAGTTGCTTTTGCAGAAACACTTTATACATCCTTACAAGATGCTGGCTTCAGTGTCTTAATCGATGATCGTGCGGAGCGAGCGGGCGTTAAGTTTGCAGACGCGGATTTAATCGGTTTACCAATTCGTATTACAGTTGGGAAAAAAGCAGCAGAAGGCGTTGTGGAAGTGAAAATCAGAAAAACTGGCGAAATGATTGAAGTTCGTCAAGATGAACTTCTAAACACGCTACCTATACTCTTTGGAGATAAATAATTTATTGAGCTATTCGTGCCAGATGAAACTCCACTCGTTCCTATAAAAAACGAGTTATGAGGGACATCTGGCTTTTATAAATTTGAATGAAGGGGTGTTATTCGGAATGACTGCGAAAGAGGAAGAAAAACAAGAACGATTTCAGCTGTTAATGACACAAATCGGTTTACAAGATGTAACAACCTACGAAGAATTTACAAAAGATGCTAAAATCGAAAAACTAGTTGCCGATAAGAAAAATAAAACATGGCAATTTCATTTACATGTTCCACAAATTTTTCCAGCAGCACTTTTCCATATGATGGATGTTGGAATGAAGCGAGCATTCAGCCAAATTGCAGAAACAGAAATGCAAATAGTTCCAGAAAATCAAACAATCAATGAAGCGCTCATTCAAGATTATTGGAACATCATTGTAGAGCCGATTGGAAAGCAGTCCCCGATGATTGGAAAACTTTTGATGGAGCAAAAACCTACATTTAAAGAACCTCATTTTATTGAATTAGCGGTTCATAATGATATGGAAGAAGCAACAATCCAACAACGATTCCAAGCAAAAATCATTGAAAGCTATGGAAAAGCTGGTTTCCCGCGTCTGGCAATGAAAATGCATATGCTAGATCAATCTGAAACCGAAGAATACAAAGCTTTTGCACAAGCCAAACAAGAAGAAGATCAGAAAAAAGCCGCAGAAGCTGTTCAAGTTATGCAAAAACGACAAGCAGAAGGACAAAGTGGCGGTGGAGCAGCTCCATTAACTGGTCCGTTCCAAATTGGTTACAAAATTAAAGATGAGGAAGAAGTGAAACGTCTTGGTGATATTTACGATGAAGAACGTCGTATTACCGTTCAAGGCTTAATCTTCGCGACGGAAATTAGAGAGCTACGCAGTGGTCGTAGTTTGTTACAATTCAAAATTACCGACTATACAAGTTCGATGATTATAAAAATGTTTTCTCGTGATAACGAGGATGCAGCAATGTTCCAAAACTTGAAAAAAGGTATGTGGGTTAAAGTACGAGGAAGTGTTCAAAATGATACTTTCGTACGGGATTTAATTATGATGGCACAAGATGTGAATGAAATTGCTGGAGTAAAACGTCTCGATACAGCGGAAGAAAAACGAGCAGAACTACATCTCCATTCTCCAATGAGTCAAATGGATGCTACGTCATCTGTAGATTCTCTGTTCAAACAAGCTGCTGATTGGGGGCACAAAGCGATTGCTATTACTGATCACTCTGTCGCGCAATCTTTCCCAGAAGCATATGGGGCAGGTCAAAAGTATGGCTTGAAAGTTATTTTTGGTATCGAAGCCAATCTAATAGATGATGGTGTTCCAATCGCTTATAACGATCAACATATCGCCCTGCAAGATGCAACATATTGCGTATTTGATGTGGAGACAACAGGATTGTCCGCTGTTTACGATACGATTATCGAACTTGCTGGCGTAAAAATGAAGAATGGCGAAATTATCGATAAATTTGAAGCCTTTATTGACCCTGGTCACCCGCTTTCTGCAACTACCATTAATCTAACTGGTATTACAGATGATATGGTCAAAGGTTCTGATCCAATTGATGTAGTTTTAAAACGATTTAAAGAATGGAGTGGCGATGACATTCTTGTGGCTCACAACGCTTCATTTGACATGGGCTTTATTAACACGGCTTATGAAAAAGTTGGACTAGAAAAGGCAGAAAATGCGGTTGTCGATACATTAGAATTAGCTCGTTTTCTTTATCCACATTTTAAAAATCACCGCTTGAATACCTTAACCAAGAAATTCAATATTATTCTTGAACAACATCACCGAGCTGTTTTTGATGCGGAAGCTACAGCATATTTGGCTTGGAAGTTAATTAAAGATGCAAAAGAAATGCACGATATTGATTTCCATGATTCTCTAAATGATTATATGGGAGAAGGCGATGCATACAAACGTGCGCGACCATTCCATGCGACGATTTATGCACAAACAGCCGTTGGTTTGAAGAATCTTTTCAAATTAATTACGATGTCGAATATTAATTACTTTTACCGGGTACCTCGTATTCCTCGCTCACAGCTAAAGAAATTACGTGAAGGTTTAATAATTGGAACTGCTTGTAGCCAAGGAGAACTATTTGAAGCAATGATGCAAAAAGGGATGCAAGCGGCAGAAAAAGTAGCAGAATTCTATGATTTCATTGAAGTTCAACCGAAGCCAGTCTATGCACCGCTGATTGAGCGGGAACTTGTTCGTGATGAAAAAGCGCTAGAAGAAATATTGAAAAATATTGTTCGTGTTGGTGAAAAAACTGGAAAACCAGTTGTTGCAACTGGTAACGTCCATTACAAAGACCCAGTGGATAAAATTTATCGGAAAATCTTGATTCATTCGCAAGGTGGAGCTAACCCTCTAAATCGTGCTGAATTACCAGATGTCCATTTCCGCACAACAGATGAAATGTTGAAAGAATTCGCTTTCCTCGGTGAAGAAAAAGCAAAAGAAATTGTTGTAACGAATTCGAATTTAGTGGTTGATTGGATGGAAGATCTTAAACCAATCAAAGACGAATTATACACACCGAAGATTGATGGCGCAGAAGATGAAGTTCGGAATATGAGTTATGAAATGGCGCACCAATTGTACGGTGAGAATTTACCGGAAATCGTGGAAGCTCGACTTGAAAAAGAACTGAAAAGTATTATTGGCCACGGATTTGCGGTTATTTATCTTATTTCACATAAACTGGTTAAGAAATCGCTTGTAGATGGCTATCTCGTAGGTTCGCGGGGGTCGGTCGGTTCTTCTTTCGTTGCTACAATGACAGAAATTACCGAAGTAAACCCACTTCCACCGCATTATCTTTGTCCGAATTGTAAGGCTTCTGAGTTCTTTGATGATGGTTCAGTTGGTTCGGGTTTTGACTTACCTGATAAAGATTGCCCACACTGCGGAACCGCTTATCAAAAAGAAGGACAAGATATTCCATTTGAAACTTTCTTAGGATTTAAAGGTGATAAAGTACCCGATATCGATTTGAACTTCTCAGGAGATTATCAACCGGTAGCCCATGCTTATACAAAAGAAATTTTTGGTGAGGACTACGTTTTCCGTGCGGGGACGATTGGTACTGTTGCAGAGAAAACCGCTTTTGGTTATGTTCGAAATTATGAGCGCGATATGAATATGACTATTCGCGGGGCAGAAATTGATCGACTAGTAGCCGGTTGTACAGGCGTTAAACGTACTACTGGTCAGCATCCAGGTGGTATTATCGTTATTCCTGATTATATGGATGTATACGATTTTACACCGGTACAGTTCCCAGCAGATGCCACGGACTCGGAATGGAAAACGACCCATTTTGACTTCCACTCGATTCATGATAATGTATTAAAACTCGATATACTTGGACACGATGATCCGACTGCTATCCGGATGTTACAGGATTTAAGCGGTATTGATCCAAAAACAATCCCAACCGATGACCCAGATGTAATGAAACTTTTTGGGTCGACTGAGTCACTTGGTGTTAAACCAGCAGACATTGATTCCAAAACAGGGACGCTCGGAATTCCCGAATTTGGGACGCGTTTCGTACGACAAATGTTAGAACAAACAAAGCCAACCACGTTTTCTGAGCTAGTCCAAATCTCTGGTCTTTCCCATGGGACGGATGTCTGGCTTGGAAATGCAGAAGAATTAATCAAAAACAAAACCTGCGAACTGCCAGATGTAATTGGTTGTCGTGATGATATTATGGTTTTCCTAATTTATCAAGGACTCGAAAGCTCGTTAGCCTTTAAAATTATGGAGTCTGTGCGTAAAGGTAAAGGGTTAACAGATGAAATGGAAGAAGCGATGATGGCGAATAAAGTGCCGCTTTGGTACATTGAATCATGTAAAAAAATCAAGTACATGTTCCCGAAAGCCCATGCAGCTGCTTACGTTTTGATGGCTGTACGGATTGCTTATTTCAAAGTACATTATCCACTTTACTTCTATGCGACTTATTTCACCGTTCGTGCGGATGATTTTGATTTAACATCGATGGTAAACGGAAAAGAAGCCGTGAAAGCAACGATGAAAGAAGTAAATGATAAAGGGATGGAAGCTTCAACCAAAGAGAAAAACTTATTAACTGTTCTAGAAATTGCGAATGAAATGCTTGCTCGCGGTTTCCATTTCCAAAAAGTCGATTTATACAAATCGTCTGCGGATGAATTCCTGATTGATGGAGATTCGCTTATTCCGCCGTTTAACGCGATTCCGAGCCTTGGAACAAACGTAGCGAAACAAATTGTAGCTGCACGCGAAAATGGGGAATTTTTATCCAAAGAAGACTTACAACAACGAGGAAAAGTATCCAAAACAATCATCCAGTACATGGATGATCAAGGATGTTTGGAAGGATTGCCTGATCAAAATCAGTTGTCGCTATTCTAAAAATGGGCAAAACTTGCTTGTAGTCACAATTTGTGAT